>CAMJFC010000032.1 GCA_946404865.1 uncultured Prevotellaceae bacterium
CGTATTGCATCCCAGAATTTGGGGGCTACTTGCCACTCGTCAATAAGTCTTGGCGCTTCACCTTCGAGCAATTTCTTAATATTGATGTCTGCCAATCGAAGATATTGGCTTTTGTGTTCTGGGTCAGACATGTATAGCGTACTCTTTGCCTGTTGTTCACAGGTTGTCGTTTTTCCACACCACTTAGGCCCTTCCATAAGAACAGCCCCACATCCTTTTAGTTTACGCTCAAGTAACTTGTCGAGAATCCTTTTTTTGTACATTATGACGTTCATTATTTATAGAAATCCGCTGCAAAGATACGCAATTTTATTAATATTCGGAGATTTGGCTTAATAATTTTCGGTGATTTGGCTTATTTTTATTCGGTAATTTGGCCATCCTATGTCTTGTTTTACTTTTAAATATATATGTTCATTGGCTGCAAACATCGGCCATGATATGAGTTTTGAAAAGGTCTTATATGCTGTTGCTGTCCATAATAGTCGCGGTTAATACAGAATTCTATAATAATAAACAAATCATCAAATATACACAAGTATGTGTTACACCAAGTTGTGAACATTAAGAACTCTTAATTAAAATATTGATAATCAATGAGTAAAAAGAGAATTATTATTGTTCACAAGGTAGTGTAATACTTTTAGGTGTAAAGCTTGTTTTATTCCATTTTAGGAAGACAACATAATACAACTCATAACAACACGAAGGTGTTAAGAGGTTTTGGAGATTTATAATGTGAACTATAGCGTTAGTCGTGGTTAATCCATGGATAATCCGTGGTAAAATAGAGTTTTTTATTCAGATAGCCTTGTTTTTGGAAAAAAACATGTAAATTTGCATCATGTAAAATAATCACGAAAAGGCGCGATGATAATATGACAATCAATTATGTGAGCCCTGAGGCTGAGACACGTGACGGATATCTGATATCCGCGGAGATGAAACGGGTGTGGAACATACAACTCGATATGTTCAAACGGCTGATTGATGTGTGCCAAGAACATGGTCTGCGGCTCTGGTGCGACGGCGGTACCATGCTGGGTGCCGTGCGGCATCATGGTTATATCCCTTGGGACGATGATATCGATGTGAGTATGCCGCGCCCTGATTACGACAGGTTGCAGGCCATCGCCCCGCAAGTCTTTCAAGAGCCGTATTTCTTTCAGACGGCACAGACCGACAGTCATTATTATCGCGGTCACGCCCAGTTGCGGCGCAGCGACACTGCTGCCATCCGGCCGAGCGACGCTTGGCGTCCGTTCAACCAAGGTATCTTTATCGATATCTTCGCTTTCGAAGGACTGTCCGACGACGAGACGGAGTGTCAGAATATCTTGCGGAGGGCCAACAAACGCATGAAATGTCTGAAGAGCATCGACTATCCTATCTTGGTGTCGGGACGCATCGGGTTGGTCTTCCGCAAATACAAATGGCGTTGGAAGGTGCGCCGCGAGGGCTTTTACGAGTTGTTTAAGCCCATTGAAGACCTTTACCGCTCCCATTCATGGGACGACAGCGACCGCGTGGCACAGTTGGGTATTGACGGACTGCGCCTGATTTTCCCCAAGCGCCTTTTCGACTCTACGGTATGGATGGATTTCGAGGGACTGAAGGTGCCTGTACCCCAGGGCTACGATGAGTTTTTGCGCTTACAGTATGGTGATGATTATATGACTCCCGTGATGGCCAAGACGAATCATGGCCAGCTCATCATCAATCCTGACCACAGCTATCGGGAATTATTGCCGAAAGTGCGGAGCGATTATCGTAAGTCGTTGTTTACCCGGCTGACGAAGAAGTGGCGGCATTGAAATGGCGGGATGCGAAATGGCCCTGTCCCAACAGGACGGCATATCTCGCCGCGGCCTCGCGCATCTTCTGGTATTCTTCGACGGTGAGGTGAGCCAATACCTCGTCAATCTGCCGCAGTGAGTCAACGGCGAAACCCAGCCCGTTTTCGAGAATGAAGGGTTTCATGGCTGCCTGCGTCCACACGATGACGGGTATTCCCGCGCGTATATAAAAAGAGGTCTTGTGCGGGTTGTTGATTTTCAGATAGGTGCCCCAGTCGCCGTCACACTCATCCAGTGAACTGCCATCCCAAACCAGTCCGAAGTCGGCTTCTACTTGTTGCATAAGCTCTTCGGGTTTTAGACTGCCATGGTAGTGCAGCCTTTCGTTCTTGTTCCCCTCTTCTTCGAACCCCGGTCCGAAAAGTTCCATCTGCCATTGCTGCATGTGTGGTTGCAATTTGTAAAGGAAGGGTGTGCGCCACTGGTGCAGTCCTCCGGCATAGACCACGCTCCAGGGCTTGTGGGGTGTGGCGTAGGTCTTGGGCTCAGACTCCGACAGATAGTCGAAGATGTCGAGCGACACGATGGTGTTTTTGAAACCATGGTTGATGAGGTATTGTTTCATGGTCTCATTATGGGCGATGAGGAAGTCGGTCTTGCTGAGCCGTTTGTTTTCTTGTTCGGGCGTGAGCTTATGCCGGCGGAAGGCACCCAAATCGTGGATGATGGTGACCACTTTCGCTTTTTTCAGATGGGCGAACGTGCATGCGGTGTAGTAGAACTTCTTCATCGGATATTGCAGGAACAGCGTGTCGTCCCGCCCCACTTTGGTGAGGATGCGCGCCACTCCGGCCAGCTTGACGAAGAACCGTGACACGGGGTTGATGCTTTTGCGCATGGGGGTCAGGTTGGTGTAGCCCAGCTGTTTGTAGATGGTGTCGATGTCTGTCTTGGCTTTGTTTTGATTGATAATCTCAATGAAGTAGTTCATGTGTTCAATGATTTGTGGGTGATGTTCTTTATAATTCCAATTGAAACTCCATTTCACGTTTTTTCTGATAGTGGGTCCAGAAGCGGACGCGCTCTTGCATGACGACAGCCTCGGCGGCCTCGGCATCGAAGTGGCGCAGTCGGGCATACTCGCGTACAAGCAGTTGGATGAAGGCTTTCGGGCCCCACAGGCGTGCGAAACTGCGGCAACCGTCTTGCAGCGACACGTGGCCGAACCGCATACGGTTGATATCGACGATAGAGAAACGATAGCCGTCGGTGGTCTTTTCCCAAAGCACATTGCCAGGCGAGAAGTCTTGGTGCAACACCTCTTGCTGGTGCATGTGGGCGCAATACTTGGCCAGCGCCAGCGCGATTGGGGTATAGGCTTCCGGTGTGGCATCGCCCAGTTCATAGAGTCGGTGACTGTACGGACACTGGATGCTGATGAACCAGGAGTAGCGCAACAGTCCGAGGGTGCGGTCTTCGATATACGCCACTGCCTCGGGGGTCTCAATGCCTTTCTTGAGCAGGATGTCGGGGTAGGTGTAAGCGCGCAGTCCCTTGGGTTTTCTGATGCCTGTTGAGTAGATGATGTTGGAGGGGAAAACGGGTTTCTTATACCGTTTCACGTTGAGTTGTGTGCCGTCGGGGGCTACGAACATCTTGATGAGGTTGCGCCGTCCACCATAGATATAAGTGCCTTCGGCGTCCATCCGCTCAGGCAGAGCACTGATGAACGACCGCAGGTGTTCGTAGTTGGGATTGAGCAGCACTGTTCGCATTTGGTGGTTTATTCGTTTGGGAGTTTGTGGAGTTTAGAAGGTTATTGTGGAGTTTAGGAGTTTAGGAGTTTGGACTTACCCCTTACCCCTAAATATACTTCCATCATTTGTTGGGCCACATCGTTGCCCTCGAAACGTGTGATGTATTGTTGGGCTCGTGCGATACGTTCGTCGCGGCCTTCGGCTCCCTTGACGACTTGCAGGATGCTTGCCGCCATGCCCTGCACATCATCGGGGTGCACATACAGGCAGTCGGGACCGCCCGCCTCTTCCAGGCAACTGCCCGAACATGCCACTACGGGCAGGCCGCTCTGGATGGCTTCTATGACGGGGATGCCGAAACCCTCATAACGGGAAGGATAGACGCAGGCCTCTGCCATCTGATAGATGGCGGGCAGGTCACTGTTGGGCACCCCGTGCAGGAAATGCACACGGTGGCCGAGCCGGTTCTCTTCCGCGTAACGTTTCACTTGTTCGGCATAAGGGGTACTGCGCCCCACAATGACGAGCGACAGGTCTTCGGGCAGTTGGTGAAGGGCTTTCACGGCCAGCAGGATGTTTTTGCGCTCCTCGATGGTACCCACATTGATAATATAACGTGAGGGCAGCATATATTGGGCATTGACAGACTGTCGTCGGTCCTCGTTGGAGGGGTATTTGAAGGAGTCGCCGCAACTCTGGTAGATCACCTTGATGCGGTCGGGGTCGATGCCGCCCAGTTCGATGATATCGTCTTTGGTGCGTTGGCTGATGGCAACGATGCTGTCGGCCTCACTCAGCGTCTTGTGGAACTTGGCGGCATAGATTTTCACATCCCACCAGTGGTAATATTCCGGGTGACGGAGGAAGATGAGATCGTGAATGGTAACCACACTCTTGATGCCGGCCTGGCGGATGCCCACAGGCAGTTCGCCCGACAATCCGTGGTAGAGGTCGATGTGGTCGCGCAGCAGGTCTTTGACGATGCCGTGGCTACGCCACCATGCTTTCATCGGCGTATGTTCGGGATAGACGAATCGGACGCGGTCCGATGTCTTGACTTGTTCACGAAGCACTTCATTACCTGGGTCGGGGGCATAGAGGTGGAGCATGGTGTCATGGTCAACGATATTGCAGAGGTCGTTGACAAGTGTCCGTCCGTAGTTGCCCAGCCCGGAAGCATTTCGTACGATGCGTTTGGCGTCGAGTCCGATGTTCATGATGATGCTATGTTCCCTTTCTTTTTCAGTTGCAAAAATAGTCATAATTGTTGATTCTTCCAAAGAAACGTCAGATTTTAATGATTTTCAGAGTAACCATTTCCATATAGGCATTAACTCAATGACACCATGGCGGTCGTTAAACGTGTCTTCTTCATCAAAGATAAAGATCATACTGTTCAACACATTTGTAAACTATAGCCAGATTTTGTTAAATCGATTACACTAAAAAGACCTTGCTGTCCATAAAAAGCGAAAAGGCAACATCCTTTCTTTACCCATTCCCGTTCTAAAATACAGAAAAAAGGGAGGGTATTTTTTTCATGGAAGTTACAGCCAAGCGTTATTTCGTTAATAAAAAACAAAAAACGTCTCATTCATCGTGTATTCTTTCAACGATTGCGAAAACTTTACTAATTTTACAACCGCTATCAATGAACCATACTAACCCTTCAACTCCATGTACAAAAAACACCATATTCCGTTCCTCGTCGCGTTGTTTTTGCTTTGCTGTAGCACAGTTCTCACCGCAGTGGCGCAAAACAGTCAGAAAGCGCGATGGCGCTTGACCAAAACAGAGGTTGATGACTCGAAAGCCCAATACGATGAAGACGGTCTGGGCTCGCGGATCACCAAGTCGGGCAGCAGTTATACCGTGCAAATCAAATGGGGCGAAAACAGGGGAGAGCCAGGAGGACAAAAAGTATTCTCTTTCTCATTGTCACCGATGCCAGAGATGGCCGAAAACATCTTTATTTGGACTCTGCGACAAGATGAGCCGTCGGGCGACAAAGAGCCGTTCTGGATGGGAACGCCGCTCTGCTCTGATATCAAGGTGTTGCGAGACTCACAGGGCCAATGGCTTAAACCGAACAGCAATGAAAGCGAGTATTATATTGAATTCCCTGCGGACAGAGACACCTGCACGGTAGAAGAGGAAGTGGCGGTTTATGGTGCTAAATGTTTTGTATATTACTACTATGAGAAGGATAAAAACGAGGTTGTGGCCGAAAAGCCCGTGGTAGAGGTGACTACAAATGCCGAGAAGGAAGAAGGCGAGGGCGAAGGCGTACTCATTCCCGTCGTCATCTTTTTAGGGATTACCCTGGCTGTTGGAGGAACTGCCGCGCTCGCTAAAAAGAACAAGAAAAACGGAGGTGACAGTCCGCAACCGCCAAGCGTGTTCCAGATGCTCATCTACAAGGACTGTGGCGATACGCTCTCCAAAGGCGATGCACCACATACTGTGGGCGCACGCATTGAGGAGATTACAATGCAAGGACAGCACTTACCACGGCCTGATCTTACATCGATGATTAACATCAGTGTTCCGCAAGGGGTTGTCAAGCAGGGCGACTCGATGACCGGGCCTTATAAGGCGGCGCTCATCAGCATACCGGAGGACAGTCCCGTGGCAGGTGACACGCAGGTGACTTTTACATTCAACGGGCCTCAGGGCACGTTCATCAATCACGTGGTCTTTCACGTGCAAGGTCAACTGGAAATCGTCGTAGAGGAGGGCATCACGTTTGCTGCCGGACTTGGCAAGACGCAGTTCATGGAGTTTGCGCTGCAAGGAAATACCGAGGGCGTCACCGGTGTGCAGGCAGCGATGGTCAGCGGACAGAAGTACTTCAGCACCAAACTGGAACAAGAGCAAGACAGACCGGGTTTCTACAAGGTGCATATCACCGAGCAGGGCGATGTGAGAAAGGAACCCAAACTACCGGGCACCATTGACGAATACCGGTGTGTCATCCGCGTGCACACGAACAGGAATAAAGCACCCTTGGAGAAGGAGTTCTTCGTTTACCGCGTATTCCTCGGCTTCCGCGTGGGATGCAGGGCGCTGAAGGCATACCTCGTGGAGAGGGGAAGTTCCTACAACAGCGAACGCATACCCGGAAAGGATTACAAAGGACATCGCGAATTCGCATCTTCGCTCATCAACTTCCAACTCACCCTGGCCGACCCGCAGACAGGGCAGGTGTTCACGCCCATTCCCGATGCCGACCCCGTAGTCACCTTTGACGACATCTCCACAGTCATCATGAAGGATAAGAATGGCAATGACCTGCCGCGCCCTTGCGATGTCCTCAAGTTCAAGTATGAGTTCGGAGGAGTCAAAGACGGCACAGTCTGGGGCACGTTGCATGCCACAGAAGGCTATCTCATGCCACCCAACAGAGGCACCGTGCGCATCAAAGCCGCCGTCACCTACAAGGGGCAGCCTTTCACCAGTTACGTAGATGTGCCGCTCATCTCGCAGCCTTACCGCGCCGACCTGCCGCCCACACCGGGCAAGAGCCTGACACAGGACGGCTACGACCGCGACAAGCGTGACATCCAGATTCATGACAATCTGGAACAAATCCGCGAAAACATCGCGTGCGACAAGCGGTTTGCAGAGCTCAGGCCACTCTACTACAAGATATCATGTATGCTCGATGGCTTCCATAAAGACTTCGGTTACTACGAACCCGACTATGAGCGAATACACGACTTCTATCAGAAGTTCATCATGGGCGAGGTGGGCTCCTACTTTGCCAACCAGATTGTGATGGGGCCGGAGGCCAGCGATTTTGACCTTGCTCTGAGCACCTACGCCGAGATGGAGAACAGCATCGGAGGTATCGTCTGCCGCATAGGACTCGGTATCGTCACCGCAGGTGCCTCTGAACTGGTGTTCGCACCCGCCAGTACACTGGTGAAGATGCGCGACTACGTCAACGAGGGCGGCGACAGCGTGTTTGGCGCATTCGTTGTGGGTAGCGTCAGTGTCATCACCGACGAACTGATGGGCAAAGGCATGGAGATTGGCGCGAAGTACGCGGGCATGGGGCTGGCAAAAGCTTTCAACAAGGTGAAAGGACTCATGGGCAATGCCGAGAAAGCCGCCGCCACTACCGCCAAGCGGGCCGCCACGAAAGGGTTTGCCGCAAGCAGCACGGCGGCACGGGTCAAGTCGGCTGCAGGAAAGGCCTCTTCAATACGCAGTCAGGCGCAGAAGAAAGCGAACGCGGCCATCGTGAAGGCTCGCATGAAAGGTGCCGCCAACGGCAAGGGGTCGCTCTTCGAAGAAGCTTGCGCAAAACGGGCACGTAAGGATGGGGAGAAACTTGTGGAGAACTTCCGCAAACTGTGCAACGACCCGCTCACACCGGCTGAGGAACTGCGTAAGGCGGCGCTCGCCGTGCAGGGCAACAAGTCGGCGCAGAATGTGCTGCGCGGTCACAAGTCCGACCTGCTCCGGGCTAACTTCAACGCGCAGATCAAAGAAATATCCAAAGATGTGGATGTCGTGTGGCTGGAGAAAACGGCGGATAAGATGAAGGGGGTGAGCAAAGACAAACTCAAAATCGTCAGTATGTCGGGCAACGACGCCGACCTGCTGCGTAAAGGAGGGAAAATAGCTGCCGACCGCGATGTGACCATGCGCCTCGTCACAGCCAACGGCGAGGTGGATCTGGCCGAGGGCCTCATGCGTGAGTGCTACTCCGAGGCGTTCTGGGAGGTCAACTTCAAATATCTGCCTGCCGACCAGCAGACCATGGTCAAGGCACTCACCAAATACGACCAGGCTGTGGTCAACGGACTAAAAAGTGCGGATAGTTATGGCGACGATGTGGTGCGTATTGTCAACAAAGCCCGGCAGACGGAGAAACTGGCCGACCCCAAGCGTGTGGCCGACACCTTCGTACATAAGTGTAAGGAGTTCATGGACCAGGGTGAGGCCATCAAAAAGCAGGCCATGGACCTGTGGGACAAAGGATTACAGGACGAGGCCATGCATGTGTTCGGCTACGGCGAGGCTCTTGTTGAAGAGGGTATACGCCAGGAGGTGAAGCAGTTTGAACGTATCCTCGCCCCACGCATCGAGGTGGCTGTGTTCAAGGGGCAAGGTGGAAAATACACCCAGTTATACGAGAAAATCAAGGTGCTGTCCGGACTTGGCGTACCACCGCCAAAGGGGTCACTGCCCCTCACGCTCGCTGAGGCGCGCGCCACTCTGCAGGATGCTTTCGGCAGTACGCTCGAACAGGTGGTCAAGGAATGTGGTGACGCCGTGTTGAGTGTCAACCAGTATCTTTGATACCGCTGGTTCAACCCTTTTCCGACCTTTTGATCACTTTTCCGTTCACCACCTCAAAACGGCGGTCAAATTCCTCGTGTGTTCTGCGCCAGCGGTCATGGCTCCACAGGTAGAGGTGGGGCTCGCGGCGGATGGTCTCCTCGAGGAGGGCGAAGAACCGACGTGTGAGCTCATGCTCCTCCAACTGCTCGGGATGGTCGGTGATGAGCCGTATGGTGGTGATATATTTGCCCCGTTTGGGCCGTTCCATATCCAGATAGAAGACGGCGTTGCGCATCTTCCTCACAATTCGTTCGGCTCCGGTGAACACGGGTGTGTCGTGATGCAGGAAAGGAAGCCAGAGATGGATGTTCTCCCATTTGGGTGCCTGGTCGGCGATGTATCCGCAGAACGACAGCCGGTTTTTCTGCTTGTACTGGAGCAAGTGGCGCAGAATCTTTCTTTTGTTGATGCAGTCGCCCCGCTTGGCACTCCGTATGGCGAGGAAGAGGCGGTCAACCGTTTTGTTCGACAGGGGGTCGTATATCAGGCCGGTGGCGGCATCGGTATGCTTCTTGAAGCCCAAAGCCGTGGCGGAGAGGTATTCCCAATTGCAGTAATGGCCGAGGAAACCCGCCGCTGACCGCCCTTGGTCGAAGACTTGTTCCACCTCCTCAAGATTACGGAACTCAAGGTGTTTGAGAAGTGTCTTGTCGCTTACTGACAGCAGTTTGATGGTCTCTACAAAGTAATCGCAGAGGAAGTGGTAGAACTTCCGCTCGATGCTTCTGCGTTCTTTCTCATCTTTTTCTGGGAAAGCCTCAGCAAGGTTTTTCCGCACCACTTTCTTCCGATAGCCGATGACACGGTAGAGCCATAAGTAGATGAAATCGGCCAGACCGTAAAGGGCCCGGTAGGGGAGGAGTGAGATGAGGTAACAAAAACCGTAAAGAAGGTAATACATAGAAAGGAAGTTATATGAAGATATAGGGAGATATAGGGAGATATAGGAAGTTATATGAAGATATAGGGAGATATAGGGAGATATATGAAGATATAGGGAGATATAGGAAGTTATATGAAGATATAGGGAGATATATGAAGTTATAAGAAGTTATAGGAAGCGCCAGTAGTATGACTATCCACTCCCCTCCCTACAAGGGAGGGGCCGGGGGAGGGTCTTCGAGGCTGGGGGAGGGTCTTCTTTATGCTTGCATGTCGTGCAGTTTCTTGTAGTAGCCGTCGGCGGCGAGCAACTCTTCGTGCGAGCCGCGTTCCACGATGCGTCCCTCGTGCAGCACACAGATCTCTGTGGCGTTCTTGATGGTGGAGAGGCGGTGGGCGATGGCTACGGTGGTGCGTGTCTTCATCAGCCGCTCCAATGCATCCTGCACCAGTCGTTCACTCTCCGTGTCGAGTGCCGATGTGGCTTCGTCGAGGATGAGGATGGGCGGGTTTTTCAGGATGGCGCGGGCGATGCTCACGCGTTGGCGTTGTCCGCCGGAAAGCCGTCCGCCACGGTCGCCCACGGGGGTGTCATAACCATGTTCGGTGGCCATGATGAACTCATGGGCGTTGGCGATGCGGGCCGCTTCCTCTACCTGCTCCAGCGTGGCATTGTCCACACCGAAAGAGATATTGTTGAAGAACGTGTCATTGAAGAGGATGGACTCCTGGTTGACATTGCCGATGAGGGCGCGCAGGTCGTTCAACCGCAGGTCTTTCACGTTGATGCCGTCGATGAGGATTTCACCCTCAACGGTGTCATAGTAACGGGCGATGAGGTCCACGAGTGTCGATTTGCCGCTGCCGCTCTGGCCCACGAGTGCCACCGTCTCCCCTTTCTTGATGACGAGGTTGATGTCGCGCAGCACCCATTGCTCGCCATAGCGGAATGAGACGTGGCGGAACTCTATCTGATGGTTGAACCCGTTGATGGTCTTCGGGTGTTCCGGGTCTTTGATGGCTGTCTCCGCTTTCAGAATCTTATCCACGCGCTCCATTGATGCCAGTCCCTTGGGGATGTTATAACCTGCTTTCGAGAACTCCTTGAGCGGGTTGATGATGCTGTAGAGGATGACGAGGTAGTAGATGAAGGTGGGACCGCTGATGGCTGAGTTGTTGAGCACCAGCACTCCGCCGAACCACAGCACGATGACAATCATCACCGTGCCGAGAAATTCGCTCATCGGGTGTGCCATCTGTTGGCGGATGTTGACGCGCATGATGTGGTTGCGGTAGTCGCTGTTCACCTCGTCGAACCGTTTGTTCATCTTGTCTTCGGCACAGAATGCCTTGATGATGCGCAGACCGCCGAGGGTCTCTTCCACCTGACTCATCGTATCGCTCCAAAGGGCCTGCGCCTTGATGGATTTCTGTTTCAGTTTGCGTCCCACATATCCCATGAACCATCCCATGATAGGTACCACGGCGAGGGTAAAGAGGGTGAGTTGCCAGCTGATGACCAGCAATGTGGCAAAATATGCGATGATGAGGATGGGGTTTTTGAAGAGCATGTCGAGCGATGACATGATGGACGACTCTATCTCCTGTACGTCGCCGCTCATGCGGGCGATAATGTCACCCTTGCGCTCCTCGGAGAAGAAACCGATATGCAGGGCGTTGATTTTCTGATAGAGTTGGTTGCGGATGTCGCGCACCACGCCCGTGCGGATGGGGATGATGGTGGCCGACGAGAGGAAATAGGCTCCTGTCTTGAGAAACGTCATGAAGGCCAGGAACAGGCCGATGACGAGCAGTGTGGTGGTGGCACCCCAACTGCCTACCATCTGTCCGATGTAGTAGTCGGCGTTGTTGCTGAGCACTTCTCTCACCGAGCCCTCGCTCCAATCCATCAGGCGCGTGGCTGCGGTGGCTTGGTCGGTCTGGAAGAGGATTTGCAGAATGGGGATGAGCGCGGCGAAGGAGAAGATATTGAGCACCGCCGAAAGGATGTTGAAGATGACCGACAGTGTCAGATATTTCTTATAGGGCGGCAGAAACCGCTTTAATACTTGCAGAAACTCTCTCATACGACCTCCTCTCCTAACAGTGTGGCACTGGTTGAACCGGTGATGCGCACGCGGACAATCTCCCCGGGGTGATGGTTGCCTTTGTCGAACACCACCATCTTGTTTTGCTCAGTGCGGCCGCAGAGTTGCGCCCGTGAGCGTTTGCTGAATCCTTCCACCAGCACTTCAAACACCTTGCCCTCATCGCGTTTGTTGGCAACGGCCGACATCTCGGTCTGCAGGGCAATCAACTCGTTCAAACGGCGTATCTTCACTTCCTCGGGCACATCGTCGGGCAGGTGCTTCGATGCGTAGGTGCCGGGACGCTCGCTGTATTTGAACATGAATGCGGAGTCGTAGCCCACCTCGCGCATCAGGCTCAGCGACAGTTGGTGGTCTTCCTCTGTCTCGCTGTGATAGCCCACGAAAATGTCAGTGGAGAGCCCGCATTCGGGTATGATGCGCCGGATGGCCGCTACCCGGTCGAGGTACCACGCGCGGGTATATTTGCGGTTCATGAGTTTCAGGATGCGGTCGCTGCCGCTTTGCACGGGCAGGTGGATATGGCGGCACACATTGGGCATGTCGGCGATGACATGGAGTGTCTCATCGCTCATGTCTTTCGGGTGCGAGGTGGTGAAGCGGATGCGCATACCGGGCGCCTCCTCGGCCACTCGCCGGAGCAGTTGGGGGAAAGTGATGGCGGAACTGCCGGATTGTCCGGTGTTTGCGGATTCTCCAGACTTTTCGGCTTCTTCAAAATAATAAGAATTCACGTTTTGCCCCAACAGGGTCACTTCTTTGTAGCCGCGGTCGCGCAGGTCGCGCACCTCGTTGAGGATGCTGTCGATGTCGCGCGAGCGTTCGCGTCCGCGGGTGTAGGGCACGATGCAGTAATGGCAGAAATTGTTGCAGCCGCGCATGATGCTCACGTATCCGCTGATGCGGTTGCCGGCGATGCGTTGCGGCACAATGTCGCGGTAGGTCTCGGTATTGGACAACTCAATATTGATGGCTTTCTGTCCCATCTCCACCTGAGCCACCAAGTCGGGCAGGTTGAGATAGGCGTCGGGACCGGCCACCAAGTCGGCGTGGTGGTTCTCTATCAAATCGTTTTTCACGCGTTCGGCCATGCAACCGAGTACGCCGATAATCAGCCCGTGACCTCTCTCGTTGGCGCTTCCGCCTGATTTGTCGTTTTGGCCTGATTTGTCGTTTCCGCCTTTTTCCTGTTTTAATTTTTTAATTTTTAAATTTTTCAGCGCCTCCAGCCGATGATAAATCTTGTTTTCGGCATTCTCGCGCACTGAACAGGTATTGAGGAAGATGGCATCGGCCTCTTCGGCAGAATCGCACGGCTCATAGCCCGCCATCTGCATCACCGAGGCAACCACCTCGCTGTCTGCCACATTCATTTGGCATCCGTATGTTTCTATATAGAGCTTTTTCATCTTTTTCTTATATCTAACTTTGACCAGTTTTGATCTTCATCTTCATGAGCAACCAATAACAAAGAGAGCCGCTGGCGAGGCCGGCGATGGCATCGATGGCGTAGTGCGCCTTGATGTAGAACGTGGCGAAGAACATCAGTATGCCGAGTGGCAACAGACAGAAGAAGAGCCATTTGCTGCGACTGTGCCAAGCCAACAACAACAAAAGTATCGTGATGCCCACATGGCTGCTGGGGAAGGCTGCCGTGGGGCGCTCTCCGGCTTCGTGAGCCGTCTGCACCAATGTCTGGAACAGTCCTTTCTCACCAGGGATGGGCAGGGCATTGCCGTCCCATGCCGTATGGTAATAATCACCAATATTCGGAAAGACACCCTGTGCAATCTGGTCCTCGCCCACCACGTAATAATAGAACTGAGGACCGGAAACGGGCAAGAGGACGAAGATGACGTAATGGATGAAGAAGGCGGCAATGATGACGAAGACAACACGCTCAAACTCCACCCGTTTGCGAATGAGGTAATAGATGGTGACCACGGCAATCATGGGAAAGTACGAGCCGTAACCCAGACACATCAGTTCGCTGAACACGGGCGAGTCGAAGGTTTTGGAGAAGAGCAAGGCCGGTTGCATCCCGAAAACGCTCTGCTCCAATGAGGCGAAGACATGGTCGAGACAGGGCAACAAACGGTTGAATTCGAAGGTGTCGGGATACCACCAACTGAGCAGTGCCAGATGCACCGTCACGCGGATTACTTTGTTAGCCAGGCATGGTTTGACACGATAGGCCGCCCACAAGACAGCCATGAAGGCCAGGATGCCCACACGCCCCCAAATCATCGGCGAGGGGTTGACGAAACGGTCGTGAAAGATGAGAATCACTGCCAGCGTGACGAACAGGTATGCCAAGATCACCCATTCGAAAGCCATCAGGCCCCACACCCCTTTTCTGGGAACTTCTTTATCGTTTTCTCTGTTGTTATTATTCAAAATCATGTATGAAATTATCTTCTCTATTTGAGCCCCCTCTCTCTTTGAGTCCCCCTTCTGGGGGTACGGGGGAGGCCCATATTGGGGGAGGCTTTTACAGCCATCCGTTTTCTTTATACCATTTCACGGCGAGTTTGACACCCTGTTCCAGGTTATACTCCGGGTGGAAGCCCAGTTCATCGATGGCGGGCTGGATGTCGCAACGCCAGTTACGCTGCCGCATGATGTGGTATTTGTCGTTGTTAAGGGCGGTCACTTTTTTGCGCATCCGCCCGATGTACTCGCCGCAGAACGTCACCACACGCAATCCCCAGATGGGTGCTTTGATGCGCAGCAGCCATTTGTCGCCCAATTCATGTTTGAGCAGGTCGCTGAAGGTGCGCGACTGATACACCTGTCCGTCGCTGAGAAAGTATTTGCGGCCGGTCTGTCCGTGGTCGAGCGCCAAAAAGACGGCTTGCACCACATCCTGCACATAAACGAAGGTGATGTCTTGCCGCTTGTAGCCCGCTGCGAAGTCCACATGCTGCTTGATGCTCTGCGCCATGAGGAAATAGTCGCGCTCGCGTGGTCCATAGACGCCCGTGGGACGGAGCACTACATAGGGGAACCCTTCGAGCGAGTCGAGCCACTGCTCGGCAGCCAGTTTGCTGCGACCGTAGGCGGTGTTGGGCTTGGGTGTGTCCGTCTCGCGTATCTCCTCGTAGGGCTGGTTCTCGCGGATGGGACCAAAGATGCTGAGCGAACTGATATAGACAAACCGTTTCAGAGGCATCTTCAGCGCAAGGAGCGCATTGACCAAGTGCTGGGTGCCCTTGGTGTTGATGCGGAAGAAGTCTTCCTCCTTCAAGCATTTCGTCACACCGGCGGCATGTACCACGTAAGTGAAGTCATGGCCCGACAGTTGTTGCTTCAACTGCTCCTCGCTGTCGAGGTTGAGCTCGATAAAGTGGATGCGCTCGTCGGTGAGAAACTGTTTTGAACTGGTTTTTCGCATGGCTGCCCACACGTCCATGCCTTTTCTGAGAGCCTCCTCGACAATGAAGCTGCCGATGAACCCGCTGGCGCCTGTAATGAGTATTTTCTCCATAAAAATGGCCGATTGAAGGGGAATATTGATTTTTTTCCCGAAATTTTTTGCAAAGTTACTATTTTTTTTGTTATTTTGCGGAAAACTAATTCGAATTACTATGGGAAAAGGCAAAAAAGGCGGAAAACGCATGAATAAGAAGCAGTTGACAGACGCTTTGACGGGTTTCTTTACCACACAACCGAACGATACGTTCACTTTCAAACAGATATTCCGGGCATTACACTTAGACACGCATCCGCTGAAGATGCTCGCTCTCGACATCATGGAGGAGATGGCGTGGGACGACTTCCTCAGCAAGGTGGATGACCATAGTTACCGGTTGAATACCAAAGGTCAGGTGCAAGAGGGCGTGTTCCGGCGCAAGGCCAACGGCAAGAACAGTTTCATTCCTGACGATGGCGGCAAACCGGTGTTCGTGGCTGAGCGTAACTCGATGTTCGCCCTCGACGGCGACCGGGTGCGCGTGTCGTTCATGGCACGGCGCCTCAACCATATCAAGGAGGCGATGGTGACCGACATCCTCGCCCGTGCACGCGACACCTTTGTCGGCAAACTGCAAGTGGAGCGCGACTTCGCCTTCCTCATCACCGAGAGCAATGTGTTCGTTCACGATATCATGGTGCCCAAAAAGAAACTCAAAGGCGGAAAGACGGGCGACAAGGCCGTAGTGAAAATCACACAGTGGCCGTCGAAAGAGTCGAAGAACATCGTGGGCGAGGTGATTGACGTGCTGGGCAAGACCGGCGAAAATAATGTGGAGATGCACGCCATCCTGGCACAATACGGACTGCCCTATAAGTATCCGAAACAAGTGGAGGATGCCGCCAACCAGATTTCAGCGGAGATTACCCCTGAGGATATCGCCGAGCGTGAGGACTTCCGCGAGGTGTGTACTTTCACCATCGACCCGAAGGATGCGAAGGACTATGACGACGCTTTGTCTATCCGCGAGGTGAGCAAGGGATTGTGGGAGGTTGGTGTGCATATCGCCGACGTGTCGCACTATGTGAAGGAGGGGAGCATCATCGACCGCGAGGCGCAGAAACGTGCCACCAGCGTCTATCTGGTTGACCGCACCATCCCGATGTTGCCCGAACGACTCTGTAATTTCATCTGCTCATTGCGCCCTGATGAGGATAAACTCTGCTACAGCACCATCTTCGTGATGGACGAAAATGCCGATGTGAAATCATGGCGATTGGTACACACCATCATCCGCAGCAACCGCCGCTTCGCCTACGAAGAGGCACAGGCTATCCTCGAGGCCAATGGTGTGAAGGACGGTACGGGTGAGCCTGCACCCCCCGCACCCAAGGGCGGCTATCAGGGTGAGTTTGCCACCGAATTGGTGATGCTCGACCGCTTGGCGAAAAAGATGCGTGCCGCACGCTTCGCCAACGGAGCGGTGAAGTTCGACCGCGAAGAACTGCATTTCGATGTTGACGAGACCGGCAAGCCTGTGCGCTGCTATTTCAAGGTGTCGAAAGATGCCAACAAACTGATTGAGGAGTTTATGCTGCTGGCCAACCGCACGGTGGCTGAGAGCATCGGCAAGGTGAAGAAGGGGCAAAAAGCAAAGACGCTGCCCTATCGTATCCATGACGCTCCAGACCCCGCCAAGTTAGAGAACCTGCGTGAGTTTATCGTCAAGTTCGGTTATAAACTGAAGACATCAGGCACTAAAGGTGCCATCTCGCGCAGCCTGAATGCGCTGATGGAGGAGAGCGCCGGTCGCCGCGAGCAGAAACTCATCGAGACGGTGGCTCTGCGGGCGATGATGAAAGCCAAATACAGTGTACACAACATCGGTCACTATGGGTTGGCGTTCGACTATTACACCCATTTCACCAGTCCCATCCGCCGCTATCCCGACACGATGGTACACCGTCTGCTGACACGCTATCAGGCGGGAGGACGCAGCGCCAACAAGGAGCACTACGAGGAGTTGTGCGAGCATTCGTCTGACATGGAGCAGACAGCACAATACGCCGAGCGCGACTCCATCAAATACAAGATGGTGGAGTTTATGGGTGATAAGTTAGGCGAGGAGTTCGATGCGCACATCAGCGGCATCCAGTCGTATGGTATCTACTGCGAGATTGACGAGAACCACTGCGAGGGCATGGTGCCGATGCATGACTTAGACGATGACTACTATGAGTTTGACGAACGCAACTACTGTTTGGTGGGTCGCCGGCGTCATCATAAGTATCAGTTGGGCGACCCCATCCGCATCAAGGTGGCGCGCGCCAATGTCGAAAAACGTCAGTTAGACTTCACACTCGTGAAGTGAAATCATACCTCACACCTCATATCTCTCACCCCTTACCTCTAACCTCTTACCTCTCACCTCTAACCACTCACAACTGCCCCGCCTCTACGAGCAGCACCACGCGCTCGGTGAGGCGGTCGGTGCCTTCGGGGTCATACTCTTTTTTGAGTGAGGCACCGAAAGCCCATGCGAAAGCCTGCCAGAAACCGGCGCGGATGGGACCCATAAAAGCTTTCACTATATCGTATGAAGAGGAGTTGCACTCACGATAGACGAGCTTGATGAGCAGTTTGCCTTGAGAATAGGTGAGTTTCTTCATCCGCGGTTTATAGGTCTGGTAGATATCCTTCTCCACCCGTTTCATGTGTTCGTCTTTCGACTTTTTGTCGGGCAGCGTCTGTAGGTATTCGTAGGTCTCGATGATGATTTTGTTGGCCTCCTTGGCAATTGGCAACACCTTTTTCACGTTGCGTACCAAACGGTTATACGACTTCTGCTGCTGGCTCGTCTTCAGCTCCACGGGCGGATAGACGTAGATGTTGCTTAGGTCCATGAACAGGATGCTGTCGCCATCGACAAGCGCCTTGCCCACCTTCATCGTTGGCACGAAGGTGGGGTTGTCCATGTCCACCTCGCGGTCTTCGGGGTTGACTTGGTTTTGTGCGACTTTTCCCGTCGTCTCTTGTGCCGTCAGGCTTGTGGCAGCACAACAGAGGAGAATGAAAAAGATAACTCTTTGATACATCGGTGCAAAGATAGTGCAAATCGAGAGAAAAGCAAAATAAGTGCCAACTTATTTTCTTTTCCGAGATGCAGCCCTCCATCTATAACCTGATGCGCAGTTGCAGTTGCAGGTCGGTTTTGGAGGAGCGGTCGATGGCTTGCAGACCAGTGCCAATAGAGGAACGGTCGAAGTAATTGACAGTTTGCAGGCGGGCGATGAGGAGGACGTGACTGCTGATGTCGGCACGGGCGAGGAGACTGTAGCGGATGCCTTCACCATCGTACATGGGAAACGAGAACTGATAGAGCGTGCCCGTGTCGTAGGCGTAGATGCGACTGTCATAGTCTTCGGTATGGAAATAGCCTGCCGAGGCATCGATGCGCACCCGTGTGCCGATGGCCGCACTGAGCATCTGGCTCACCATCCATCCAAAACTGTTTTTCTTCCATTGCGAGTAAGTCATGTCGGCCTGGGTCAGACATTTCCAACGATTGTCGTCATAGCCGGCGGTCAGGCGTACACGATGCTCCGTCTGTCCGGTTAGTCCCTTCACCTCATTTTCCTTTTTGATATCGTTATACTCCGTGTAGTCGCGTTGCCGGTAGTGCAGACGGTAACGTGCCGTGGCGGTGAAGCGTGTGCCGTGGTAGGCTCCTTGTATGAGATTGTCCCATGCGTTGGAGGCTCCCCGTGTGGCGAGGTAGCGCGGTTCGGGGAAATGGGCGTAGTCGGTGTAGGCGGTCAACTGCCAGTGGGCGTCGGGTGTCCATTTCACGCCAGCCATGAAGCCCGTCTCGTTTTGTATGTTGCTCCCCTCGCTGTATGAGTTGGCATGCATCGACTTATAGCCTGGCGCATAATAGCGTTGCAGAGCCATGAGGGTGAGCGCCCACGAGGGACGGTAACTGACGGTGTTGAGTGTGGCAATGCGCCCCTTGTCGTTGATGGCGGTCTCGCCGTTCAGGGTGAGTCGGTGGGCCGTATATCCGTAGTTGACCCCGGCATGGAAGAAGGTTTTGCCTTCTGGGTCGTGACGGTGATAGGCGAGGTCGGTGTTGGGGTGCAGCGGTTGGTCGAAAGCATCATAGGTGGCCACCGCACCGATGTGGAAGGCGCCAGAATGGTATCTCACCATGCCACCAGCGAGCAGTTCATGACAGTTGTTCTTCTTGTCCATTTCCGTTTCCGTCCGGTGATAACCGGTTCGCAGGATGGTGCTGATGGCATGACCATTGTCGGTGAGGGTCGCGTCGATGCCCCGGTAGGAGAGGAAGGCCGACATTTCGACTTGTTTGCTGACCGCTACGGTGGCCGCCGCGCCTTGCAGGTAGTCGCGGTCGGAACGCGAGGCGTGTGGGCGGATGTGGTCGGCAGGTGTGCCGAGGTTGGAAAGTGCTGACAGTTTACTGAAACCGAAGTCGTTGTTGATGACCAGTCCCATGCCTGAAGCGATGCGGTAGCGTCCGACCGTCAGTTGACGGATTCTTCCCAAGCGTTTGAGGTCGATATAGAATGAGTAAAAGTCATAGCCCCAGGCATTGTCTTTCGTGAAGAATGGTTCACCGGCGTCCTGGTCGGCAACGAGTCCGAAACTCACCCGGTCGCCATAACTGAAACGGTATCGCAGCGAGTGGGCGATGCGTCCGCCCAAGTATCCGTCTTGGTCGCCCTTTCGCTCGTAGAAGGGCACCTGTGCGCTGAGCAGCACCTCATGTTTCCCGTATTTCCACACATCGTTCCAGTTGAGCGTCTCTTTCCGTTCGGGTTCGGCGGCATAGACAAAGTAGTTGAGCCACCGCCGTGTCTGGTAGTCGATAGAGGGTATCATCGCCAGTTCGCCGAGCGATTTCATAGCGCCGTAGCGGTAGATATAGGCTTGGATGTCTTCCGTCTGTTGCGCACTGAGAAAGGGTATCTGCTCCAACTGTTCCCGTGTGGCTATATTGATGTTGAGGGGGTGCTGTTCGAGTTGGCAGAGCACATCGAAGGTCTCCTCCCATCCCTCTTGTCCTAAGTCGTCGAGGGTGGTCATCTCATCAAAAAGCTCCTGCCAGGGATGCACCGACTGTGCGTGTGCGAAGGAGAATGAGCAGAGGACTATGAGCGTGATGATGGTTGTTTTCATGATATTCCGCATATATTGGATGTGGTTATTTTGTGTTCAGTGTCTGCATGTCAAGGTGGGTGGAGAGGGTGCCTGTCATGTTGCGGGCATGGAGCCGAATGCGGCTTGCGGTGGTGCCAGAACGGAGGATGACCAGCGCACTGCCGTGATATAATTGGCGGTGGTCGGCCACGTTGGGTTCATCGCTGGTCATGTCGCCGTTGCTCACCGCCACGATAGCGGCGTCGCCCTCGACGGAGAACTGCAACGCATCGGCGGCATGGGGCACGCGGCGGCCTTTGCGGTCCACGGCCACGATGCGCACATGTTGCAAGTCGGTGCCGTCGGCACACCAATGGTCGTTGTCGGCCACAGCCACCAGACGCACAGCCTCGCCGGCCGTCTCGATGCGGTGGGTAGCTATGGCTTTCATAGTGCCATCACGATAGGCGAAAGCCTCGATGGTTCCGGGCTGATACACTACGCCCTTCCACCGCACTTGGTTGCGCCCCTTGGGGTCGTCTTTTGGATTACGTTTCACACCAAGACTACGGCCGTTCACCTTGAGCTCCACCGCATCGGCATTGGTATAGGCCACCACGCTGAGCGTGTCACCGGATGAGTGGTTCCAGTGGTCGCTCATGATGTCGTTGCCCGTCTGCACACCGTTCCACATCTGGTTGCCATGGCTCTCAATGATGCCGATGTGCACCACAGGCTCATCGGTGAAGAGGCTCTTCATCAGATAGGCCTTCGGCTTGGGTTCCAAGGCGATGTCGAACACGCCTTGCGTCCATCCCTTGGCGGGCCAGCCCTGGCTCTCGCCGAGATAGTCGATAGCACCCCAATAAGCCAGACCGATGACGCGCCCGAGGTCCATCTCGAAGAAGTTCGGTCCCATGTTGCTCGTGGATGCCTCGCTCTGGTAGAAAGTCATCCACGGGAAACGGCGTCCGTCGCCGGGGAAATACATATAGCGGTAGTTGTATGCCTGCACATCGGTTTCCATCGCCAGGTCGCAAGGCAAAGAGTCGGTAGTCCAGTTGCGGTAGCGGGGGTGCATGGCCACGGTCACGCACCGAGTGCTGTCATAACGGTGCAGGAGTGTTTTCTGCAGACGGTAGGCCGTGACCCCCCAGTCGCCGTAAGGCATGGATGCGCTTTGCTGGGTCTCGTTGCCTAAGCTCCACATCACCACCGAAGGGGAGTTGCGGTCGCGACGCACCCACTCAGCCACGTCGTATTGCCACAGTTGCTCCCAGGCCACACGTCCGCCGGTGTGCTGACGCGTCCATTTGTCGTAGAGTTCATCCACCACGAGCAGACCGAGACTGTCGCACAGTTCGATGAAACGGCGGCTGTAAGGATTGTGCGACGTGCGGATATGGTTGACACCGAACGACTTCAACAACCGCAGTCGTTTCTCGATGGCGCGGGGATAGGCGGCTGCACCTAAGGCTCCGAGCGAGTGGTGGTTGGCGATGCCACGGAGCAATATCTTCCGGCCGTTCAACCGCAGTCCGTAGTCGGGACCGATGTCGATGGTGCGGATGCCGAAACGGCTGCTCGCCATGTCGGCAACTGTGCCATCAGGCCGCAACAGCATCACCTCGGCGCAGTAAAGGTTAGGAGTGCCGGTGTCCCACAACTGTGGTTGAGCAATCTCTATCTCAGGGAAAGCCCACTCGCGGGTGCGGGCCATAGGATGTCGTCCCACGGCCAAAGTGTCGGCATAGACCAAGCGACCGTCAGGACCGGTGATGCGTACCGCCATCTGTGTGGCGGGATTGCGATGCCGGTCGGTGAAGGCAGCTGAGATGCGCACAAAGCGGTTGTCGCGCGTAGTGATATGGAGGGGATGACGCTCAAAAAAGAGGTCGGAAGCAGTGACGATGAGATGTACGGGACGGAAGAGACCACCACCCGTGTACCACCGTGAGTTCTCGGGCGAACGGGTGTCGGCCATGACCGCCACTACATTGTCCTGTTCCCACAACAACCGGTCGGTGATATCAATCTCAAACCCCACATAACCATAGTCAGTACCGCCGATGTGCTTGCCGTTCAGATAGACATCGCCGGTGTAGATGATACCCTCGAAATCTAACAGCACACGCTGGCCGCGCATCGACTCGGAAGGGGTGAAGTGGTAACGGTACCATCCGCGTCCCATGGCCTTGAAACCGCGACCGGAAAGGAGACTCTTCACATTGGCTGCCACATCGGTAGTGTCGGCACGCTCGCCGGACGACGGTGCCACCCACGGTTGTTCAATCTGGAAATCATGGGGCAGTCGTAGTGTGCGCCACTGACTGTCATTGAGCGAGGGTGAGGCACCATCACGCACCTCGCCAGCATGGAAAAGCCATCCCCGGTCGAGGTTGATGACCATACGCGGAGCCTCCCCCTTCTGTGCCACAGCCGACAGGCAAAGCGACAGGAGGGCAAGAACGCTCCCAAGGCGTACGTTCCACCACGTCCTCACCATATCATTCACCCAAGTATTCCTTCTTGATGGCACCTCCGAGCGACCGTCCTACGATGAGAGCCCACACTTTCATCTTTGCCAGTTTTGAACCGGGCAGGAAAAGTGGTTCCTTGCCGCCGTTTATTTTCTTCACGCCGAAGAGCTCGTTGCCCGAGGCATCGACGACAGCGGCGTCGCAAAAGAGGTTACCCATGTCGGTGATGACTTTCACCTTCACCCGCAGCGTATAAGCAGCTTCGGGGTAGTTGCCCACTTTCAGCACACCGCTGAGACGACTGGTGATGCCTTTCTCAAATTTGTTGATGATGGATGGCTTATCTTTATACCAGTCTTTTTCGTAATCGGCAAATTCCTCTTCGGTCTTGCCCATGATGATAGCCTCGGAGAAGTCCATGACCAAGTTGATTTTCGACCCTGGTTTGACATTAGTCAGGGGGCGCTCGTCGGTCTCCTGGGCGGATATGGTGTGAAAGACGAAACAACACAACGCAAGCATAAGATACCTGCTGCTGAATAACATTGTTTTTTTCATTTTTGTCTGTTTTATAGGTTCGTTGTTGATGAATGTGTTGATGAAATGTTTACTTGACCACCACTTATTTGCCTCCGATGATATATAGGCATATGAAGAAAGGTATGATTCTTTTCATGAAATGGGGTGTAAAGGTTTTCGTGTGCAAAGATATGAAATCTGTCTTAAGCTGGCAAACGATTTTCCAAAATTATGCACGCGCGCACATGATATCGGCCGAAGGCAGAATGTTGAATGTTGAGTTTCGAGTGTTGATGAGTTGTTGAGGACTCTGTCCGAAAAATTGTCGATTCGCGATGAAGAATGATTGACGAGTTGTTGAGGTCTATGACCGAAAAATGTTGAATTGGCATTCATGACCGAGGGGAATAGCGGGAAGCATGGTATTTACGCCCCTCCCTTGGGAGGGGACGGGGGAGGGTCTTAACACTCATGCCGGCCCTTTGATGGGCCGAGCATACCTTAGTGTAAGAGCGACGAGGAGGAGCGGTTAAGTCTCTCCCCAGGGATTGGGGAGAGATTTAGAGAGGGGTTGGAAGCCCTCCCATGGGAGGGTTGGGTGGGGAAAATAGAATGTTTTTATGTTCATTCATGTAGCGTCGCAGACATGCCCCTCGGCCGTGGGCCGACCAATTCCTTGATTCCTATTTTCCGTAGAATCCATACCCCATCGGCCGATGCCGAATATTAGCATCCGTGATTTTGGCGTAATTTGCATATTAATGCTGTGAAAATTTGAAAATGTCATTTATTTTCATTATATTTGCGGCGGAAAGTCTATTAACCCTCTATTCAACGCGTTATACAGATGAAACGGACATTGATGTTACTGTGCTGCCAGTGCCTCGTGGTGTGGTGCATGGCGCAAACGATACTGGCTGACGAGGCCTATGCCAAGGCGAAGTCGTTCATGAATACCCGTGGCAAGCAGGTGAGCAAGCTGCAGGTCAAAACCATTAAGATGGAAGGGCAGACGGACCCTGCCTGTTATGTGTATAATACCCCTGCAGGCGACGGGTTCGTCATCGTTTCGGGCGACCGCCGCATCGACGGTGTCATCGGTTATTCCGACAACGGCTCGTTCGACGGACAATCCATGCCCGAGAATATGCGGGCGTGGCTGCAGGACTATGCCCGTGAGATAACGGCATTGCGCCAGGGTCTTGCCTCACCCCGGCGGGTGCCCACCCATGCTGCCATCTCACCGTTGGTCGCTTCGAAATGGGACCAAGGTACCGCGTCGGAGGATGGTGATGCCTACAACCAACTGTGCCCCACTATTGGTGGTGTGCATTGCATGACGGGTTGCGTGGCTACGGCCATGGCACAGATTATGCGCTACAACCGGTGGCCTACAGGCTATACGGAGGTCATCCCGGCCTATAAGTCGAATGATAATTTGGGCACTCTCTCGGCTCTCTCTGCTGTGAAGTTCAACTGGAATCAAATGCAGGACAAATACCGTGGCACAGAGACCTCGACACAGCGTACTGCCGTGGCACGCCTGATGCGCTATTGCGGTCAGGCTTTGGAGATGGACTATGGCACGAAATCGTCGTCCACCACCTCCGACAAAGTGGCTATGGCGCTTCGCACTTATTTCGGCTACGATACCAACACGCGTCATGTGGTACGTTCGGACTATACCGCTGAAGGATGGGATAAGCTGATTTACAATGAGTTAAAGGAGAACCGTCCGGTTTATTACCACGGCTCGTCAACGGGTGGCGGCCACGGCTTTGTGTGCGACGGCTACGATGGCAATGGCCTCTACCACATCAACTGGGGGTGGGAAGGCAAGCATGACGGCTACTACCGTCTGTCGCTGCTCAATCCCGACGGCGGCGGTACGGGGAGCAGCGGCACGGAAGACGGTTACACGATGAGCCAGGGTGCTGTCGTGGGCATCCGCCAACCCGTCAGTTTCGATGATGATATGCGCATCCTCTCGTTGGATGAATTGAACACCAGTGGCTCGACCATCGAGGCTGCCTATTGGAACCGCACGGGCATGGACGGCACGTTCCAATACGGTTTCGCCTATCAGGAAATCAATACCGACGGCGACTCTTTCTGGCTGGATTATAAAACCGCCTCGTTCAACCCGGGAACGATACGCAGGCATAGTGTAGATGTGAACACGATGGATCTTGGCAGCGGTACGTATCGTTTCTACCCGTTCAGCCGCCTCGAGGGGGCTGACTGGTATCGTATGCAGGGCGACTTCGGTACATACGTCGAAGTGGTGATGAAAAACGGGGTGAAGCAGTCGATGTCGTATCATCCGCATGCCTCACTGACGGTCAGCCATGAATGTGTGGGCAACCGTATTGTGAATATGCCGCAGGAGGTGAAAATCTCTGTCACCAATAAGGGTGAGGAGTTCAACGACCTGTTCTATCTGTTTGCTTCGAAGACCAACCAGAAAGGCGAATATGTGAATCAGACGAATATGGTGGTGGAAGCAGGGGCGACGGAACAAGGGAGTATGTTCTTCACTCCTACATCGACAGGGACATGGAAACTGTGGATTGACATCGATGAGGAGGGATCGCATGATCTCAGCCCCATCACCGTCGAGATTATCAGTGCTCCCACGGGTACGAACAATCTCTCGCTCGTCAGCTATACTGTCGATGTGGTGGGTGATGGTGTGAATGTGCAGGCGAAGGTGAAGAACAATGCCTCGCAAGGTTATTACCGTCCGGTGGGGTGCGCCATCTTCACCGAGGATAGTAACACGAGCATCGTGTTGCAAGAGTCGGGCAACCTCAATCTGGCCGCTGGAAAGACGGTCACGCTGGATTATCATTTTGAGGGACTGTTGCCCGGTAAGCAACATTATGCCATGGTGGCTCAATATAAAAAACACAGCGACACAAGCCTCTCCGTCTTTGGCAGCAGAATGTGGTTCGTCCCGACGGTGACAGGCATCGAGGCTGTGCCCGTTGACAATGCGACCTCGGATGATTCTTGGGAGAATCCTTCAGATGTCTATACCATCACGGGCACGCTCATCCGACCGCAAGCCACCTCACTGAAAGGATTGCCGCGCGGGGTGTATGTGGTCAACGGAAGTAAACGGGTGGTAGGAGATTGAAGCAAAGCTATTTCTCTTCGCTATAAAGCACTTGCAGAATAGTCTGTCCCACCGCTTTCAGGGTGTTGCGGTCGATGTGGTTCATGTCGTCGTTGACGGTGTGCCATGTGGGACCGAACGAACCTTGTTCGCAGTTGGGATAGAAGGGAATGATGTCGATGCAAGGAATGCCCGCCTTTTTATTCACAGGTACATGGTCGTCGGTGATCTGACCGCCCCGTTGTTTGGGGAAGTAGTCGCTGTAGCCAACGGCACGTGCGGCCGCCCACACCTTTTCAACGATGGCAGGGGCAAACTGGTTGGAGAATATTTCTTGGTAGAATGTGGCATTCTCGCCGCCCACCATGTCAAGCAGAATGCCGTAGGCGGGCTTGTTGCCGCCTGCCGGTTGATAGTGCTCTGACCAGTATTGCGCACCGAGAGCCCAAGATTCTTCGTTGCTCATGCCTGTCCACTGTGGGGTGCCCCAGTCCTCTGCGTCAAAACAGATGAAATCGACGCCCACTTGCAGCGTGGTGTCATTTTGTATCAGCCGCGCCGTCTCAAGCATTACCGCCACACCCGAGGCGCCGTCGTTGGCTGCCATGACGGGCTTGCGCCAGTTGGTGCTGTCCGGGTCATTGTCTGCCCAGGGACGACTGTCCCAATGTGCGCACAACATCACCCGTTTGGGCTTGTCCGTGTGTGCCGATGCAATGATATTCATGCACTGCAGAGGGGTGGCATCATAGCCGCGGAGCACCGCTTTTTGTGTGGTGACCTCGCATCCGTATTTCTCAAACTGCCGTGCAATCCACTCGCCGCAGTCATCATGCGCCTTGCTGTTCATCGTCCGCGGTCCGAAGTCGCATTGTGCGGCGCAGAAGGCGAATGCAGAATCGGCATTGAACGTGGGTGCGTTGACGGCTTTCATCGGTGTGGATGACTCTCCCGATGTCTGCGTCTTGTTGCCGTTTTTGCAACTGGCGGCAGTGCAAAGGATAATCAAGGTGGCAGCCAGCAAGGGGAGGATAATGGTTTTCGGGGGATTATGCATTTTTTTTGATGTCGTTGTTTTGATGTTGTTATTTTGATGTCGTCGTGATTTCGTGATAACGTAATAACGAAATAACGAAAATCACGAAATAACGTCATCACATCATCACCTGATTAAAAAATGATTCACTCTTTGGCGTTCTGAATTTGGGCCATGACACGGAGCCAGTTGCCGCCCCAGATTTTCTGGATGTCGCGCTCACTGTATTTGCGGCGCAACAGATGGAGGGTGAAGTTGATGAGCTCAGAGGAGTCGGCGATGCCTCTCACGCCGCCGTCACCGTCGAAGTCAGTGCCCAGACCCACATGTTCCACGCCCATGATACTGATGGCGTGCTCCAGGTGTTTGAGTGCGTCGAGGATGGTCGCCTCACCTTGTTTGCGCAGGAATCCGCCATACAGGGTGATGTGGGCCACACCCCCGCGTCGAGCCAGTTTCCGCATCTGGTCGTCGCTCAGGTTGCGGGGCACGTCGCACAGCGCCTTGCAGTTGGAGTGGCTGCATACGATGGGTGTCTTGCTGATGTCAAGCGCATCGTAAAAACTGCTCTCGGCGGCATGGCTCAAATCGACCATGATACCCTGACGGTTCATTTCGTGGATGACCTGTTCACCGAATTTGCTCACACCGTGATGTGTTTCGCTGCCCTTGGCACTGTCGCAGATGTCGTTGTCACCGTTGTGGCACAGGGTGATATAGACCACGCCGCGCTGTGCGAAGTGGTGGATATTCTCGAGGTCGTGGTTGAGCGCCAGTCCGTTTTCGATGGCGAGCATGATGGAGCGGCGCCCCTTTCGCTTGTCGTCATAGAGCTCGGCGGGTGTGCGTGCGATGCTGATATAACGGTAGTTGGCCTTCACGATATCTTCTATCTTGTCGAAGATGAGGTCGGCGTAGGCTTTCGGACTGTCCACATCGAAGTGTACTTTCGACGCGAACGTCTCTCCCATTTTGGGTTGTGGCAGATAGGCCGCCATGATGACGGCGTTTTGCCGTCCTTCCGCCATCTTGTGCATATCGACGAGGATGCGCGGGTCGCGCTGTTCGAAGTGGATGCCTTGGTGGAAGAACATGGGGGTGTCGCAGTGCGTGTCGAGTGTGAGGATACGCTGGTGCAGTCGTTTGGCCACATAGAAGTTGTTGGCTTGGTGTACGAGCCAGACAAAGAGTTTGAGTCCTTCCTCCTCGAGCCATTCGGGATGCCACTGCACGCCCATCATCGGTTTGTATTCGCTGCTCTCCATGGCTTCTATCACACCGTCGGGCGAGGTGGCCGTGACACGGAAGTGGGGACCGGGCTCGGAGATGGCTTGGTGGTGGAACGAGTTGACAAAAATGTTGTCGCTGCCGTAGATTTCGTGCAGCATGGAGTTTTTCTCGATGTTCACTGCGTGCGAGAAGAGGTTGCGGTCGCCGTCCTGACTGTGTTTGATGAGCGTTGTGGTGGCAACAGGTTCCTCTTTTCCCTTTTTCTGGGCTTTCTTTTTCTCCTCCTCGTCAGCGGGCCGTTGTTTCATGGCTGTCTCGATGTCTTGCATCACGGTACCGTCGAGTGCCACGGCCATGGTCTGTATGCCCCTGCAGATGCCGAGGATGGGAATCTGCCGGTTATAGGCCAGTCGTGTGATGAGCAGTTCGGGCAGGTCGCGTGTGGCGTTGATGCTGTGCAGTTGCGGGATGGGTTGCTGTCCCGACCACAGGGGGTTGATGTCGCCGCCGCCGGTGAGCAGCAGTCCGTCGATTTGCTCCAGCGTGTTGATGATGACACTCTTGTCGTTGACAGGTGGTATGATGACGGGTGTGCCTCCGGCCGCCACCACTTGCTCGTAATATCGGTCGCGCAGACAAGCGTCGCCTTTGGCATAGTTGGCCGTGATGCCGATGACGGGTTTGTGCGCAGCCTCGGGGAAGGTGGCGTATATCTCGTTGAGGTGAGCTTTCAGGTCAAAGTTTTCCATGGTGTAGTCTTATTCTTCGTTGCTGACGGTTTTGACCGGTATTTCACGTTTGATGCTTTGTTCGAGCGAGATGAGCGTCTCCGTGGCCACTACGCCGGGGATGGACTGCAGTTGGTTGTTGAGCAAATCCATCAGTTGCTCGTTGTCTTGCGCATAGAGCTTGACGAGCATGGTGTAGGAGCCCGTGGTGAAGTGGCACTCTACAATCTCCGGGATGTGGATGAGTTTCTCGACCACGCTTTTGTACATGTTTCCTCGTTCGAGTGTGATGCCGACATAGGTGCAGGTACTGTAGCCGAGGCTTTTGGGGTTGACGTTGAATCCGCTGCCCGTGATGACTCCGTCTTCGATGAGGTGTTGCACACGCTGGTGGATGGCTGCTCTCGATACGTTGCATTCTGCGGCTACATCTTTAAACGGAATGCGTGCATTCTTCGACAGAATGCTGAGTATTTTCCGGTCTAAATTGTCTATCTTTTCCATATTGATTGATTGTTTTGACATTTTGAAAGCAAATGTACGCAGAATTATTGATTTGTGCAACAAAAACGCCCGATTTTTTATAAAAACGGGCGATTTTTGTTGATAAATGATTTTTTTACTTCACCTCTTCCAACTCTACGGTGAAGATAAGGGCGGAGTAGGGGGGAATCTTTCCTGCCGGGCGTGAACCGTAGGCCAGTTCTTGCGGGATGTAAATCTCCCATTTGCTGCCTACGGGCATCCGTGTGAGTGCTTCGGTCCATCCCTTGATGACTTGCTTGGGCGAAAATTCGTTGGTCTGCGGGTCGCGTGTGTAGGAACTGTCGAAGACGGTGCCGTCGATGAGCCGTCCCTCGTATTTCACAACTACGCGGTCGTTCTCTTTCGGCACGGGTCCGTTGCCCTCGCGCAGCACTTTGTATTGCAGTCCGCTGGGCAGCGACACGACCCCTGCTTTCTTGGCGTTCTCGGCCAAAAAACGTTCTCCGGCCTTGCGGGCAGCGTTGCGGGCTTCGGTCATCACCTCCTTCACCGTTTTGGCGTTCATCACGGTGGTGTCTTTTTGCAGTGAGGCAATGAAACCGCGGTGGAAGAGTGCGGTGTCGATGGTGTCGGTAGCCGCTTTCACTTCGCCGCCAATGCCGGGTATCATACGTTTGACGGCCATCTGTGCGATTTGCACGCCGGCACTATAGGCATTCAGATGCGGGTCGTTGTTCTGTGCCACCGCATCTTCATACCCACGGATGAAGTCTTCCATCTGACTCTCATCCACATTGAAATTCTGTTTGAGGAAGTCAAACAGTCCTTGTGTGGCGGTGTTGCCGGCTGCATAGCTGATGGAGTCGGCTGAAGTGGTGAGCACGACGGGCTGCTGTGTCTTGGTCTTTTTCTTTTTGTTCTTGTCGCCGGCAGCCAGGGGGTTGAAAGAGGCACCCGCCAAGATGGCGAGTGCCAAAAGAATGATTTTCTTCATGTTTCTTTCTTCAACTCATGAATGCTGAGTTCTTTTATTTCTTTTGTGGTGCAGGTTGGGTCTTGAGCTGCGGATTAACAGCCTTAGCGGGGTCTTCGATGCTCACCAGTTCAAGTTTGAAGATGAGTGCAGAGAAAGGCTGGATGTCCGGACCTTGCTGACGAGCGCCGTATGCTTTGTCGGCGGGGATAAAAACCTCCCAAGTGCTGCCCACGGGCATATTGAGCAGAGCCTCGCGGAAACCGTCAATCAGGGCTCCCTGTGCCAGACTCATCTGGGTGGCCTGACCGCGCTGGTAAGAACTGTCAAACACCTTGCCGTCGATGGTCTTGCCTTCGTAGTTCACTTTCACCATGGCACCGTCTTGGGGCTTGGCTCCGGTACCCTCTTTGATCACCTTGTACTGAACGCCTGAAGGCAGGGTCTTCACACCCTCTTTCTTGGCATTCTCAGCGATGAATTTCTCACCATCCTCTTTGTTCTTCTTGTATTTGATGGCGTTTTCTTTCTCTAATTCAGCGTTCTTCTTGGCCATGATTTTTTTGTTGATAGCCTCGACCATCGGGTTGATGGCTTCCACCAGTAGTTCGGGGTTGAACACAGAGGTGTCCTTTCTCAGTCCGGCTTCCAGTCCGGCCACCATATTCTGGTAAGAGAGGTGCATCGCAGAGTCGCCCATGAATACCTGACGGTTCAAGCCTTCTGCCATCTGTGTGCCGAGAGCGATACCTTTCATATAGGCTGCTTTCGATTTGTCGCCAGTGGCAAGGATGGCCGAGTTGATGCCTTTGATAAACTCATCTAAATAGATGGAGTCAATCCCGATTTGTTGGGTGGCATACATCTTGAGCTGACCACCGTTCAACTGTCCGAGGGCGTAACTGACGGAGTCCACATCATTTTTCAGATCGGCTTTGGGTGTCGATTTGCCGCAAGAAATGAATGTTGCTGCCGATGCGGCGATGGCAGCGATAAAAAGAATCTTTTTCATTGTTAATATTGTTGTTTTTGTCGTTTTTTTATTGTTTGGAGGTGTCATGCAATGTATCCTCTTACCTCTTACCTCTTACCTCATACCCCTTACCTCATACCCCTTACCTCTTACTTCTTACCCCTATCTTTTATTTCACCTCAATCAGTTCCACGTCGAAAACCAATGCGGAGAAGGGGGGGATGGATGCACCTGCGCCGCCCTCGCCGTAAGCGAGACGGTAGGGGATGAAGAAACGGTATTTAGCACCCTCCTGCATCAGTTGTAATCCCTCGGTCCAACCCGTGATGACTTGGTCGAGCGGGAATTCGGCGGGCTCGCCGCGCTGGATGCTGCTGTCGAAGACGGTACCGTCAATGAGGAATCCCTCGTAGTGGCATTTCACCGTGTCGGTGGCTTTGGGCTTGCGTCCGTTGCCCTCTCTGATGACTTGATATTGCAAGCCGCTGGGAAGGGTGATGACGCCTTCGTTCTTGGCGTTTTCCTTCAGGTAATTCTCACCAGCTTCCTTCGCTATTTTTCCACTGGCGGCACGCTCTGCGTTCATCTTCGCTTCCTTCTGGCGGAAATAGGTTTCTACGATGCCTTGCGCGTCGCGATGTGATACTTTCAATTCGTTGCCGGCTATCACGTCTTTGATGGCTGTGGCGAAATCATCAATGTTCAGGTCGTTGGCTCCCATCTGTTGCAGTTGATGGCCGATGCCCAACCCTAAAGCATAACTTACTTTGTCCATTTTGTTTAAATCTGAGGTCGTTTTGATTCAATTTGGCTGCAAAGGTACAATTTTTTCATGATTACCTTGTTATATTTGGAAAAAAAAGCGTAATTTTGTACTTTGTTAAGATTAAACCCTCCCTCTATCTCCATTTATCTCCTTCTTTCTCCTCTATCTCCTCTATCTCCCTCTATCTCCTTCTATCTCCCTCTATCTCCCTCTATCTCCCTCTATCTCCCTCTATCTCCATTTATCTTCTTCTATCTCCCTCTATCCCCAAAAATCAAATATAACAATGAAGAAAATCGTAGTATTGACAGGTGCCGGTATGTCGGTGGAGAGCGGTCTGAGAACATTCAGAGGCTCAGATGGCATGTGGGAAGACCAACCCGTAGAGCGGATAGCCACACACGAAGGCTGGTTGCGCGACCCCGAGTTCGTCAATGAGTTTTACAATAACCTTCGGCGCAAGTACGGCGATGTGAAGCCTAACGAGGGCCACCGTTTGGTGGCGAAGTTGCAGGACAACTATGATGTGACGGTGGTGACACAGAATGTGGACGACCTGCACGAGCGTGCGGGCAGTCAGAAGGTCATCCATCTGCATGGTGAATTGATGAAAGGCTGTTCGTCGCGTGATGTGGATGATGTGCGCTACCATCGTATTTTGACCCCCGAACATCCCGATATTGCTCCTGGCGAGAAGGCCGGCGACGGGTCGCTGTTGCGTCCCTTCATCGTGTTCTTCGGCGAGGCGGTGCCCAAGATTGAAGATGCTGTGGAGGCGGTGAGCCAGGCCGACATCCTCATCATCATTGGCACCTCGCTGGTGGTCTATCCTGCCGCCGGGTTGATGCATTATGCCCCGTCGGGTTGTCCCGTCTATCTGATAGACCCTGCCGAGGTGG
>CAMJFC010000033.1 GCA_946404865.1 uncultured Prevotellaceae bacterium
CTTACCACAGTCACATTCTGACGAAGAAGACAAAGAAACAAAAACGTAATCTGGTGCACCAGACTCTCGTTGATCAGTCTAACCTGAAGCAAGTGCGTGATTTGCTCCGCCTTCGTTAATTCAAAGTCAAACATTTAAAGGAAGAAAATTATGCCAAGATCAGTCAATCACGTTGCTTCAAGAGCAAAGAGAAAGAGAATTTTGAAACTCACCCGCGGTTACTTTGGTGCCCGCAAGAATGTTTGGACCGTAGCGAAGAACACATGGGAGAAAGGTCAGACCTACGCTTACCGTGACCGTCGTAATAAGAAACGCACCTTCCGCGCACTGTGGATTCAGCGTATCAACGCTGCCGCACGCCTTGAAGGACTGAGCTATTCACAGCTCATGGGCAAACTGCACAAGGCCGGTATCGAAATCAACCGCAAAGTGCTTGCCGACCTCGCTATGAACAATGCCGAGGCTTTCAAAGCTATCGTTGACAAAGTGAAGTAAAACACTTTTCATACCGTTTAAACGCCGTCGCTTTTCATTTGCGACGGCGTTTTTTTCTTATTCTTTATTTGGATGATTATTTGTTATTTTTTTTGCTCTTTTTTTTGCTGCCTCGAACATTATCAGTATTTTTGCAGCACGTTATAGAATACAACCAACAGAAAATAACAACATGATGAGACGTTTTCTTTTTACCTTATTATTATGTGCGCCTATGGCCGCCATGGCACAGTTGGGCGATGGACACGTCGATGCCGGCAGCTATTCGTTTAACAAAGCTGACGAGTATTATCGCAAAGAGAAACAAATAGAAGGGAAGAACACCTTTTTTGAAGAGAAGCAATATGACCGGCTGATACAGGAAGGCAACGATTTCATGAGGCACAACCAGTACAGACAAGCCAAAGCGTCGTACGGTGATGCCCGTGCTTTGCTGGTCAATAACATTCAGTTTCCCGACAGCAAAAGAATAGAGAGACTTGACAAGCAAATCTCTCTCTGTGATCAGCAGATAGCCAAAGGACTGGATGCCGATGATGCCAAGAAACAAGCGAAAGCGGCACGCAAGGCGGCCAAACAACAAGCGAAAGCGGCTAAAAGAGCAAAGCGCAAAGCCAGATAAGCATGATACGATAAGCTGACCTTTAACTCGGCTTGCAAAACCCCGTGGCTATCTACGCCCTCCCCTCGGGGAGGGACGGGGTGGGGGGCTATTGGGGCTATTTTTGTTTAACCCCCTTCATGGTCAGTGCGATGCGGTTGCGGCGATGGTCGATTTCTTTCACCCTGACCATCACGTGTTGGTGCAGTTTCACCACGTCGTTGGGGTCTTTCACATAGCGGTCGGCCAGTTGTGAGATATGTACCAGTCCGTCTTGATGCACTCCGATATCAACGAAGGCACCGAAATTGGTGATGTTGGTCACGATGCCGGGCAGCACCATCCCTTCTTCTAAATCATCCACATCCTTCACATTCGGGTCGAATTCAAACACCTCGATTTGTTCGCGCGGGTCGCGTCCGGGTTTCTCCAATTCTTTCATGATGTCCGTCAGGGTGGGCAGTCCCACGGTGTCGGTCACATACTTCCTGATGTCGATGGCGGCGCGTTTTTCTTTGTCGGCAATCAGTTCGGCCACTGTGCAGCCGCTGTCTTTGGCCATCTGTTCCACAATGTGGTAACTCTCGGGGTGTACCGCGCTGTTGTCCAACGGGTTCTTGGCTCCGGGAATGCGGAGGAATCCGGCGCACTGCTCATAGGCCGACGGTCCCAGACGTGGCACTTTCTTCAGTTGCGCACGGGAGGTGAACGCGCCGTTGTCGCGCCGGTAGTCCACGATATTCTTGGCCAGTGCCGGTCCCAGACCGCTCACGTAGGTGAGCAGATGTTGCGAGGCGGTGTTCAGGTTCACACCCACCGAGTTGACGCAACTCTCCACGGTCAGGTCGAGACTCTTTTTCAGTTTGCTTTGGTCCACATCGTGTTGGTATTGCCCCACGCCGATGCTCTTCGGGTCAATCTTCACCAACTCGGCCAGCGGGTCCATCAGCCGGCGGCCGATGCTCACCGCACCGCGCACCGTCACATCCTGGTCGGGAAACTCGTCGCGGGCTGTCTTCGATGCACTGTAGATGCTGGCGCCGTCCTCGCTCACCACGAAGGTCTGCACCGGATGGTCGAAATTGAGGTCACGGATGAAATCGCCTGTCTCGCGGCTCGCGGTGCCGTTGCCGATGGCGATGGCCTCGATTTGATAGTCTTTCACCAACTGTTCCACATGTACAGTGGCTTGCATACGGTGCGACACGGGAGGGTGGGGGAAGATGGCTTCGTGGTGCAACAGGTTGCCTTGGGCGTCAAGGCATACCACCTTGCATCCCGTGCGAAAGCCAGGGTCGATGCCCATCACGCGTTTCTGCCCCAAAGGGGCGGCCAAAAGGAGTTGCCGCAGATTCTCGGTGAACACCACGATGGCTTCATCGTCGGCCTTGCCTTTGCTCTCGGCGGTGAACTCCGTTTCTATCTGGGGTTTGAGCAGTCGTTTGTAACCGTCCTCAACGGCCTCGCCCACCAGTCGGGCGCAGGGTCCGAAACCACGCATGTATTGCCGTTGCAGACGGTCGATGCAATGCTCGTCGTCGGCACTGATGCTCACCCGCAGAATACCCTCGTTCTCGCCGCGACGCATGGCCAGCAGACGGTGCGACGAACAGCGGCGCAGTGGTTCGGAGAAGTCGAAGTAGTCGGAGAACTTGGCGGCCTCGTCTGTGTCTTTCTTGGCCTTCACCACTCTCGATGTGATGACGGCTTCGCGGCGGAACTCGCTGCGGATGGTGTTGCGCGAACGCTCATCCTCGCTCACCATCTCGGCGATGATGTCCTGGGCTCCGCGGAGGGCGGCTTCTGCATCGGTCACGTCGCCCGTCACAAACCGCTTGGCGGCTTGCTCGGGGTTTTGTTCGCGTTGCAATAATAATAAGGTGGCGAGGGGTTCCAACCCTTGTTCGCGGGCTATCTGTGCGCGTGTGCGCCGTTTGGGGCGGTAGGGCAGGTAGATGTCTTCCAATTCGGTGGCATTCCAACAGTCGTTGATGCGCTTTTCCAGTTCGGGAGTCATCTTTTCCAGTTCGGTGATGGTCTTGATGATGGTCTCTTTGCGTTTCTGCAGTTCTTTCAGCCGGTCGTTCCACTCGCTGATGGCGGCTATCTGCACCTCGTTCAGCCCGCCTGTACGTTCCTTGCGGTAGCGGGCGATGAAGGGGATGGTGCAACCTAAGTCGAGCAGTGCCAGCGTGTTCTCTACGCCCTGCTGAGGCAGGTTCAACTCTTTGGCTATGATTTGTGTGAATGTGTTCATGTCAGATAGGATTGCTAAAGTTTAAAAGTTGATACAAAGGTAGTGTTTTTTTTCTCATTTCTCTATCTTTTTTCATGAAATCTTTTTGCGCATTTCAGAAACTCATTTGTCTATGGCAGCGAGCAACCGATAAGCATGAAGAGAGAGGGAGGGCAGTGGCGTGTGCTCTTCAACAACGCCGAAACTCAGGCCACAGTGATGGTTTACGACCAACAGGGACGTGTCTGCCAGTCGCGGCACCTCGACAATCTGTCGCGCGGCCAGGAGGTGTTGCTTGACATGCAACGGCTGCCTAAGGGCATCTATACCGTCAGCATCAGCACTGCGAAGAGCCGCATCGCTCGCAAACTGGTCATCCAATAAGCTGGAGAAGGATGGCCCTGCCTGACTTTGCTTATTTTGCTTTTTGTTGATACTTTATTGCTTTCGCCACAAAAAACATCTTTTTTTGTGGCGAAAGCGCGTTTTATTCTGTAAAATAATCATACCTTTGCAAACGTTTACGTAACAACGTGGACGTTTGTGCCGTTTGTTATGGCGCATCCGCCTCAACCATAAAACTATCTTTAAACGATTATTTTGAAATGAAAACAAACTGCTGTTGCCCAAAGAAATGGGTAGTTCTGCTTTTTACCATGCTGTCGGCGTTTCTCAGTGTGTCGGCTGATGATTTGACCATTGATGCTAATGCATGGAGTATCAACGGACAAGTAGGTGTCACCTACGATGCGACTATCACCAATCGCACCTATGCCGCAGGACAATGGGACATCATCTGCCTGCCATTCGATGCTTCTGGCGCTGTCTTGGATGGCGCTTTTGGCGAAGGTAACTACACCATTCAAGCATTCGATGCGCTCGATGGGGCGAAGTTCCAATTTAAACTAATGGAAACACCCTCGTTGTCTGCAGGTTATGCTTATTTCATTAAAGTGAATAATGAGGTGGTCAACCCCAAGTTCACGGGGGTGGAACTTCTGATGAACAGCGAGACCACCATTCATCAGGGCACAGAGTCTGTCTATTTCTCCGGCAACTTTTTTTCAAAAGCCGGATGGGATTTAATCAATAATTACCACGCTTTCAAATGGCATAATGGTTCATTGGTGAAGATGTACTATGCGGGCGATGGTCAAGTGGCGCAAGCTGATATCGTCGGGTGCAATGGATTCTTCGCCACCGATGGCAACACCAATGTCACCATCTCGCTTGAAGGCTCATCCGGCAGTGGCGAAGGTGGCGGCGGCACAGGAGAGACGATGGCTGAGAAGATTTCCAACCGTCAGCAGTTGTCGAACGTGCCGACCATGTATATCGACATCCCCGAGGTGACCAACCTGGATGCGCAGCTCTATAAAGACCGTAGCACGGGTGAAGCGCCCTATTATCACGCTACCATCAAGGTCATAGCCACCGACGATGCCAGCAGTCCTCACTATTGTGAGTCGTTTGAGGAACTTGACCCGCTCGACATGGAAATCAAAGTGCGCGGCAACTCCACCGCCGACCCCTCGAAACGGGCATACAGACTGAAATTCGCCAAAAAATCGGAATCGTCTGATGGCAAGGCCCACAAACACGACCTCTTGGGACGCGGCTACACCAAACGTAACTGGGTGCTGTTGGCCAACGCTTTCGACAACTCGCTCATCCGAAATGCCCTTACTTCAGAACTCAGCACCATGATGGGTATGCCTTTCACACCTGGTTATAAGTTCATCGACCTTGTCATCAACGGCGAATACCGGGGATGCTATCAAGTGTCTGACCATTGTGAGGTGGACGGCGACCGCATCAATGTGGATGAAGACACGGGCTGGTATATCGAATTCCAAGGCCGTGGCGACATGCTCGACCGTCCGGTATGCTTCGAAAGTCCGTTCCCCGTCAATGTGAAGAACCCCGAGCCCGCCTCTGAGGTGGAGGCTGATGCCACGGCGCTCGCTGCTTTTTTGCAACCGTTCCAAGACTGGTTGGGAGGTCCGTGGAAACATTCGTTCGAGGACAGTGGCTTTACTGACCCCGTCACGGGCTGGCGCTCCACCAACGACGAGGACGTGTGGCTGAAATTCCTGCTCATCACCGAAATCACAGCCGACTACGACGGACTGATGTCGGTGAAGGCGTGCCGCGAAGCCGACGGCAAACTGATGCCCGCCTGCGTTTGGGACAAAGACCTGGCCTATGGCAATATCAGTTGCTCGCGCGACGATGCGTTGTCGGTTGATGTGCCGAACGGAACCATCCCTCGTTTATATGTGCTGAAGATGTACCAAGACCCTGCCTTCATCAAACGCATGAAGGAGACCTTTGACCAGATGGTGGCCGACGGACTTTATGAGACGCTTTGCGAGAAGGTGGACATGTTGGCCGGACTCGTGGCCGAGACACGCCAGCTCAACTACGACCGATGGGGCGTCACACCTCCCACTGGCAGTATGGAGGTGTATTTCGAATGGCAAGACTATGCCCCCTACGTGCAGCAATTGAAAGACTGGCTAAGCACCCGCATTAACACCATGCAGCAGTTGCTTACCGAGAAATACGAGGAGGTGTATGCGCCTGTGGATTACACATATGATGTGACATCGGGTGAGTTGGGCGCAAAAGACCAACTGATGAACGTGACTATGGTGAACCGCTCTTTCATGGCGAATGCGTGGAACGCCATCTCACTCCCGTTCTATGTCAATGAGAATCAACTGAAAGACGTCTTTGGCGAACAGGTTGACCTGAGAGAGTTCACCGATGTGTCGGCCGACGGCAACACTATGATTTTCCTCGCTCCTGAGGAGATGGCCATCAAGGCTGGTTATCCCTATCTCATCAAACCCTCTAAGGAGGTCGATGCCTCGCCCCTCTTTGAGGAAGTCATCATTTCTGCATCAACGGGATGGATGAACAACAGTTTTGTCAACGGTGTGTCGGTCAGCCATGGCAATTATACTTTTAAGGGCCATCTCCTGAAGAATAACATGCCTGTCAATGGGGCCACCTTCCTGGTTGGTACTGATGGCACTACGCTGACTGAGCCCCAAAAGCAGAATACTTGGGACACCAACGCCTCTGTCAATGGATCCATCGCTTACATCACGGTGGAAAACGGTGCGCAACAACCTGCCATCAGTTTCGTGGAAATCAGCGATGAACCGCGTGTCCAACTCACCGATGTGCCCACCATCTATATCGATACGCAAGACGGGGTGGAGATTCAACCCTCATCGGGCGACTACGTGAAGGCGGCTATTCAAGTGGTGGACGGCAACGGCACGCTCACAGAGTTCACCGACCTCAACGACATGGAAATACGGGGTAAGGGCTCTTGGGATAAAGACAAAAAATCATACCGTTTGAAGTTCGCCAAGAAAAAGAATTCGTCCGACGGACTGGAACATAAATACGACCTCACGGGTGCTGGTTACGTGAAGCGCAACTGGGTGCTGCTGGCCAATGCCGGCGATGAGTCGTTGCTGCGCAATGCACTGACCAAAACCTTGGGTGATGGTCTTGATATGCCTTTCACACCGGGTTATTGCTTCGTGGATGTGGTGCTCAACGGCCAATATATCGGTTCTTATCTCGCCACTGATTTCATCGAGGCCGATGCTGCGCGCGTCTTTGCCGCCGATGAGAAGACCGATTGGCTGCTTGAAATGACCGATGCCGATGCTGTGGACCCGACGGACCTCTATGTTGAGGGCAGCAACGAGAGACCCTATGTCACCATCAAGAACCCCGACTCGGACAATTACACCGATGAGCAGAAAGCAGAGTTACAAAGCAAGGTGCAGACCTTCTTCGATCAACTCTGGGCTGATAACAGCGGACAGTTCTACGACCAGACCTCGTTGGTCAACTGGTATATCGCAGCGGAGATTTTGGGCGGTTACAAACCCGTCAGCGACTGTTTCGCCTACAAAGCTGATGCCGCTGCTGCGCTTTCTTTCGGACCGCTGTGGGATAATGAGTCTTCTTACGACAACAAAGACGGCATCGACATGATGTCGCTCATGGATGACAAAGACACTGAAGGGTCTTTCAATGGCATGGCTTACCAAATCACCAACGGTGCCTTGGCTGACAAGATTGCCGAACTGTGGCAGCAGGATTGGTTCAAAACGGCTGTCAACGAGCGATGGGATGCGGTGAAGGCCGACCTGGAAAGCACGCTCGTGAGCAAGGTGGATGACCTCAAGAACAAGGTGGCACAGACCTATACCCTCAACTACGACCCCGAAAAGACCGCTTGGACCACCAACACTACGCTTGATGAGGCGGCGCAGCAGATTGCGGCTTACATCACAACCCGTTTCGACTACCTCGACGTGAAATTCGACGAATTGGCTCAGAGTCAGGAGTTCATCCCGGGCGATGTGAATGGCGACGGCAAGGTGAATGTGTCCGACTTCATTGCCACTGGCTCCTACATCCTCGGCCGCACGATTGACCCGTTCAATTTCGATGCCGCCGACATCGACGGCGATGGTGCCATCAGGGTGGGCGACTTCATTGCTATCGGAAGCATCATCCTCCGCAGTTCACCGGTCACCGAAACCGATGGTGAGTAACTGAATTCATTCAACTGAAGTGGAGCAAAGGCGAAACTTCAGTTGATTTTTTTTTGAACCAAATATAATGTGTTATTGCAAATAATTCTGTACCTTTGCACCCGATAATCCGCTGACGGAAGATACGCCCGTCACATGCTTGAAAACATAACAACACAAAATAATGTTTAAGAAAACACTTTTATCGGTATTGTTCGCCGCCATGACCTTCGTAGGCTATGCGCAGGACAATGTGACCGTCAGTGACTTCACACTCGATGCGGGGGTGGCGCAGACTGAGGCGCAGGTGGAGAGTCAGACCATCGATTTGATACTCAATAATGAGAAACCCTACGGCGGCATGCAGTTCTATTTGTCTTTGCCTGCCGGAGTGAGCCTCTATGAGTCTTCGACTGACGGTATCTGGTTCGATTATACCGACCGGTTGAAATTATCACGCACGAAATATTTCTCTGTGAAGATTACCAAACAGGGCGATGGCTCGTATTTTTTTGTCATCTATAATGATGAGAACAAAACCATCGCTGGCAATAGCGGCGAACCCATTTTGACCCTCTACCTCACCGTCAGCGACCCTGAAGCCTTTGAGACGGGGACCAAACAGTGTGCTGTCACCGACCTGCGCCTCGCAGCCATCGGTGGAAACCCTGAGGACGGGACGCGCATGGATAACCTTTCGTCCGACTGCACTCTCCGCGTCATGGCCAAAACAGCAGCCTCGGGCTACGGCTCGTTCAGTTGGCCCCACGACCTCGACTTCTCGAACGCCGGCGTAGAGGCTTACGTGGCAGAGAAAGATGAGAATTGCATCGTGAGCCTGAACCCGGTGAAACTCGTCCCTGCCGGAACGGGCATCGTCATCAAAGGCAATCCCTCAACGTCTTACTATCCCGAAACGACCGATGAGGGTGGTGCTGCCACTTCTGTCCTCACGGGCACGGCCGATGGCGCTTATACCGTAGCTTCAGATAATATCTATGCCATCTCCACAAAAGAAGGAAAGACCGCTTTCTATCCCGTTGCACAGGGCGTTGCTGTTCCTCTCTACAAAGCCTTCCTCACGCATGAGAAGACCGCAGTAGAGGAGAGTGCTGCCGCTGATTTCTTGAATTGCGATTTTGTCGTGAGCAGTGGTATCGAAGTGGTGGAGAACAACCGTCTCAACAGCGCGGATGATGCCTACCATACCATCGACGGCGTGAAGGTGAAGCAGCCTGCGCAACGCGGCCTGTATATCCACCACGGAAGCAAAGTGGTTGTGAAATGACTCCACCTTTACGGGTTGTTGAGCACATCAATAGTGAAGTAACGAAGTAGTTGAGTAGATAAGTAGTTAAGCCAATTGCGATGAACTCTTTTTCCGCGAAAAACGAATATGTGACCCCGGAAATCCGGGTAAGCGACACAATGACGGATGCGCTGATGGATAGGGTCAGTATGGATGTTGATGAGAATAGCGACCACACCATCACTGACAGCAATCAAATAGAAGCGAACTCTTTTAATGTCTGGGACGAATAGTCTTCTGTAAATTTCTTTGCATCCATTGATGCAATTCACTTTTTTTTCGTAATTTTGCAGCCGATTATCATCAGACGTTTTGATTGATCGTGTTGTAAATGATTTCCGTAGAACAACTGACTGTGGAATTTGCCGTGAAACCGCTGTTTCACGATGCTTCGTTTGTGGTCAACGACCGTGACCGCATCGCTCTCGTCGGCAAAAACGGCGCAGGCAAATCCACTCTCCTTAAAATCATCGCCGGCCAGCAAAATCCGTCCGCTGGAAATGTGGCCGTCTCGACAGATACCACCATCGGGTATCTGCCGCAGGTGATGAATTTGCAAGATGATACCACCGTAAGGCAAGAAGCCCGCAAGGCGTTTGCTGGCAAAGACCGGCTCAAGGCCCGACTCGACCGTATGGAGGCTCAGTTGGCCGAACGTACCGATTATGAAAGCGATGAGTATATGGCGCTGGTGGAGCGGTTCACGCAAGAGCATGAACGCTATATGATGCTGGGGGCAGACCATATCGATGCCGCCATCGAACGGACACTCACAGGACTGGGGTTCCTGCGCTCTGATTTCGAGCGACCCACATCGGAGTTCTCCGGTGGATGGCGAATGCGTATCGAACTGGCGAAAATCCTTTTGCAGCAGCCCGATGTGCTGTTGCTCGACGAGCCTACCAACCACCTCGACATCGAGAGCATACAGTGGCTGGAGCAGTTCCTCGCTCAGTCGCGCGGGGCGGTCATCCTCGTCAGCCACGACCGCGCCTTCATCAATAATGTGACCAACAGGACACTCGAAATCTCATGCGGGCAGATTATCGACTACAAGGTGAAATACGACGAATATGTGGTGCTCCGCGCCGAACGGCGTGAACAGCAGTTGCGGGCGTACGAGAACCAACAGCGTGAGATTGCCGAGATGAAGGATTTCATCGAGCGCTTCCGATACAAACCCACCAAGGCGGTTCAGGTGCAGAGCCGCATCAAGCAACTGGCCAAAATCGTACCCATCGAGGTGGACGAGGTGGACAACTCCGCGCTGCGACTCAAATTCCCGCCTTGTCTGCGCAGTGGCGACTATCCCGTCATTTGCGACGAGGTGCGAAAGGATTATGGGGAACATACGGTGTTCGACCATGTCACGCTCACCATCAAGAGGGGTGAGAAAGTGGCTTTCGTAGGGAAGAACGGTGAAGGAAAGACCACGCTTGTGAAATGTATCATGGGCGAGATACCATTCACGGGGATGCTCAAGATAGGGCATAACGTGCAAATCGGTTATTTCGCGCAGAATCAGGCGCAGTTGTTGGACGAGAACCTCACTGTCTTCGATACCATCGACCGTGTGGCCAAAGGCGACATCCGCCTGCGCATCAAAGACATCCTTGGTGCTTTCATGTTCGGTGGCGAGGCCTCGGACAAGAAGGTGAAGGTGCTCAGCGGCGGTGAACGAAGTCGTCTGGCGATGATCCGGCTGTTGTTAGAGCCTGTCAATCTGCTCATTCTCGATGAGCCCACCAACCATCTCGACATGCAGTCGAAAGATGTACTGAAGGAGGCTATCCGCGCTTTCGATGGCACTGCGATTATCGTCAGCCACGACCGCGAGTTCCTTGACGGCTTGGTGACCAAGGTTTATGAGTTCGGCGGTGCCCGTGTGCGCGAGCATCTCGGCGGCATCTATGATTTCCTCCGTTCTGCTGCCACCATCGACGAAGCCCTCGCTCTGCGCGCCGGAAATCCCGGGCAACCCGGAACCTCCGGGCAACCCGTACAATCCGGAACTTCTGGAAAAACCGTACAATCCGGCTCCTCAGGAAAAGGAAATCCCGCCTCTCCCGACCCTTCTCCCGAAGCCATGGAGCAGGCTCTCAACAACTACGAGCTCCGCAAACAGCGTCAGCGCGAACTCCGTAAGATAGAAAAAGCAGTGAAGGAGTGTGAGGTGAAAATCGAAAAGATGGAAAATCGTATCAGCGAACTGGATGCCATCCTCTGTACGCCCGAGGGGGCTTCCGATGTGACGCTCATCACAGAATACACCTCTACCAAGAAAGCCCTCGACGAGGAAGTGGACCGGTGGGAACAACTCTCTGAACAGTTGCAGGAGTATGAGGTATGAGGCTTCCTCACATCAACCGTTGAGGCAATTCCTTACATCAATCTTTGAGGTAACTCATCAACTCAATCGAAGGAACTAATTAATATCAATAATATGCGCATAAAAAGATTCTTAACCATGATGACAATGGTGGCTGCATCAGCAACAGCGATGGCACAGACACCGCTGAAGTCGGGCATCGACCTGACCGATTTGGACCAGAGCACTCGCCCTGGCGACAGTTTCTATCAGTTTGCTTGCGGGGGATGGATGAGCAAAAATCCGCTGCCCGCTGCCTATTCCCGCTATGGCTCCTTCGACCGGTTGGCTGAAGATAACAATAAGCGTATCAATGCCATTCTGAAGGAACTGCAAGAGAAGACCTATCCCAAAGGGAGTGTGGAACAGAAACTCAGCGATTATTATAAACTGGCCATGGACTCTGTGCGCCGCAACCGCGAGGGCGTGAAACCCGTGCTGCCCGTGCTCAATGAGATGGAAAAGGCTAAAACCGTTGCTCGTCTGTTAGATTTACAGCTGAAACTCAATCCTTTCGGCTATGGAGTGCCTTTCCGTATCGGATTCGGTGCTGACGAGAAAAACGCTTCGATGAATATCCTCAATGTGATGCAGGGTGGACTGACCCTCGGCATGAAGGATTATTATCTGGAGACCGACGAGGCCACGACAAAGATTCGTGAGGCTTACAAAGAGCATATCGTCAAGATGTTCAAACTCTACGGCTTTAAAGAGAAAGTGGCTCGGATGAAAGCCAAATGTGTGTTCGATGTGGAACTGCGGTTGGCCAAGGTGTCGAAATCGCGCACGGAACTCCGCGATGTGGAGGCGAACTACAACAAGATGAGTCTGAGCGAGTTTGAGTCGCGTTATCCTCATGTGCGACTCACCAAACTCATGCAGGTCAACGAGGTGCCTCTCTCTGCGATGCAGGAACTGGTGGTGGGACAGCCCGACTTCACACGCGGTGCTGATGAAATACTTGCCAGTCTCACACCCGATGAGTTGCGTGCTTACATGCAGTGGGATGTCATCATGTCGTCAACAGGTTACCTGAGCGACGAGGTGCAGGCGGCTAACTTCGAGTTCTTCGGTAAGACCATGTCGGGACGCAAAGAGGATTATCCCCGTTGGAAACGAGCCACCAACCAGGTGGAGGGACAGATGGGCGAGGCGCTTGGCAAGATGTATGTGGAACGCTATTTCCCCGCCGCTGCCAAACAGCGCATGGAGACATTGGTGAAAAACCTGCAAATAGCTCTTGGCGAGCGCATTCAGGCACAGGACTGGATGAGCGATGAGACCAAGAAAAACGCCTTGGACAAACTGGCTACCTTCTATGTGAAGATCGGCTATCCCGACAAGTGGAAGGACATGAGCGGACTCGACATCGACCCCGCCTTGTCGTATTATGACAATGTGCAGGCGTGCCGCAAGTTCTGGGACAAGTACGAGACCGAACACAAAGCTGGCAAACCCGTGGACAACACCGAGTGGTTCATGACACCGCAAACCGTCAATGCTTATTACAACCCCACCACCAACGAGATTTGCTTCCCCGCAGGTATCCTGCAAGTGCCCTTCTTCGACATGACTGCCGATGATGCGTTCAATTATGGTGCCATCGGTGTGGTCATCGGACATGAGATGACCCATGGCTTCGACGACCAAGGGCGTCATTATGACAAAAACGGTAATATGACCGACTGGTGGACGGAGTCTGATGGTAAGAACTTCACGGAGCGCACAGGGAAGTATGCCGACTTCTTCTCTGCCATCAAGGTGCTGCCCGACCTCAATGCCAATGGAAAACTGACATTGGGTGAGAACCTCGCCGACCACGGCGGTCTGCAAGTGGCGTTCTATGCCTTTAAGAATGCAACCAAAGACCAACCGCTCGACGTCATCGACGGGTTCACGCCCGAACAGCGTTTCTTCATGGCTTACGCGGGTGTGTGGGCTGGCAATATCACGGAGGCCGAGATTCGCAACCGCACCAAGAGCGACCCCCACTCGCTGGGCCGTTGGCGTGTGGATGGCGCACTGCCTCATATCGACATGTGGTACGATGCCTTTGGCATCACAGAGAGCGACAAGATGTTCATCCCGAAGGCACAACGCCTCAGCCTCTGGTGATGAGGCCGTTGGGAGGTTTATGGAGTTAAGGAAGTTAAAGAAGTTAAAGAAGTTAAAAGACATTACCTTGTCAATTGAACCAGGGACACGGCACCGTGTCCGCAAGCGTGAATCTCATCTCTTTTCCTTTCTCTTTTCCTTTCTCTTTTCCTTTTTCCTTCCCCCTTATTTGTATTTGGCCGTTATGTCATTTTTTAATTTTCTAATTTTTTAATTTTTTAATTTTCAAAAGTGCCCCTACGACTGCCCGACCGCTTGCCGGCCATTGATTTGCTGAAGCATGAGAATATTTTCGTCATGGACGATACACGTGCCCATTCGCAGGACATACGTCCGTTGCGTATCGCCATCCTCAACCTCATGCCGCTGAAAGTGACCACCGAGACCGACTTGGTGCGGTTGCTTTCTAATACTCCGTTGCAGTTGGAAATCTCATTCATGAAACTGCACAGTCATACGCCGAAAAATACGCCCATCGAGCACATGATGATGTTCTACAAGGACTTTGAAATCATGCGCAATGAGAAGTATGACGGTATGATTGTCACCGGCGCCCCGGTGGAAATGCTTGACTTTGAACAAGTGGCCTATTGGGACGAACTGAAGGAAATCTTCACGTGGTCGCGCACGCACGTCACCAGCACGCTCTTCATCTGTTGGGCGGCGCAGGCGGGTCTGTATTTCTATTACGGTATTCCGAAATATCCGCTGCCAAAGAAGATGTTCGGCATCTTCCCGCAGCAGAAAGTCCATCCTCTGGCGCCTATCTTCCGCGGATTCGACGACATCTTCTATATGCCGCAGAGCCGCCATTCGGAAGTGCGGCGCGAGGATATTCTCGCCTGTCCCGATCTCGAACTGATGGCTGAGTCGGACCAAAGCGGCGTGGGCATTGTCATGGCTCGCGGCGGAAGAGAAATCTTCGTGACCGGCCACCTGGAGTATGCGCCCGATACGCTCGACCGCGAGTACCGTCGCGATATCGGGGTGCGCGATGATGTGCAACTGCCCTATAACTACTATCGTAATAACGACCCAGGGCAGCCGCCGCTGGTCACGTGGCGTTCATACGCCAATCTCTTTTACAACAATTGGATTAACTACTACGTCTATCAGACCACACCGTTCAATATCGACGATATCGAATGAGAGCCATCGAACTCCTGGCACCGGCCAAGAACTTGGAATGCGGCATTGCGGCCATCGACCATGGCGCCGATGCTGTCTATATCGGAGCGGCGCGCTTTGGCGCACGGGCTGCTGCGGGCAATTCGCTCGACGACATCGCCAGCCTGTGCGACTATGCACACCGCTTCCGTGCCAAGGTTTATGTCACGGTCAACACGCTCTTGAGGCCTGATGAGCATGATGAGGTGCGGCAACTGCTGCGTTCGCTGGCTGACATCCATGTCGATGCCATCCTCGTGCAGGACATGGCGGTCAGACGGATGGCGGCGGAGTGGTTGGCGCAGGGGGTTGCCATGCCCGCCTTGCACGCTTCGACGCAGACCGACAACCGCGATGCCGGACGGGTGCGTGAACTGGCTGAGATGGGCTTCTCGCGCGTTGTGTTAGCCCGTGAACTGTCGTTGGAGGAGATTCGCGACATCCATCAGCAGATGCCGCAGGTGGAGTTGGAGGCATTTGTGCATGGTGCGCTCTGTGTCAGTTACTCGGGTGCTTGTTATGCCTCGGAGTATTGTTTCGGACGCAGTGCCAACCGTGGCGAGTGCGCCCAGTTCTGCCGGTTGAAGTTCGACCTGATTGATGCCGATGGGCGCTCATGGGGCGAACGCTATTGGTTGTCGCTCAAGGATATGTGTCGTATCGAGCACCTTGAGGAACTGATGGATGCCGGTGTCGTCTCGCTGAAGATAGAAGGCAGGTTGAAGGATGCCGACTATGTGAAAAACGTGGTGGCGGCCTACAGCCAGCGGTTGGACGATATCATCCGCCGCCGTCGGACGGACTATTGCCGCAGTTCATTAGGGCGTTGCACCTATACCTTTACCCCCGACGTGCGCAAAACCTTTAATCGGGGCTATACTACGTATTTCTTGCATGGTCGCACACCCGACATCGCTTCGCCCGACACTCCCAAGGCTATCGGCGAGTTCGTGGGACGGGTGAAGGAGATACGTGGCAATTCGTTTAATGTGGCGGGCACGGCACAGTTTGCCAATGGCGACGGCCTTTGCTTCTTCGACAAGGTGGGGGGACAAACGGAATTAGTGGGTTTCCGCATCAACCGTGTCGAGAATAACCGCCTCTTCCCTTATCGGATGCCGAAGGATCTGCGTCCGGGCACATCGCTCTACCGCAATGCCGACCAGACCTTTTCGGCTATGCTCACTCACCAGACGGCCACACGCAAAATACCTGTCAGCATGTCGCTGTCGGCTACCGACGAGGGCTTCTCTTTGACCATGGCGGTTGACAACTCGACATTCCGCGCGGTCTCGGTGGTTGCCTTTGAGCACCAACCGGCGCAGAAACCGCAAGAGGAGAATATCATCCGCCAACTGTCCAAATTGGGCGACACCGTCTTCGAACCAGACGCCATCACCGTCAGTCCCCAGGCTGCCCAATATTTTATCCCATCCAGTTTCCTCAGCGAATTGCGCCGAAAGGTTGTCTCCCAAATCGCAGCCACGATAGCTCAATCAGAACATCAAGCATCGATTGACAGTCACCAAAAGAACATTCCCCAAAAGAATAGTTGCCAAGAGAAATACCACCAAGAGAATAGCCAAGAAACTCCCTCTAACCCTTTAATGCAGTGTCGTCATTGCATCCGCTATTCCATGGGTTATTGTGTTCGTCGTGGAGGCAAACCCGCACCATGGCGTGAACCCCTCACGCTCGTCATGAGCGACGGACGGCGGTTCGCCCTGCAGTTCGATTGCCACCATTGTCAGATGAATGTGCTAAAGGTTGAGGGTTGAGGGGTTAGTGTTGAGGGCTTTGAGGTGTTAGGTGAGAAAGAGATGAGTAAAGAATCACAAGTGGCAAGTAGGGACGCGGCGTGCCGCGTCCGGACACCAGTTACAATAACAGAACAAATATGAAAACGAGGAAGAACCTATTACAGCGCGTTGCGCAAATCATGAGCAGGAGTGTGGTCTTCATGACGCTGCTCGTGCTGATGCTTTGTGCGTTTTCCTCGTGTCGCCACCATCCCACAGCGCAACCCCGTAGTCTCATCGACACGCTGACCATGGGGGTGGACACCAATGCGTTCCGCACGACGCATCATTACGCCCGCAATTATAATTTCCGTGTCAGCAGCGACTCGCTTGAACTCACCAACCAGTTGCCGGAGGAGAAGGTGTCGGGCTTGCAAGTCGATTCTTTCGTGGTGGACCGCGACCGGGTGCTGGTGGTGGCTGATATCCGAATTGTCAAAGCCGACACCATCGACTCGGTGTGGGTGCAACTGGCGCAGGACAATTCCGTCTCGGGATGGGTGAGAGAGGGCGAGATGCTCAGGAATGTGACGCCCGACGACCCTGTGTCGCGCTTTATCATGTTCTTCTCCAACCAGCATCACCAGTATTTCCTCTTGTTGCTCATCTTCCTCATCTTGGGCTATACCGTCAGTATGTTGCGCAAACGGCAGGCTTATATTGTGCATTTCCGTGATATCGCCACCTTCTATCCCACCTCGTTGGCAGTGGTCGTGGCGATAGCGGCGACGGTCTATTCATATATCCAACAGCACGACCCGGAGATATGGAGGCATTTCTATTTCCATCCCTTGCTCAATCCCTTGGTCCACCCCTTCCCCTTGGCCGTCTTCTTGGGGTTGATGTGGCTGATTCTGGTGCTGACCATCGCATCGGTCGACGACACGTTCCACCATCTTGAACCGATGGAGGCCATCATCTACTTGCTGGGCTTGTTTGGCGTGTGTGCGTTCAATTATCTTTTCTTCTCCACCGTCACGCACTCCTTCTTAGGTTACCTCCTCTTGGTGGCATACATCGCTTTCGCTGTCTATCAGTATATCACACGCATCCGTTCCCCTTATATCTGTGGCAACTGTGGGAAGCAAATCCACAGCAAGGGACGTTGCCCCCACTGCGGTGCCGTCAACGAATAAGAAATCCTCGGTCATCTAATCCTAAAAAATAAGGATTGCACATGTCTATGTAAAGTTGTACCTTTGCACCGAAATTTCAAATATGATGAAAAAAATTAGCTTTTTAATTCCGGCCATGTTGATGGCTGTGACCACTCAAGCCTTTGCTTTTGAGGCAGTTACGAAAAATGTTATCGTTGTGGATGAACAAGTGACCGACTCGTCTCGTGTATACGATTTGGATGAGGTCATTGTGGTGTCGCAACCCAAAGAGAATACCTTGCTCAGGCGGCAGCCGGTCAGTTCGGCGATGTTCGACGCTACCGAGATGCAGCGCATCGGCGTGCGCGACATCCGTGAACTGTCGTCCTACGTGCCGTCGTTCGCCATGCCGCAATATGGCTCGCGCATCACGTCGTCGATGTATATCCGCGGCATCGGTTCGCGCGTGAACAGTCCCGCCGTGGGCATCTATGTCGATGGCATGCCGCTGCTCAGCAAGAGCGCTTTCAATTTCCATACCTACGAACTGGAGCGCGTGGATGTGCTGCGCGGACCGCAAGGCACACTCTACGGACAGAATACCGAGGGCGGACTGGTGCGTATTTACTCTAAGAGTCCGATGCGCTATCAGGGCACCGACATCAACCTGGGCATCGGCACCCGTCTGTACCGCAAGGCCGAGGTGGCACATTACCAGAAGGTGTCAGACCACTTCGCATTCAGCGTCGCCGGGTTCTATAGCGGACAGAACGGATTCTTCCGCAACCAGTTGACAGGCGAGCGGGCCGACAACTACGACGAGGCGGGCGGCAAACTGCGCATGATGTTCGACATCACACGCAAGGTGAGTGCCGACTATGTGGCCGACTACCAGTATGTGCGGCAAAACGGATTCCCATACGGCGTGATGGATCAGCAGAGCGGCGAGACGGCACAGCCATCGACCAACTATCAGAACAACTACCGCCGCAATGCCTTCAATACGGCATTCAACCTGAAGGTGGCAGGCCGTGGCTTCGACTTCTTCTCCACCACCTCGTATCAGTATCTGAAAGACTATATGCTGATGGACCAAGACTACTTGCCCGAGGATTATATGCACTTGGAGCAGCGGCAGTTTCAGAATGCTTTCTCGCAGGAGTTTGTCTTCAAAAGCCGTAACAACAGCCGATGGCATTGGACGGTAGGTGCCTACGGGTCTTATACATGGCTCAAGACGTGGGCTCCCGTCTATTTCGGCGACGGCATCACCGCACCCATCGCCGGCGGCATACAGACGGCGATGTACAACGCCATGGTGCAGTCGATGGCCGGGCGCATGGCGCAGCAGGGACTGCCACCGGCAGCGGCCGAGGCGGCTGCCAAGCAGGCCATTGAGCGGGCCGGCGGCGTGGCGATGGAGGTGACGATGCACGTGCCGGGCCTGTTTCATACACCACAGTATAATATCGCATTCTTCCATGAGTCGAACATCGACCTGGCCGACCGCCTGACGGCCACTCTCGGACTGCGCTACGACCACAGCCATGTGGGTGTGGAGTACGACACCGAGGCCGCTATGGCCATGACTGCCCATGTGATGGGCACCGATGCCACCTATGTGCTCTCGTCACTCTTGCAGCACGAGGAGCACAACGACTACGACCAACTGCTGCCTAAGTTCGGACTCACCTACCGTTTCGGCGACGACGGCAGTAATGTCTATGCCACGGTGAGCAAGGGCTACAGGGCCGGAGGGTTCAATTTCCAGATGTTTTCGGATGTGCTGCAAACGGAGTTGAACGCCAACTCGCAAAAAGCCATGCGCGGCAGTTATGATGTGCCGCACACCGAGCAAGACTACGATAATATCCGCGAGACGATCGCATATAAACCCGAGGTGAGCTGGAACTATGAGTTCGGCACCCATCTCAACCTCTTCGACCGCTCTATGCAGCTCGACTTCAGCGGCTTCTACATGCAGGTGCGCAACCAGCAGCTCACGGTCATGGCCGGCGACTATGGTTTCGGACGTATGATGGTGAATGCCGGCAAGAGCTACAGCTGCGGCATAGAGGCATCACTGCGCGGACATCTGATCGCCGACCACCTGTCGTGGTCGGCGGGCTATGGCTACACCCGTGCCGTGTTTAAGGAATATACCGACCAAGTCAACGTGGGTGGGGTGGAGCAGACGGTGGATTACAAAGACAAGTATGTGCCATACGTGCCGATGCACACCTTCAATGCCGCGGCCGACTACCGTTTTGACTTCACGACTGGTGCGCTCAAGGCTGTCACTGTGGGGGCTAATGTCTATGGTCTGGGCAAGACATGGTGGGACGAGGCCAACACCTGCGGACAGGACGTGTATGCTGTGCTTGGCGCCCATGCCGATGCCGACTTCGGGTGGCTCTGCGTCAGTCTGTGGGGTCGCAATCTGACCGACACACGCTATAATACCTTTGCCGTGCCCTCGGCTGCCTCTGGCACCCCGTATTATTTCGCACAGCGGGGCAATCCCATCCAGGCGGGTGTGGACCTGAAAATACATTTCTAAAGGTTGAGGGTTTAGGGTTTAGGGCTTAGGGTTGAGTGTTCTACACGGGGCTCTCCAGATTTTCTGGATTCTCCGGGTTTTCCGGATTTTCCGGATTCTCTGGGTTTTCCGGGTGGTGCTCGGAGCATATCTCCTGCCCCTTGCTCCTTGCCCCCTGCCCCAAAACTATTCTCTTACCTCTTACCTCTCACCTCTTACCTCTAAATAGACATATCTCCTGCCCCTTGCTCCTTGCCTCCTGCCTCCATAGAATCCTCTTTCATCCTTTCAATGGCGTTTTTGCGCGCATTGATAATCTGGAAGCGATACACCAGACAGGTGGCCAGGAAATAGACCGCCACTTGCAACCACAGCATCTGGTATTCCGACTGCACGTCGGCAAGGGTGCCTCCCATGGTGCTCAGGCGCACAAAACCGCGGATGCCGAATGTCGAGGGGATGAGATAGCCGATGCCCTGCCATACGCTGGGGATGGCGCTCTGTGGCCACGATACGCCGGAGAGGAACAGAAACGGCACTGAGGTGAACACCACCAGCAGCATCACATTCTCACGGTAGCGTGTCAGGCACGACAGCATCATGCCAAAGAAGATACACGCCAAGATATAGGGCACCATCAACCCGAATAAGTCGGAGCGGTGTACAATAGAGGTGAATCCGAACAGCCTGGGTACCACCAGCGTCAGGTAGGTTCCCAAGACGGCGTAAATCATGACGTAGCACATTGACTTGCCGAAGACGATGCGGAAGATGCCGTTGTAGTGGCGGCTCACGGGCACCAAGTCGCCGAAGGCATTGCGCTCGCGTGCCGTGCCGGCTGCCAGACCGATGCCTAGGAGCAGCGTCTGCTGGATAATCAGCACCAGCACCGCCGGCAGGATCGAGTTGCCGTAGCCGCCCGTGGTGTTGAAGATGGGCACCTCTTCAAATTCGAGCGGTTGGGTGAGTATCTCGTCTTCGCGTGCCGTGGCATTGCCCGAGAGGCGCACTTGTATTTCTTTGTTCATCTGCTGCGATACCGACATGGCCGACTGATAGATGGCCTTATAGGTGAGCATCAGGCTCATGTCGCAATACAGGCTCACAGTGGCGGGCTGCATGCGCATCAGCTGTGTCTCGAAGTTGGGAGGGAAATAGATGGCACCATGCACCTCTTGGCTGGCTATCTGGTCTCTGGCCTCTTCGATGCTGTTGCTGTAGGCTGCCACCCGCACTTCTGGCGAGGCATCGATCTTGCGGATGAAATCGCGGCTCATGTGGCTGTGCGACTGGTCGATCACCGTCACGGTCACTTCGCGCACCACCTCGTTGTTGTAGGCCCATGAGTACAGCAGTGGATAGAAGATGGGCACGACAAAGCAGAAGATGATGACACCCTCGTCTTTGATGAAGGCTTTCATCTCCTCGCGCCAGATATAGCACATGTCGTGTATGCCTTCGCGGATGGTTTGTATGAGTCCGTTCGCCATAGGTTCAGGGGATATATTCGTATTCTAACATGGCCTTGCGCATGCGGTGCAACACCAGTAAGGGCAGGGCGGCAAAGACGGTGAGCGCCACCACGTAAAACCATGCGTAGTGCAGGGCGTAGCCGTTGAACACGGCTATCTGGTTAAACATATAATAGTGGCGCAGGGGGAAGAGGTACGACAGCGCCTCGATGGGGGTGTCCATGGCAAATACGGGGAAGGTGCCGCCCGCGGTGGTGAAGCTGAGCACGCCCCACAGCGAGCAGATGCTCATCGACATGCGCAGCGAGGGCATCAGACCGAAGGCGAAGGCGCCGAAACCCTGAGAGGCCAGGATGGAGAGAATGCCCAGCAGCACGATGTTGCCCGTGGCCCCTTGGTGGGGGAAGTGGAGCACGCCATAGATATAGTAGAAATAGCCGAACATGATGGCGACGAAGATAAGAAACTGCGGCAGCAGCTTGCCGGTCAGGGCTATCGCCATGTTGCCGTCGGCCATCTCTAACCATTGCTTCGAACGGTTAAATTTCAGTTCGGTACCGATGCTGTAGGCGGTGATGAGCAAGACGAAGAGCAGCAGGCAGCCCGGTATGAGCACCGTGCTCAGGTAGTAGTTGTAGTTGCCCCACGGGTTGCCTATGGCATGAAGGTCGATGCGGATGGGTTGCAGGAAGGTAGTGATCTGCTCTGGCGTATAGCCACGTGCCCGCATGGTGGCCTGACCCACGCCGGCGCTGCCCAGCGTCGATACCGTCTTCAGGTCGCGGAAGAGCAGTCCGCCCGCCATCAGTGTGGTGTTGCTGTAGTAGAAAGATATCTTGGGTTGCCGCTGAGCCAGCAGTTGGTCGGTCGTGCCCTTGGGCAGGTAGAGGAAGGCGTAAATCTCATTGCGCTGGATGGCGCTGCGGGCATCGTTGATGTCGGTATAGTGACCCACCACTTTCGACGACTGAAAAGAGTCGAGGCGGCGGATGAGCGACCGCGTGGTCGAGGTGTTGTCCTCATCCACCACGCCCACGGGCATCTCCTGCGGCAGTCCGTCGCCCATCACCGATGTGAAGAACACCACGACGACCACGGGGAAGATCACCATGCAAAACAAGTAGATGTGGTTCCGTCGCAGGTTGCCGCATTCTCTCAGTGCTATGTTCCAGATTCTTTTCAAAGATTCTTTTTTCCTATTTTGTTGAGTGTTTAGTGTTGAGTGTTTAGTGTTCGTGGCATATCTCCTGCCCCTTGCTCCCAGACTATTCTCTTACCTCTTACCTCTCACCTCTTACCTCTATAATCATTTAATCACCAGCGACATGCCGGGTCTGAGGCCTTCGAACGCTTTCTCGGGATGAGCCTTCACCTCAAAGGTCTTCAGGTCGTATTGTCCGCTGCTCTTCGTCGCCTTCCATGTGGCGTATGAGCCCATGTCCTTGATATTAAACACTTTCAACGTCACATTCTTGTCGAACGCGGGTACGTAGGCGGTCAGTGTGTCGCCCACTTTCAATCCTTTCAACTGGTCTTCGCGCACATTGAAGGCTCCCCACACCTCGTCCATCATCGAGATGGTCATGATGGGCGATCCCGTGCCCACCAGTTCACCCACCTTGGGGTAGATGCTGCTCACCTCGCCGTCGGCCTGTGCCACCTGAATGGTCTCGCGCAGGTATGAGTTCACCTCTTGTATGGCGCCCCGGGCCTGGTTCACCTTGGCTGCGGCAGCGCGTTTCTCCTCCTGTCGGGCTCCGTTCACCGCCATGTCGTACTGGCTCTTGGCGGCTTTGGCCTGTGCTTGTGCGGCCTGGTATTGTGCCAGCACCTCGTCGCGCTTCTGTGCAGTCACCACGCCTTCGTCGTAGAGGCGCTGGATGCGCTCGTACGATTTTTTGGTGATGTCCACGCCCACCTCGGCCTGTTGCCACAGTTGTTTGGCACCGGCTATCTGTTCCTGGCGCGCGCCGGCCTCTGCCATGTCGCTCATGGCCGATGCAGCCTGCTCCAGGCTCTGCACCTGTGTCTTCTTGGCGTTCACCTCAGGTGCTTCGAGTATGGCCACGGTATCACCGGCGTGCACGAAGTCGCCCTCTTTGACCCTTATCTCAAGAATCCTTCCGGGCACCTTGCTCGAGACGCGATATTCCTCTACCTCTACCTGTCCTTGTATGACATCTTCACTGCGGTCGATGGTCAGGTATCCGATGACGGCCACAGTGGCCACGACGGCCACAAATCCGATGATGGCCAGCAGGATGTTGTTGTGTTGTGTTTTCTTTGACATATTGTATGCTCTTTCGTTTAATGTTGGAGTTTAGGAGTTTAGGAGCTCGGGACAGCTCACCTCTTACCTCTCACCTCTCACCTCTAAAACATCATATCTCCTGCCCCTTGCTCCCTGCCCCTTGCCCCTCAGCTTACCTCTCACCTCTAAGATCACCCACAGCCTTGCGCAGGGCCACTTGTGCCATCTTCAGGTCGCTTTCAGCCTCGATGAGCTGCGACTTGGCCTGCTGCCACGCTGTCTGGGCGGCCATCACGTCGGTCGTGCTCATCACACCCTCTTGAAATCCCACCGTGGCGCAGCGCAGGTTCTCCTCAGCCGAAGAGATGTTCTTGCGCGCCATGTCACATTTCTTGTGTGCCTCTTTCACCTTAAACCGGCACTGCGACACTTGCAGGTCGATTTTCTCGCTCAACTCTTCATATTCCAGTTCGGCGATGGTGGTGGCGGCCTTCGCGGCGTTCATCTTATATCTTCCCTCGTGCCATGTCCACACCGGGATGCGGGCGATGACGCCTACGTTGAAGATGCCTTTAAACTTATTCTCGAAACCGTTATATACCGACGGGTTGCTGATCAGGTAGCCCGCATTGAGTGCCACCTGCGGCAGGTAGGCCGCGCGCACCAGTTTGGTAGCCTCGCGCGAGATGTCGATGGCTCCTTCCAGCAGGTGCAGTTCGGGGCGGTCGATGCCATCGGCAGTGCCGTCGGCTGTGTAGGCGTCGCCGCTGCTGATGATGTTGTCGCTGTTCTCGTCGGCCAGCGTGATGTCGCTGTCCATCGGCAGTCCGCACAGTTGGCAGAGCAGCATCTTGGCCAGCGCCACACCGTCTTCGGCCTGCGTGATGGCCATCTCGGCCTCGTTCACCCGCACATCCACTTTCAAGCCGTCGGCGCGCGTGGCCACGCCCTCGTCGATCATCTTGTGCACGTCGTCGTTCAACTTCTTCACCAGATCGTAGAAACTGTGCGCCAACCGGTTTTTCTGCTGCACCGACACCACCAGCCAGTATGTCTGCTCGATGTCGTAGAGGATGCTCTGAGTGCTCATGTCTATCTGGTGGGTCATCAGCTGCTCCTTCAGGTCGGCGATGCGGTTGGCGGCTGTGATGGCACCGCCCATATAGAGCGGCTGGCGGATGAAGATAGAGCCGGCAAACATATTGCGCGTGTCGGAGCGGAAGGCATCCGTGATGCCCTGGCCCAGTTGGTTGCCCACTCCTTCTATCGCCTGTCCCGCCTTGCCGAGGGTGCTGCCCATCGCCTGTGCCGCCTGGGGCGTGATCACACCGTTTTGCACCATCGTACCGATGACGTTGGTGAGTGTCGATGACATCTTGTCGTTGAGGTTCGTGCCCAGGTTGTTCAATTTGTCTTTGGTCTCGTCGCTCAGCAGCGATATCTCTCTCGACGTCCACTCATACCCGGCTAGAGCGTCCACCTTGGGCAGGTATTTGGTGCGCATGGCCCGTTTGTCGTTGGCGGCCGCGTCTTGTTTCACACGCGCGATGGTGAGCTGCTTGTTGTTGTCAAGGGCCAGTTGGCGGCAGTCGTCGAGCGTGAGCACCCGTTGTGCCCATGCCGTCGTGACGACGCTCATGATAGCGATGTATAGCCAAAGTCTTTTCATGCCTGATGGTGATTTCTCTGTGTTATGGGCGCATGTGGCATCAAGATGTATGTGGTTGGTGCCGGCATGCGCGCCCTGTCGTTGTCAAATACCGGTTGCAAAGTTACGATATTTGTCTGTTTTTCGGCATCGAAAGTGCTAAATGTTTCTTAATTTTTGTCATTTTCAGAAAAAACGACCAATTTTGCCGACGTCAGAAAAATCGCACGAAGAAAAAATTACACGCTATTGTTGCAAGAAACAAAAAATATTCGTAAGTTTGCAATCCAAACCTAATAGCATTTCCAATCATAAAAACTACTGGCCTGCCATGGCGGGGCCATACAAACGCAACCAACACTATGGCATTGTTAAATAGAGGTGATGCCGTCGCAGCATATCAAGTGCAGACGCTCATCAAGGAAAACCTATACACCGAGACCTACCGCGTGGCCGACGACGACGGCAACCCTTATTTCTTGAAGCTGTTCGTCAACAAACGGATGCCCGGAAAACTGGTCAACCAAGAGACAGGACAACCCCTTGAGGTGGAATACAGCAAGGCGGTGAAACATAAAAACATCATCAGCTACGTGGCCGACGGTACTACGACTACCGTCGAGGGCAACTGCTCGTATTACGTGACGAACTATTTCAACGGCGAACTGCTGGTGGAGAAAATACAGCGCGAGGGGCGCATCGCTGCCGACGAGGCGGAAAAGATCTTCACCTGTGTGCTCGAGGGACTCAAATGTCTGCATGATATGTACCTCTGCCACAACGACATTACGCCGCGCAACATCATGCTGCCGGCCTCTGCCGACGCCGAACCGGTCATCATCGACCTGGGCCACCTCTCGCCCCGTTGCGTAGGAAGGGGCAACTTCGACGTGGCCGACCTCGAGGTGCTCTACAGCGCCAACGAGACCTTCGCGGGCATGTTCGATGAGCAGTCCGACGTCTTCGCCGCCACCGCCGTGCTCTATGCCATGCTCTTCGGACAGGCTCCCTGGCATCTCGACTTCGAACCCGGTCTGAAACGGAGCCAGAAGGCCAAGGTGCTCAAAGAATTCCGCAGGCAACATCCTATCGACGTCGAGGCGCTCGACATACCACAGCGGCTCCGGGTGGTGATTGCCAAGGGGATCACGCTCTCATACAGCGAGCGATACCACTACGTGCCAGAAGTGCTAAAAGAACTGGAGGCCACAGCTGATGCCGGGGTCCCGAAAAAGAAGAACAAGGCCCCGCAGTCGCCGCAGCAGGGCGGACTCAGCCGCGACACCGAAAGCCCCAACAAGGTGGATTTCGAAATCAAAAAAGGAGAGGGTGGGGGATTCAACGACATCGCAGGCATGAAAGACCTGAAAGACTACCTGCAGCAGAAGGTCATCTTCGTGATCAAAAACAAAGAGAAGATGCAGCGCTACCGTCTCACACCGCCCAACGGCATGCTGCTTTACGGACCTCCGGGGTGCGGCAAGTCGTTCGTGGCAGAGAAGTTCGCCGAAGAGACGGGGTTCAACTTCATCATGGTGAAGTCGTCAGACCTGGCCAGCTCGTTCCACCACGGCTCGCAAGAGAAGATAGCGCAACTCTTCAAACAGGCCGAGCAGAAGGCACCCATCGTCATCTGCTTCGACGAGTTCGACGCACTCGTGCCCGACCGCTCCAACATCGCCGCACAGTACTCCGCCACCGAGGTCAACGAGTTTCTCACACAGCTCAACAACTGTTCTAAGCGCGGCATCTTCGTCGTGGGCACCACCAACCGTCCCGACAAGATAGACCCCGCCGTGCTGCGCACCGGGCGCATCGACAAACAGGTGTATGTGCCGCTGCCCGACCGCGAGGCGCGCCGCGAGATGTTTCTCATACACCTCAAAGACAGGCCCTACGACCCCGAGCATATCGACGCCGATCGCCTCTCCGACATGTCAGAGGGATACATCGCCAGCGACATCGCCTACGTGGTCAACGACGCGGCCATGATCGCCGCCTACACCGACCAGGACATTACCGAGCAACTGCTCGAAGAGTCTGTACGCAACACCAAGCCCTCGCTCCGCCCCGACGCCCTGAAAATCTACGACGACATCCGTCAGAAGATGGAGAGCAACGAGCGTCGCAACCTCACTCGCCCCAGCATCGGCTTCTCCGCCGACAGGTACCAATGAGCCTGGGGCAGGGAACAGGGGGCAAGGGGCAGGAAATATGCTCTGTGCACTCCGTTCTCCGTTCTCCGCTCTCCGTTCTCCGTTCCGTTTACTGCGGTGTCACCGCAGTATAAACACCCTCAACCCTCAACCCTCAACCCTCAACCTTCAACCCTCAACCCTCAACCTTCAACCCTCAACCCTCAACCCTCAACCTTCAACCCTCAACCCTAAACAAAAAAACCATGGCTACAACCGACAACGTACTGCAGTTTCTGCGCCAGCAGGGCTTTCTGCCCGAAATCGACGAGGACAATGGCAACATCCTGTTCAAATATCAGATGGCCAATTTCCTCTATGTGAACAACGACGACGATGACGACTTCTTTCAGTTGCTCATGCCCGGAATCTACGACGTGACCGACGAGAACCGTGAAATGGTCTTTGAGGCCGCCAACAACACCAGTCACAGTATCAAGGTGGTGAAGGCGTGCATCATCAACGACAGTGTCTGGCTCTTCTTCGAGAATCTGCTCGACTCCTCGCCCGAGATTGCCGACATCATGCCCCGTGCTCTGCAAATCCTACAAGCAGCCCGCCAACACTTCTATGAGGCACTAAGTGAGTAAGTAGTATTCCATTAAAACAAGGATTGTAACAATCAAGTTTATTTGTCGGAAAATTGGCGAAAGACTGCGTATGAGACACATTTTTCTGATGATAGCCCTGGCTGTGGGGCTGACAATACAGGCACAGAACGACGAAAGGAGCGAGGTGCTCATCGAGACCACGATGGGAAATATACGCGTGGAACTATATAACGAGACACCACAGCACCGCGACCATTTCCTGCAATTGGTGAAGGCTGGGTTCTACGACGGACTGCTCTTCCACCGCGTTATCTACGGATTCATGATTCAGACGGGCGACCCCTCGACGCGACCGGTCCAAGAGGGTGGGGTGGCGGTTCCCGATGTGGATCTGCAACGCATACCCGCCGAGATTTGTTATCCGCAACTCTTCCATCAACGGGGCTGTCTGGCTGCCGCACGCGAGGGCGACAGCACCAATCCCGAACGCAAGTCGTCGGCAAGCCAGTTCTATATCGTCTATGGCAAACGCTTCGACGATACGATGCTCGACCGTGTTCAGGCGTCGATCGACCGCAACACGGGCGGCACTGTGCAACTGACGCCTGAGGTGCGCGAGGCATACAAGAAGGTGGGGGGCGCTCCTCACCTCGACGGACAATATACGGTGTTCGGACAGGTGACGGAGGGACTGGATATCGTCAAAGCTATCGACTGGGTGGAGACCGACGAGCATGACAGACCCGTGCAAGACGTGCGCATCATCAAAGCTACGGTGGTGAAGGAATGACACCCACACACAACAAGCGAAACCTATGAAGAAACAGGGTTTTTGGTACCGGGTCTATGACCTCTACTACGACGGGTTTAAAAACATGACCCTCGGACGGACGCTGTGGTTGGTGATTCTCATCAAACTGTTTGTCATCTTCGTCGTTCTGAAAATCTTCTTCTTCCCCAACCATATCAAAGAGAATGCCCAAAAGGGGCAGGAGTCGGAATATGTGTGGGAAAAAATGAACGAGAAAAATAACCTCAATAACTAATTCTCTCTGAATATGCTACATCAATTGTTATTAGACATCGACGCAGGCACCATCGACTGGTCGAGGGCGCAATTCGCATTGACCGCCATCTTCCACTGGCTCTTTGTGCCTCTGACGCTCGGATTGGCTGTCATCATGGGTATCATGGAGACACGCTACTACCGGACGAAAGACCCGTTCTGGAAAGACACGGCCAAATTCTGGCAGAAACTCTTCGGCATCAATTTCGCGATGGGCGTGGCCACGGGCATCATCCTCGAATTCGAGTTCGGCACCAACTGGAGCAATTACTCGTGGTTCGTGGGCGATATCTTCGGCGCACCGCTCGCCATCGAGGGCATCGTGGCCTTCTTCATGGAGTCAACATTCGTGGCCGTCATGTTCTTCGGGTGGAACAAGGTGTCGCGAGGGTTCCATCTCGCGGCGACATGGCTCACCGGACTGGGCGCCACCATCTCGGCATGGTGGATTCTCGTGGCCAATTCATGGATGCAATACCCCGTGGGGTGCGAGTTCAACCCCGACACGATGAGAAACGAGATGACCTCATTCTTCGACGTGGCCTTCTCGCCCTTTGCCATCGACAAGTTCTGCCACACCATCACATCGACTTGGATTGTTGGCGCCGTGTTTGTCGTGGCCGTCAGCTGTTGGTATCTGCTTAAAAAACGTGAGCAGAAGATGGCGGTGGCAAGCATTAAAATCGGTGCCGCAGTGGGACTGGCGGCTTCGCTGTTAGCTTTCATCACGGGCGACCACTCGGCCTATCAGGTGGCGCAGAAACAACCGATGAAACTGGCTGCGATGGAGGCGCTCTACGATGGAGGCACCGACCAGGGGCTCACCATCATTGCTTTGGTCAATCCTTTCAGCCAGCCTGACTACGCGTCGGGTGAGGAGCCGCCGATGAAAATCGCGGTGCCCAACGTGCTGTCGTTTCTCGCCACTCACGACTTCCACGGATTTGTGCCCGGCGTGAACGATATCATCAAAGGCGGATACACATTGCCCGACGGAACCACGGAAATCTCGTTACAGGAGAAGATTCACCGTGGACAGGAGGCCATCACCGCTTTGGGCGAGTACCGTAAAATCAGAGCGGAGGCAGGTGGCAAGGAACTGACGCCCGAACAGCGTACGGCGTTGGAAGGGCATTGTGCTACGCTCAACGCCAATATGAAGTATTTCGGCTATGGTTACATCAAGGATGCCGACCAGATTGTACCTTCCATCCCCATCTGCTTCTACGCCTTCCGCGTCATGGTGGGGTTGGGCAGTATCTTCATCCTGTTCTTCCTCGTGGTGCTCTATATCGTCTACCGGAAAGACATCACACCTAAGAAGTGGCTGCAGCGGATAGCACTCCTGTTGCTGCCTTGTGTGTATATCGCTTCCGAGGCGGGATGGCTCGTGGCGGAGTTCGGACGACAGCCGTGGACCATTCAGGACCTGATGCCCACATGGGTGGCGGTGAGCGACTTGCAGTCGGGTTCGGTCATGCTCACGTTCTTCATCTTCCTCGCCCTCTTCACCACCATGCTCGCCGTGGAAATCAGTATCCTCTGCAAGCAAATCAAGAAAGGTCCGAAATACTCCGAACCGGTGAGTGAATAATTCGCCCTCAACCCTCCATTCAACATTCAAAACTCAACATTCAAAACTCAACATTCAAAACTTCCCCCATGACATACGATTTCTTACAACATTATTGGTGGTTTCTGGTGTCACTCCTCGGAGCGCTGCTCGTCTTCCTGATGTTCGTGCAGGGCGGCAACTCGCTCATCTCCAGCTTGGGACGTACGGAGGAGGAACGCAGACTCGTGGTCAACTCCACGGGGCGGAAATGGGAGTTCACGTTCACTACTCTCGTCACCTTCGGAGGAGCGTTCTTCGCCTCTTTCCCCTTGTTCTATAGTACCAGTTTCGGAGGCGCCTACTGGTTATGGATGATTATCCTCTTCTCGTTCGTGCTGCAAGCCGTGAGCTATGAGTTCCAAAACAAACTGGGCAATCTGCTCGGACCGCGCACCTTCCAACGCTTCCTCTTGCTCAACGGCATCCTCGGACCGCTGTTGCTCGGTGGGGCTGTGGCTACGTTCTTCACTGGGAGCAACTTTCTCATCGACAAGGCCAGTCTGATGGACTTCTCGCAGCCGGTCATCAGCAAGTGGGCCAATGCCTCGCACGGACTGGATGCCCTTCTCGACCCGTGGAACCTGGTCTTCGGTCTCTCGGTGTTCTTCCTCGCACGTGTGCTGGGTTGCTTGTATATTATAAATAATGTCAACGATGAGAATATCCGTTCACGGGCGTCGGTGCGTCTGGTGGGGGCTGCCGTGCCCTTCCTCATCCTGTTCCTGGCGTTCTTCGTCTATGTACTCCTCAAGGACGGCTACGCCTACGACCCCGCGACGGGCGAGATTATTATCGAACCCAATAAGTATCTGCACAATCTCATCGAGATGTGGTATGTGGCCCTCGTGCTCGTCATCGGTGTGGCTGCTTTGCTCTATGCCATCATACGCACCATCGTGAGCAAGACGTACATCAAAGGGATATGGCCCGGCGGCATCGGCGTGGTACTCGTGGTGTTGGCTCTCCTGCTTTGCGCAGGGTGGAACAATACAGCGTATTACCCTTCAAACGCCGACTTGCAGAGTTCGCTCACCATCGCCAATTCGTGCAGCAGCGAGTTCACCCTCCGCACTATGGCCATCGTCAGCCTGCTTATCCCCTTCGTGCTTGCCTACATCTTCTATGCGTGGAAAAAGATCGACAGCCGGAAAATCGATGCCGAGGAAATCAAAAACGGAGAGGCATACTAACTTTTGCCCCTGTTAATCCCATTATTATCTCATCACCCCACTATTAAACCCATTATTCCCGGTATCTCATCACCCTGTCATTCATCCCATTATTCACACGCCCCTCGACGAACTCCACATGTTTCGTCGGGGGGCGTCTTTCGGCGGTGAAGAAACGTCTTTTCCGCGCTTTTTTGCCCCTTGCAGTTGACCTATATCAATGAAAAATAAAAAAAGATAGTTTTTCTCAATTTTTTTTGCATAAAAATTTGCGGGTATGGAAAATTTGCCGTACTTTTGCATCCGCTTTCGGGAAAAATTTCGGGTTTTCCCCCTGGAATGCCACCCTGAAGCACACGAGAAAGAGTTCTTTGAAAGGATTACATACAAGACAGAGAAGTAGTACAAGA
>CAMJFC010000034.1 GCA_946404865.1 uncultured Prevotellaceae bacterium
GTCGCCGTGGGCACTCTGGTTCAGGTTCATGAAGTCCATGTCCATCGTCTCCCAAGGTATCTCGGCGTTGTACTGTGTGTGGAAGTGGAGCAGGGGCTTGTGCAGGATTTGCAGGCCTTTAATCCACATCTTGGCGGGCGAGAAGGTGTGCATCCATGTGATGATACCCACGCATTTATCGTCGTTGTTGGCGGCTTTCATCACGTCTTCCACCTCTTTGCTGCTGTTGGCTGTACCTTTATATACCACTTTGATGGGGATGATGCCGCTGTTGTTAAGGCCTTCCACCATTTCTTTACTGTGACCATCGACTTGAACGACTGCATCACCACCATAGAGCAACTGTGCGCCAGTCACCCACCAAATCTCTAAATCTGAAAAAAAGTTCATTATGAATAGCCCCCCTCTTATCCCCCGAAGGGGAAGACCGATACAGGGGCAAGGGTCTTAGTTATTAAGTTTCTATTTTTTATAATATGATTACCGCGTGTACTCACTCCTCTCCCTCAGGAGGGGTAGGGGGTGGGGCTCCTATTTCTTCTTCTGTCCGTAGTAGGCGTTAGGACCGTGCTTGCGCGAGAAATGCTTCTCGATGAGCAGCGGGTTCATGGTCGTTTCGGGGTTCACACTGTAGGAGATAAACGCCATCTTTGCCACTTGCTCTGCCACCACAGCGTGATAAACGGCCTGGTCGGGGTCTTTACCCCAAGAGAACGGACCGTGGTTCTTCACTAACACTGCCGGGGTGTGTACGGGATTGATGCCGTCGCGACGGAAACGCTCCACAATGACCACTCCTGTCTCTTTCTCATATTCGGGCATCTGTGCCTCGGTCATGGCGTCGGTGCAGGGGATGCAGTCGTGGAAATAGTCGGCGTGGGTGGTGCCGATGTTGGGGATGTCCTTGCCGGCTTGAGCCCAAGCCGTGGCATAGGTGCTGTGGGTATGAACGATGCCGCCCAGTTCGGGGAACTCCCTATATAATATGAGGTGGGTCGGGGTGTCGCTCGACGGGTTCAGGTCGCCTTCCACCACTTTTCCGGTCTGTAAATCGACCACCACCATGTCCGAGGCTTTCATCACATCATATTCCACACCAGAAGGTTTGATGACCACAAGACCTTTCTCGCGGTCGATACCTGACACGTTACCCCAGGTGAATATCACCAGGTTGTGCTTCACCAAATCAAGGTTCGCACGAAATACTTTTTCTTTGAGTTCTTCTAACATAATGTTTGATTGTTTAATAGTTTGTTTTTCATGTCCTTTCCTCCGTGCCCTCATTCTCTCGAATCCCCACTCGAATCCCCCTTCTCGAATCCCTTCTCGAATCCCCCCTCGAATCCCTTCTTGAATCCCCCTTCGAATCCCTTCTCGCCCTTTCCTCCATTTCTTTGCTATCCACGCCCCTCCCTTGGGAGGGGTTGGGGGAGGGGCTCTTCCCTCCCTCAAAGGGGTGGGTCTTTTACAGCTTAAAATTCGCCCCTTCGTTATACATCCGCTTGTTAAAACGGTAGAGGGCGGCACCTCGTTTCGAGGTGAGCTTGTCAATCAGTTCAGTCTTTTCTATGAAGTCGATCTCCTTCACTTTTTTGCGGAAGTTGCGCTTGTCTATTTCCGTGCCGAGGATGGCTTCATACACCTGCTGAAGCTGTGTCAGGGTGAACAGGTCGGGAAGAAGGTTGAAACTCAGCGGCTCTCTGCCGATACGGCGGCGGAGCAGGTTCAGCGCCTTGCTGACCATCTTGCTGTGGTCGGAATAGAGTGCAGGCATCTCTTCCAGATTCACCCACATCACCTCATGCTCTTCAAGCAGACGCTGGTCATAGTCTTTCACGTTAATCAATGCGCAGTAGGCCACGGTAATCACACGCTCGCCCGGGTCGCGGTCGATGGCACCAAAGGCGCCAACCTGTTTCAGATACATCTTGTTCAGACCCGTCAACTCTTTCAAGGTGCGGTGAGCGGCCTCTTCCAAACTCTCGTCTTCGCGCACAAAACCACCATAGAGCGACCATTCGCCGCGCCCGGGGTCCATCTGCCGGCGTCCGATGAGGAGTTTTAATTTCCCCTCATCGAAGCCGAAGACGATGCAGTCAACAGACACATAATAGCGTGAGTGTTCACTATAGAATCTTGTCATATCTTACCAGAAATAGATATAGAATGCTACGGTAAGCGACAGAATGATTACTGTATGGATAACATCCCATTTGTTCCATGATGCACGCGTGGCAGCACGTTGCTCTGGGGTGGAGGTGCCGAACACCAAGCCTTGTATCTTCTTCTCATCGGGAGCCTGAGTCATCAGACTGACGAAGATGACGACTAAGCAGCAGAAAATCAGCATCACACCACAGAAATAGAGCCAGTTGAAATCGTAGAACACGGCTTTAAACCAATTGTCTGATGCGTCGGGATTGTTACTGTAGTACACCTTGGCTCCTAAACGGGTGATACCGATGAGAATACCGGAAAGTAATCCCCACATACCACCTTTGGCGGATGCGCGTTTCCAACAGATACCCAACAGGAAGGCTGCGGCGATACCTGGAGCCAGCACACTCTGAACATCTTGCAGATAATTGTACAACACGTCGCCCACGGAGCGCATGATGGGAATCCATAAGATACCCAGCACCACGATGACCACGGTGGCAATCTGACCGATGCGAACCAGACTCTTCTCTGATGTCTCGGGTTTCAAACGTTTCCAGAAGTCAATGGTGAAAAGCATGGCTGAGGAGTTGAACAGGGAGGCAAGCGAACTCATCAACGCAGCAAGGATACCGCAGACAACAAGTCCCTTGACACCTGCAGGAAGCAGTTTGGCAACGAGGGTGGGGAAGGCGGCGTCGGCACTGACCAAATGGAAGGTCTCGCCGTTCACTTCTACGCCGTTCTTCGACAGTGCGAAAGCAATCATACCGGGGATGAGGAACAGAAACACGGGCAGCAACTTCAGATAAGCACCGAAGATGGTACCGCGGCGGGCTTCTTTCTCATTCTTACCCGACAGCACACGCTGTACGATATACTGGTCGGTACACCAATACCAGAAACCGATGACGGCACTGCCCACCAAGGCACCGAGCCAAGGATATTGCGGGTCGCGCAGGTCGCGTATCAGACTGGTCATGTGGTCGCCGTATTCATTTGTCGTCACGGCACCGCAAGTGGCCATCATCTCATCCCAGCCACCGAGTGCTCTCAGGCCGAGCACCACGATGATTAAAGAGCCGAGCAACAGAATGGGGGTCTGCAGCACTGAGGTGTAGAGCACACTCTTCATACCGCCGAAGATGGTGTAGAGGGCTGTGATGAGCACCAGGCCGATAGCGGCAATCCAGAAGAAGTCGATGCCCCAGAGTTCTTTGATGCCGAATACCTGTTGGAACACAAGACCGCCAGCATAAACGGTTACAGCCACTTTGGTCAGCACATAGCTGATGAGCGAAATGACTGACAGAATGGTGCGGCTCTGCTTGTTGTAACGGCGCTCCAGAAATTCAGGCATGGTGTAAACCATCGAACGGGTGTAGAAAGGAACAAATACCCAACCCAATAACAATATCATCCATCCTTGAATCTCCCAGTGAGCCATTGCCATACCCGAAGATGCTCCAGCACCGGCCAGACCGATGAGGTGCTCACTACCGATGTTCGATGCGAAAATTGACGCACCGATTGCTATCCATGTGGCATCCTTACCACCCAAGAAATAATCAGCCGAGTTGTTGTTCTTCTGACTGACAACCCATACAACAATGCCAATGAGTGCTATAGTAAACGCTCCAATGACAATCCAATCTAATGTCTGCATAAATAAATGATTTGTATTTTCGTTTTTAATTCATTTGTCAAATTGATGGCTCGCCAATTATTTGGTTCCAAACTTATACACCAGATGGCTGTAGTATTTCTCGCCCGGTTTCAGATAGGGTGAGGGCCAGTCTTTCTTGTTCGGGGAATCGGGATATTTCTGACTCTCCAAGCAGACACTCACGTGCTTCGGATACTGGATGCCGTTTTTGCAAACCACACCTGTGCCTTGGAAATTGCCTGTGTAAACTTGCATGCCCGGCTCGTTCGTATAAACCTCAAGCAGAATGCCGGTCTTCGGGGAGTAGAGCGATACGGCCACCTGGGTGTCGTCGCCTTTGCCGTCCTTATAAGTGTTCAAACACCAGTTGTGATCGTAACCCGTGGCGTTCTTTATCTGGTCGAAGGTGCTGTCGTTCACATGCTCGCTGATGGCGTGGGGAGTGCGGAAATCCATCGGGGTACCTTCCACTGACTGAATCTTACCCGTTGTCATATAGGTGGCATCGGCGGGGGTCCAGTTGTCGGCGTTGATGTACATCTCCATGTCCATGCCTTCCTGACTCGGATCGCCGTTCAGGTTGAAGTAGCTGTGGTTGGTCATGTTGATGACGGTCTCTTTGTCGGTCGTGGCCTCATATTTGCAGTCGAGGGCGTTGTCTGCGGTCAGCGAATAGGTGGCAGTCACCTTCACCTCGCCGGGGAAACCGTTGTCGCCGTCGGGGGAGACGAGGGTCAGCACCAATGTAGAGTCGTTGGTCTGATTGGCGTCATACACTTGGTACATCCAACCGCTTGTGCCGCCGTGCAAACAGTGGCCGAAGTTGTTGCGGGGCAACTGATACACGCTGTCACCCACGGTGATCTTGCCGTCTTTGATACGGTTGGCGTAACGGCCAACGGTCGATCCGTAGTCGCTCGGACTGTTCACAGAGTCGGTGTACTGCTTCAGGTTGTCATAACCCAGCACCACATCGGTCAAGTTGCCGTCGCGGTCAGGCACTAAAATCGACACCACACGGCCGCCGAAATTGGTGATACACACCTCCATACCCTTCGAATTCTTCAGCGTGTAGAGCTTCACTTGCTTGTTGTTCACGATGGAATCAAACAACTCGGGATTCAATCCCGACTCAGTCATTTTCGGACCTTCAGCTCCCTTTTTCCCACAAGCGGAAAAACCTACTACTGCAGCCAGTCCAATTACCCAAAAAAGATGTTTCATTTTGATGAATTTAATGATGAATTTGATAGATATTTTATTTTGGGTGTAAAATTACAATCATTTTTTCTAACCACCAAATTTTTTCGCCATTATTTTTACGAAAAAGTGTACTTTTGACACTTTTTTACAAGAAACTCATTTTCAAGCCCTATTTTCATGGTATTTTTTGCTTTTTTCAAGTAACTATCATCGATTTGAATAAAAGCACCAGGGCAACCGATCTCGGTTGGCCTTCCTCACCGGGCCCCCGGGGGTAAATATGTACCGCACGAACCCGCGAAATTGATTTTCGCATGGTTCGTGCGGTTCACGTTATGATAGAATTGGAATCACGATTACAGCATCCCAATTTCTGCAACAGCATCGCAATTCCTGTTACAGCATCGCGATTTCTGCTACAGCGTCAGAAATCTTGAAATCTCTGACCTATTCCCAGACATTATGCCTTCTTGAGGTAGAGGTTTGCTCTTGGTCGAACAGCCAGCGGTTGCTGTCCAGTTCGGTGTCACTCACCTCGGGTGTGTTGTTCGGGTCTTCGCTGTACCCGTCATCCATCAGAGCGGCTGAGTGGACGTCCACCACCCGCACCATCGGCCGTATATATTGATTATTCTCCATTTGATTGTCTTTTTTATCGTTGATGTTTATTTCACCACTTTCTTTCCGCCTTGGATGAAGATGCCTTTGCCCAAGCCTGATGTGTTGCCGTCAGGGCTGACTAAACGGCCGTCTATGCTATAGACGGGGGCGTTGCTCGGCTGGGCGTCGGTTGCCATGGTATGGATGGCGTCGGTCTTGTCAAACTGCGCTTGTACGGCACTGCCCAACTCTTGGCTGCTTTGGATGTAAGCGCGGAACGGGTTGATGCCCACATTGCTGCCTACCTTCACAAACGTACCGTTGTTATAGCCGTAGTAAACGGCACCGGCACCTGAATTGAGAACTTCGCGCTTCATCGTTCCGACAAACTGGATGCCGTCGATGTTGGTCGTCAATGTGGCGGGTGTGGCACTGATGGCTCTGCCGGAGAGTTCGGCGAAGGGTTTACCAGTTTCTGATAACTCAATAATATAAGGTGTGTTAGCACTCATCTCGCTCACTGTGGTGAAGTGGAAATAGCCATCCTTGGTCACCTGGTCCAATGTATAGGCGGTGATGCCGGCGGACGCCATCTCAGATGCACTCACGTCGAAGGGCAGACAGACGGTCACCTTCTTGTTGGCGGCGATGCTGCGGTCGTAAGTCACAGCTGCTGCGGTGAAGTCTGCGGGAGCAGCGAAGTCATAGGCGCCGTCGGTGAGTGCCAACAGGTCGCATTCTCCATTGACGATGGCGTTGCAGGGCAGGGCGGCCGGCTCTTGGTTCGCTGCAGCGATGATGAGGGCGTTCTTGTTGGCACCGCGCTCATACAGACTGAAACTGTTGATGTCGGTCACATCCACGCTGGTTTCCGTCGCTTTCGTCGTGGCCACGGTCTGATATCCGCTCTCGGTGTCGGCTTCTTTCAGCAGGGTCACTGCGCCAACCTGCCATTGTGCGGCGGGTGAGTTGAGACGGACAATCAGGGGGGCATCTTCGGTGGTGGTGAAGGTGGCTTGCACTTTCTGCCAACCGCTGTTGCCGGTGTCGATGCTGCGTTCAACCACGCCGTCGGTGGTCACGGTTGAGGGTGAGGCGGCTTCCATGCCGGTGAGTGTGACACTGGCTGTAGAGGTGCCGGCGCTCACGGTGAGGTCGCTGCCCTCGCTGCCACGCACGATGGCTTGCACGGTATAGGTACCTGCGGGGTAGTACAGACGTAATGTGACAGGACTGTCGGCGGTGCTGGAGGTTACGGCCTCTGTCTCTCCGTTCCAGTTGGTGATGTTAACGGTGGAGCCTCCTTCGAGGGCTGTGGGATAGAACCACAGGCGGCTCTCGTTGGTGATACCGTTTTGGTCATAATAAGCACCGTTGATGAAGGGTAGGGTGGCGGTTTGGCCGTTGCCGCTGAAGATGATGTGGTTGGGCGCACCCTCATTCAGGTCTTTGGTGATGCGCCAACGGTAGATGTCGTTGCCGGTGCTCGAAACACCCACTTTCGTCATCGTCGCTCCGGGCCACGTGCCACCGGTGTAGTTCTTGTTCTCCACATCATAGAACAGGTCGTTCCATGCCCAAACTTTGTCCCAACCCGACGGGGCGTCGAAGTAGGCATACACGTAGTTGCTGTTGCTGTCGCCGTTGTAAAGGCCGCTGTAGTCAGCATATTTCCTATCATCATCCTTCCAATAGACGATATATTTGTCTTCGGTGATGTTCTCGATGTTCTGTGTCTGTTTGCCCTCGTCGAAGGTGACAATCACGTTGAGCAACGAGGTCTTGAACGTCTGCTTGTACCATGTGGTACCGTCGCTCAAGGTCACTTGTGCGCTCATCTGCACACCAGGCCAACCGCCATTCAACTCGTCGCCGCCGTTCCATGCATAGAGGTAGGGTGCTCCTTGGCCGTTGTCGCGAACGTAGATGCAGATGTCTTGTGCGCTCTCTTCCTCGATGGCATCATAGGTGTCTTCGTCATAGACGCCATCCCACAGATAGAAGGCGAAGTTCTCGCCACTCACCACAAGGGTGTGCTGGTCGAGGTCGATGTCGCCGCTGGGCTTGCCGCAGGTGTAGATGACGGAGCCTGTCTCACCAGTCACCTTCAGGTAATAGCCGCCATCCAACTCATATTGGGCGGTGATGGGACTCTGGTTGGTGATGCCGGCGGCCTTGCGGGCGGCAATCATCTTCTTCAGCGCGGCTTTGTACTGCTTCCAATGGGGCAGGAAGAGGCAGGGGGTGCCAGGCATGGCCAGAATGAAGGCATTGGCGGCCAGTACGTTATTGTTCACGCGGTAGAACTCTTCGCGGTAGGTGTCGTGGTTATCGACGAAGGTCACGGCATAACGGCTCATGTTGGGGTCGCCGGCCACACCTTTGTTCGACAGTGCCGACCAGTTCTCATCGTTGAAAGCGGCGTTGATGCGGTCTTTCAAGGGGAAGTCGAAGGCAGCCGACTGGATGACGCCATCGGCGGGGATGCCCGTCTCGGTAATCCAGTAGCCGGCCACGTTGTCGTAACTGCCGTCCCAGTACTCGCCCACGCTGAATTCGGGCTTGACAATCGAGTTATACAAACCAGTATAATAGGCCTTGTAGCCTTTCACCATGTCGTAGCGGAAACCGGCATAGCCCAGTTCGTCAATCAGGTAACGAAGATAGGTTTTGATGTTTTCTTGCACACGGGCGTCGGTGTGGTCCAGGTCGCGGCAACCGTCGAAGTTGTCGGCCTCGTCATCCCGGGCGTCACCATTGCTCACATAGGTGATACCGTCGTGCTCACCGCCATTGGAGTAAATCTCATCGTTGGCGCAGATACCCCACAACTGCTGCATGTCGCTGGACCACGTCACGGTGTAGGTGGCACCAGTGCTCGGACCTGTCACGGTCTCGTCGGGGAAGTCGGCCCAGTTGGACAGACCGTTCTTGTGGTTGATGACCACATCCTCGATGACCTTCGTGCCTTTGGCTTTAAAGGTCTGAATCATGTTAATCAATTCCTCCTGTGTGCCAAAGCAGGTGTTGTGGCGAAGCCAATAAACGGGCATGTAACCCATGTTCTCATAACCCCAGTTGCCGGGAGAGTTCCATTGGTCGGCCTTGGTCTGTCCTGAGTTGGGCACCCAGATCAGGTCGTAATAAGAAGATAGTTCATCGGCCTGTGCGGTCAGGTTGTTCCATTTGGTATCTTCGAAAGAGTCCCAGTAGAAACCTTGCAGCATGACTCCGCCGTAGTTGGCAGGCCAGCCTTGTGCCGTCATGGTGGCTACGGCCATCAGACACATCAGTACTAATGTAATACTTCGTTTCATGTTGATGATCATTAAAATATGTCGTTTGATTAGATATTAGTTAGAATAAGATGTCGTGTGTGTTTCCCATGCAAAAATATAAAATTCCTGCTGATGTTGTACTCCCATCAGCAGGAATTTTCTTGACACCCGCGTGCAAACGTTTGCATTCACGCTCCTAACCTGTCATTTCCAATGTTCAACGTTCCACGTTCCATGTTCAACGTTCCATGTTCAACGTTCCATGTTCAACGTTCCACGTTCAACGTTCCATGTTCCACGTTCCATGTTCAACGTTTAACGTTCCATGTTCAACGTTCAACGTTCCACGTTCCATGTTCCACGTTCAACGTTCACGACAGTCCTTCGATTTCGCCATCCACGATTTTGATGTGCTCTGCCTGTGGACTCTTGGGCAACCCGGGCATACGCAGCATATCACCGGCAATGGCCACAATCATCTCACTGCCGCAGTTGAGGATGATGTCGCGGATGCGGATGGTGAATCCCTCGGGCGACCCGTAACGTTTTGAGTCGGCGGTGAAAGAGAATTGCGTCTTGGCGATACACACGGGGTAACGGTTGATGTCCTTGTCGTCGGCGAAAATGGTGCGGATAGACTCCAACTGTTTCACGGCGGTCTTGCTGAATTCCACGCCTGCGGCACCGTAGATGCGCTTGCACACTTTTTCTATCTTTCCTTCGATACTGTCGTTGATAGGGTAGGTGTAGTGGATGGGCAGCGCTTGTATCTGTTCGATGGTGTCAACCACCGTCTGTGCCAGTTCCACGGCACCCTCGCCGCCACGCAGAAATGCTTCGTTGACGGCAAAACCCACACCGAGGGCTTCGCAGTTGTCGCGCACGATGGCTATCTCTTCGTCCGTGTCGGTGTCATATCGGTTCAAGGTGACAACCACGGGTTGACCGAAACCCTGCATGTTGCGGATATGGCGGTTCAGGTTCTTCAGACCCTCGCGCAGTCCGGCGGCATTGGGTTCCTTAATCATGCTGAGGTCCACACCGCCGTGCATCTTCAATCCTTGGGTCGTGGCTACAATCACCACTAAGCGAGGCTGCAAACCGGTCTTGCGGCATTTGATGTCAAAGAATTTCTCTGCACCTAAGTCCGCACCGAAACCGGCCTCTGTCACCACATAGTCGGCATACGTCATGGCCATCTTGGTGGCCAAGACACTCGAACAACCATGAGCGATGTTGGCAAACGGACCGCCATGAACGAAAGCGGGGGTCTGCTCCGTCGTTTGCACCAGATTGGGGTGCAGGGCATCGCGCATCAGGACCGTGATGGCACCAGCCACACCGAGGTCGCGCACACGGAACGGACGACCGTCGGACGTGATGCCTAAGACGATGTTCTCGATGCGCCGTTGCAAATCGTTCTCGTCGGTGGCTAAGCAGAGGATGGCCATCAGTTCCGAGGCTGCTGTGATGTCGAACCCAGTCTCCGACACCACACCGTCGCCACGCAAACCGGTCACCACGTTGCGCAAGGCTCGGTCGTTGATGTCGAGCACGCGTTTCCAATAAATCTCACGCAGTGAGAACCCATCTTTGCGGTGTTGGTAGATATAGTTGTCGAGCAGGGCGCTGATGGTGTTGTGTGCCGAGGTCACGGCATGGAAGTCGCCCGTGAAGTGCAGGTTGATTTTCTCCATGGGCAGCACCTGGGCATAACCGCCGCCGGCAGCGCCGCCCTTGATGCCGAAACACGGACCGAGCGACGGCTCGCGCAGTGCCACGATGGCGCGTTTGCCGAGTTTGTTCAGACCGAGTGCCAGACCGATGCTCACCGTGGTCTTGCCGATGCCCGTTTTCGTCGGACTGATGGCGGTCACTAAGATGAGACGGCTCTTTTTCACCCGTTTCTCGTCAATCATGGACACCGGTACCTTAGCGATATGCCGGCCGTACGGTTCTATCTCATCGGGTGAGATGCCCATGTCGGAGGCTATCTCATAGATGTGCTTAAGCTCGCACTCCCGTGCAATTTGAATGTCTGTTTTCATCTTTTTCTTGGTTTTTCGTGCAAAGGTATGGATAATTCTCCGAAATCATGGACAGACTGCCATTTTTTTCGTGCATTTTTATGTCCATTTTTCTTGCTGTTATCATCTATTTTCATTACTTTTGCACAAAATAGCCTTATTCCGCATAGGAACACATACATGTAAGATACAAACATTTAAAATAACAGACGCATGAAAAAAAATCTACTACTACGATGGGGGACGATGTGCCTCTTCCTCCTGACCGCGGTCATGGTCAGAGCACAGGAACTGAAAGTGCTGACCGATGAACCGGCTACTGCCACCTTCGCCTTTGATTTGGAAACAGAGGGGCAGACCGCCGCTTTCGGCGATGCGGCCGACTATTTCCTTTCCAGTAAGGTGACCTATGGCAGCAATCTGACACTGAAAGATAAATATACCGTGGGTGGCGTGAATGAAATACGGTTCGAACCCACCGACAAAGAGGATGCCGCAGGCGAGAGCAATGCCATTCGTTTCCTCATCCAACCGAAGGCTGGCTTCGCCTTCACACCGAAGAGCGTATCGTTTAAGGCCACACGCTATGGCACTGACAACGGAACGCTCGACTTCGCCTGGCAGAACCCCAATGGCACCACCGTGACGCTGGATTCCAACAAGAAACCGGCACGTAACAACGAAACCACTCCTTATACTTCATACAGCTACGACATCACCGGGGCGACTCCCGCAGAAGGTCCTTGCGGACTCGTGGTCTATCTCTACGGACTGCAAGCTACCAAACAAATCGGATTGGCACAAATCGTCATCACCGGTGTGCTCAACGGCGAAGAAAAAGAGATGCCCATGCTCGGCTCATTCACCGTCAACGGGGTGACCTATCAAGCGGACGACGTGTTTGCGACCAACGGTGAACAGTATCTGGGTACGATCGAACTGTCGAAGACGGTGACGATGGTCAGCGCATCCAATCCGCTTACCAACATCCAGGCGCTGGCCGGGGAAGTGGGGGAGGTGACCTATCAGGGCGATGCCACACATTGTGTCGTCACCATACCTATGACCAAAGGTGAACAAGCGGTCAACTATGTGCTCACCGTGGTGCAGAAACCTGATTTCACACTGTCGTATATGGATACCGACGGCACGTTGATGGGCACACAACTCGTTGAAAAAGACGCTGCTATCGGAGGTTTTGCCGTTGACTTCAACACCGCCAAGGCCAAAGACGGATACAAGGTGCGCGGATGGTTCCAGAAGTCGATTGGCGGTCATAAATATACGGTGGCCGACATCATCACGGCTGATACCAAACTCTATGCTGTGGCGACGGAGATAGAGGTGTCGAGCGAGTTCAAGAAATATACATTCAATCTGACCGATACCGAGTTTTACGACATCGACCACGAGGCGTTCAATTCTATCGGTTCTGGTGTCTGGCATGATAAACAGCACGGATGGGTGTTTGCCAACGGCGATAAGATAGAACTGCTGGTAGGACCGAAAGCGAATATCTATCTCGGCTTATGCAAATATTCCGAAACCAGTGCGACGTTTGTCGTCCGTGGTCCCAACGGAAATGAGGTGGGGTCCATCGAGGCTTATAACGCCTCCGACGGTACCAACTACACCTACGCATACGAGGGCGACCCGGGTACTCTCACGCTTGAAGTGAAGGCCTCTGGCGCTGTCTATCTGCATAGCGTGCGGATTGTGAACACGGCATCCACCAACTATACCGCCGACGGACGGTGGTATAGCGTCAAACCGGGCGATGCCAGCAGTCTCTTGGATGCCATTGAAGCGGTCAACGGCACCAATAGCTCTACCACGGCTGAGCGGTCGTTTGTGTTCCTGCCCAATGGCATCTACGACCTCGGACAAACAGTACTGACCGCTGTCAGTGGCAAGAATATCTCGTTCATCGGCGAGAGCCGCGAGGGGGTCGTCATCAAAAACGCTCCGGAGCGCGAGAACGAGGGCATCGGTACAACGGCGGTTTTCCTGCTCACCGGACAGAATCTCTATTTCCAGGACCTCACCTTGCAAAATGCGCTCGACTACTACGGTGCCCTGGGTGCCGGACAGGCTGGTGGACGTGCTGTATGCATTCAGGATAAAGGCAACAAGACCATCTGCAAGAATGTGGCGCTCCTGTCTTACCAAGACACCTATTATAGTAATAATGACGCAATGAAAGCCTATTGGGAGGACTGCGATATCCACGGCACCGTTGACTTCATCTGCGGCGGCGGCGACGTGAGATTCAAAAACGTGACGCTCTCGCTCGAACCGCGCGAGAGAAACGGCACGGGTGGACGTACCATCACGGCTCCCACAACTTCCACTCAGTTCGGCTATGTGTTCGACAACTGTAAGGTGGTGGACTTGGCCAACGGCAAGGGCGATTGGAACTTCGGTCGTACATGGCAGAATTATCCCATCTGTGTCTATCTGAACACGACGCTTGACGACAATGCGAAGAAAACGCTTGTCAGTTCGAGATGGACGCAAAAGGGAATGAACAACAAAGACCCCAAACTTTTCGGTGAGTACGGAACGATGGATGCGGCGGGCAACGACATTACTCCGGCAAGCAATATCATCAACTCACACGGCGGCTCGTTCCAGACCATCCTCACTGCCGAACAGGCGGAAGGGTTCGCTTATGAAAAGATGTTCACGAACTGGGATCCGGCTGCGCTGACGGTGCAGATGAGTGCGCCCGCCAACGTGAAAATCGATGGCACGCAACTCTCTTGGGATGCCGTGGAGGGCACCGTGAAATACTTGGTGGAGCGGGATGGCGAGTTCGTGGCGCTGACCGATGCTACAAGTTTTGCGACGGATGGTGAAGGCGCCTATACCGTGAGGGCTGCCAACCCGCAGGGTGGATTCGGAGAGAAGTCGGAGGCTGCGACTTCGGGCGTCAAAACCATCAACAACACGGAGGCTCATGTGGTGAAAACCGACATCTATTCCGTTGGGGGGATTCGCCAGAACCAATTGCAGCGCGGCACCAACATCGTGGTGAAAACACTCGACGACGGACAGGTCATGACCGAAAAGGTCCTTTATGAATAAAAAACTCATGTTCTCAAATCCTTGGAATTGATGATGAAAGAAACGAAGTATTTATTGCTCGCTGCCTCTCTGATATTATCGTGCAGTGTGCAAAGCAGACAGACCGATAACTCATCGGCTCAGGCACAGCCTGCCAAACCCTTCACTTTGAAAGCATGCCCGCAGACCGACGCTCAACTGCGCGTGGCACTCTCGCGAGATGCCGACATGAACCAGGTGGCGGTCATCTATCGCAATGGTGACATCGTGCAGACGTTTAATGAGGAGGAACCGCTCTTCACCGACTGGTATGACCAAAAACCGGAGACCTTCATCCACTATGTCGATGCCAATTTCGATGGGCATACCGACATCTTCCTTGGATTGGGACAGTCGCGCACTTACAGCTCACTGCTCCTGTGGAATCCCAAGACACAACTCTTTGAACGCTATGGCAATCTGGGCGAACCCTCGCTGCAGAACCCTGTCTTCGCACCCTCTGAGAATGCTATCTATTCCAGTGGTTCCAACAGTGCTTGGGAATATGTCTATACCAAGGATGTATGGGATGAGGAAACGCTGATAGGCGCAGAAGTCCTCTACTATTATGACAACCCTGCCGAATACAATGGCATGAACGGCACCAACGTGAAAAAATACAATCTCTATGGTACAGGCGAACAACTCCTCAAGGCCACTGACGACATCAAGCAACTGTCTAAAGGATGGCAGCAGATTATCAACTTAACACAGCAACCTTAAAGTACTGAAACAATGAAAAAGATTTTGACAATGTTTTTCTTCTTCGCCGCCCTCATGGCGAAGGCACAGAGTTTAGGCGTTTTCTTTTATGACCTCAACGGAACATACACCAACATCCGTAATGCACCCAACGGTAAGGTGGTGGACAAGGTTCCTACTTCCTCTGACGGCATGCTGTTGGTAGAGAATCCCGTCAACGGATGGTGGTGTATTATCGACAATAGTTATTACGAACCAGATGGAAGGATTTACAAATTCTCAGGTTCACGCTCTGGCTATTACATCCACAACTCTTGCATCGGCGTTGCCACACGTAACTATGGGGGAGAGACTCTCTGTCTCCGCGCTACGCCGTCTGCACGTGCCAAGGTGGTTTACTCGTTCAAAGAAGAAAATCTGCTTCGACCCATTGACGTGAAGGGCGACTGGGTGAAAGTGAAGACCATCGATGGCAAACACACCGGATGGATTGAATCCGAATGGCTTTGTGGCAACAGCGTCTCCAGCTGCAGTTAACAGAGCCGTCATCTCTCCCGTAGTCCCCACCCATTCCCATAATAATCGCCCGGTCTCAAATAGAGGCCGGGCGATTATCTGTCTCCCTCCACTCGGGGAGGGTTGGGGAGGGGGCTTACACAATCTTCCTCGAACCGTCGCCAATCACCACATCGATGACTTTCGGCTCCTTGCCGTATTTCTCGGCATAACGCTTCTTGGCATCTGCAATGAACGGCTCGTACAACTCGTCTTTCACCAAGTTGATGGTGCAACCGCCGAAACCGCCACCCATGATGCGGCTGCCTGTCACACCGTTCTCACGTGCGATGTCGTTGAGGAAGTCGAGTTCTTCGCAGCTCACCTCATATTCCTTCGACAGTCCTTCGTGCGTCTCGTACATTTTCTGGCCTACTGTCTCGTAGTCGCCTGCCACCAAAGCGTCGCAAACGGCCAACACACGGTCTTTCTCGCCCAGCACGAAGTGAGCACGCTTGTAGTCCTCTTCGCCCACCTCGGCGCGAACTTCTTCCAACTGCTCCCAAGTGCAATCGCGCAGCGTCTCAAACTTCCCTTCCGGATGCTTGGCGGCGATGTGCTTCACCACGTTCTCGCAAGAGTTGCGACGGTCGTTATAGGGAGAACCGGCCAACTCATGTTTCACGCAAGAGTTGAGCAGCACCAGCTTGTAGCCCTCGGGGTTGAAGGGGAAATACTCGAACTCACGTGAACGGCAGTCCAGACGCATCAATTTGCCGGCCTGACCGAACACACTGGCAAACTGGTCCATGATACCGCAGTTCACACCACAATAGTTGTGCTCTGTGGCCTGTCCGGCCAGCACCATATCCCATTTCGACACTTTGTTGTCGCCAAACAGGTCGTTCAGCGCAAAGGCGAAGCAACTCTCAAGAGCAGCTGACGATGACATGCCGGCACCAAGGGGCACATCGCCCGAGAAAGCGGTGTTGAAGCCTTTCACGTCCACACCGCGCTTGCGCATCTCCTGCACAATGCCGTAGATGTAGCGGGCCCACGATGTGCGGGGACCTTCGGGGTCATCCACTTTAAATTCCACTTTGTCTTTCAGGTCGATGGCATAGCAGATCACCGTGTTCAGTCCGTTGGGGCGTACCTCGGCCATGATGCCGCAGTCAACGGCACCGGGGAATACGAACCCACCATTATAGTCGGTGTGCTCACCTATCAGGTTAATACGGCCCGGCGAGTGATAGATGTTGCCGGTCTTACCATCAAAATGCTTGATGAAACGACTTCTTACGTGTTCAATGTCCATTTCTTTTTGGTTTGTTTTTGGGTGTTGATTATTTTTTATTTGTTTAGAACATGATGGTGTATATAGCCATTGCCTTATCTCACATTTTTAAACCGGGATGTCCTTGTTCACGTTCTTATAGCCTATCAAGGCATAGAAGAACATGTAGGCCATGGCTATCAGATAGATGAAGTAGCTGGGCATGTAACCCATCATGTCGGCGAAGAAATTCTGCACCACGGGGAGCACACCGCCACCCACGACCATCATCATGAAGATACCGGAGGCCTGAGCCGTGTATTTGCCTAAACCCTCGGTGGCGAGGTTGAAGATGGAAGCCCACATCACTGAGGTGCACAGACCGCAGAGCACCAATAGCAACACGCTCAGAGGCACAGTGGTCATCTCTACGCTACCCTCTAAAATTTTCACCAATGGCATCGACACGGTCACCGATTTGGGGATGAGCATGGCGGCCACAATCAGTATCATACCGATGAAGGTGGTGCAAAGCATCAGTGTGCGAGACGACACCTTGCCGGCGATAGTGCTGGAGAACAAACGGCCGACCAGCATCAGCAGCCAGTACATGGCGGCCACGGCACCGCCAATGGTGGCGGCATTCACAATAGCGTCAGGATTCACCCACGCACCGTTGGCGGTGGTATCTGAAAGGTAGAAGTTGAGACCGCCGGGGATGCCGACCTCGACACCCACATAGACGAAGATGGCTATCACACCTAGCAGACAGTGGCGGAACGACCACGGAGAGTGCTCGAACACAGTGTCGGCCGTCACTTTGCCCATCTCGGGGTCTTCAATAGGAATGAACAACAGAATGACGAAGGCACAAGCAAAGACGGCCATGGCGATGAACATCACCAGATTCACATCGGCCATCTGGGTGCTGGCTGTCACCGTACCGATGAGCGCACCAACCAACATGGGAGTCATGGTGCCGGCCAGTGAATTCAGCGTACCGCCAATCATGTTCAGCTGATTGCCTTTGTTGCCACCACCGCCAAGCAGATTAAGCATCGGGTTCACCACGGTGTTCAGGATACATACGGAGAAACCAGAGATGAAGGCACCCAGCAGATAAATGCTGAAGCCGGGAATACCACTGGCCTTACCTGAGATGAACTGGATGAGCACACCGAAGAAACCTACGGCAATACCTAAGAGGGCAGTCTTCTTGTAACCCATCTTCGTGAGCATCTTGCCTGCGGGAATACCCATAAACAGATAGGCGAAGAAGTTCATGAAGTTACCCATGATACCTAACACGTTCGAACCGCCAATCTCGGGTTGGTTCTTCCAAATCACACCGATTGGGGCGCCAAGATTCGTCACAAACGATATCATGGCGTAAAGGAAGAACATTGTCACAATGGCAATAACTCTTCCATTCGTCTTTTGATTACTCATTTTTAATTATGTTATCTTAGATTTCAAATTACTTGTTTGACCAGCTTGGCTGATAATCAACAGCCAAACTGGTCAATTTAGAATTTATTTCCTCACACCAAACTTGTAGATGGTCTTTTGCTCGTATTTCCGACCTGGTTTCAGCACCACCGAGGGGAAGTAAGGACGGTTGGGACTGTCGGGGAAATGCTGTGCCTCGAAGCACACTGAACTGCGGCGGGGGAATGTGGCACCATACTGGCCTCTGTAGCCGTTACCGAAATTGTCGGTGTACAACTGCACACCGGGCTCGGTGGTGAACACGTCCATCGTGCGACCGCTCTTCGGGTCGTAAATGCGGGCGGCAAAGCTCAACTCGCCTTCCTCGCGCTTGTTCAGAACATAGCAGTGGTCATAACCTGAACCGTTGCGTATCTGCTCGTTGTCGGCGTTGATGTCCTGACCGAAGGTTTTCGGCTGACGGAAATCAAACGGTGTGCCTTCCACCTTCAGAATCTCACCGGTGGGGATGCTCGTCTCGTCGATAGGCAGGTAGAAGTCGGCGTTGATTTCGCATTCAATGTCGTCAATGGTCGGGGTGGGGTCGGCAATGCCTGCTAATGAGAAGAATCCATGGTGGGTCAGGTTGATGATGGTCTTTTTGTTGGTCGTGGCCATGTAGTCAATCATCAATTCGTTCTCGTTGGTGAACGTATAGACCACCGTCACCTTCAATTCGCCGGTATAACCCTCTTCGCCGTAAGCCGACACCAAGTTGAGAACCAGCGTGTAGTCGTTCATCTGAAGAGCTTCCCACACACGGGCGTGGAATCCCTTCGGACCGCCGTGCAGCGCGTTCGGGCCGTCGTTGAGGGCGAGTTGGTATTCTTTTCCTTTGAGTTGGAACTTACCCTTGCAAATGCGGTTGCCAAAACGACCGATAAGGGTGCTCAGGTAAGGCTCCGCTTGCATGGCTTCTTGGATGTTGGCGTGACCTTGAATCACATTGGCGTAGTTTCCGTCACGGTCGGGCACCATGATGGCTACAATACCGCCACCATAGTTGGTGATGGCCACCTCACTGCCAGCAGCGTTTTTCAAGATGTACAAATCAGTTTGTTTACCGTTAATTGTGGTCTGGAAATCCTCTCTTCTCAGGCCACACAGATTTTCTGTCTCTGTCATATTCATTAAGTTTTTAGTTACAAACAATTGCAGTCTGCAAAATAACTCAAAAAAAACGACATTGACGAATAAAATGACAAAAAAACCACCTGACGGAAAGTTAAAAAACGTTTATAACGTGGTCCGTCAGGTGATAGGGTATGGGGTAAAACGGCTCTTTGTCGTCCGTCAAATGATATTGCGTGTGCCGAAAAGTTGCTATTTGTTAGAAGGGGAGAGCAATGCCAACAGGTCGGCGACCACATAACTGCTGCCGCCCACAAAAATGAAATCATCAGATTGCGCTTCCGACAGCGATGCCTCATAAGCGGCTCTCACAGAGGTGAACACACGTCCGGTGATGCCGTGCGCAGAGGCTTTTTTCGCCACCACTTCTGAGGGGATGGCTCGATGGGTGCTGGCTTGTGTGAAGTAATACTCCGCTGAGGTGGGCAACATTCCCAGCACGGTGTCGATATCTTTGTCATCTACCATGCCGAACACGATGCGGAGCGTTGCGCACGACTGGCGGCGCAACTGACGACTGAGATATTCCCAACCGCCCACGTTGTGGCCAGTATCGCACACTACCGTGGGATGCTCTTGCAAACGCTGCCAACGACCTGCCAGACCGGTGGTTTCGCACACTTTCGAGAAACCCTTGCGGATGTCGTCGAGACCCGTTATCCAACCTGTCTGCCGCAGATACTCACAAACCCACAGGATGGTGTTGGCGTTCTTCACCTGATAGTCGCCTTGCAACTCATGGCTGAGACGGTTCTCACCATAACGGTGCCCGTCTTTCACATGCAGGTTGATGACGTAGGCGGGATGTGCGGTGTCCTTGCCTAAATCGCCGACCACAATGGGGTCGTCTTCTGCAAAGATGATGGGCGACTGCCGCTCAAAGGCGGTGCGGGCAAAGACGGGACGGGTGGCGGCAAGGGCCTCGCCGATGACCACAGGCACACCGGGTTTGATGATGCCGGCTTTCTCGGTGGCTATCTGTGCTAACGTGTGTCCCAGAAACTGCATGTGGTCGAACGAGATGTTCGTGATGACCGATAGGATAGGGGTGATGATGTTGGTGCTGTCCAACCGACCACCCAAGCCCACTTCGATGACGGCGATGTCCACCTGCTGCTTTTGGAAATACCAGAAAGCCATACATGTGGTCAACTCAAAAAACGAAGGGTGCAGCGGTTCAAAGAATGAACGGTTATCTTCCACGAAATCAATCACATCCTGCTCGCTGATCATCTCGCCGTTCACACGGATACGCTCGCGGAAATCCACAAGATGGGGCGAGGTGAACAGTCCCACGCGGTGTCCGGCCAACTGTAGGATGGCGGCCAACGTGTGCGACACGCTTCCCTTGCCGTTGGTGCCGGCCACATGGATGGTCTTAAACGCGCAATGAGGACAACCTAAATGCTGGTCCAATGCTAACGTGGTGTCCAATCCGGGCTTATAAGCGATAGCACCCACCTTCTCAAAGACGGGCGCGCTATTATACATGTACTCCGTTGTTTCCTTGTAGGTCACGGCTTTTTTATGTTTAGTGTTGAGGGTTTAGTGTTCTACACTGTTTAGGAGTTTAAGAGTTTAGGAGTTTAAGAGTTTAGGAGTTTAAGAGTTTAGGAGTTTAGGAGTTTAAGAGTTTAGGAGTTTAGACAATACTCCATTTGCAGACTATTCTCTTACCCCTTACCTCTCACCTCTTACCTCTCACCCCTAACATATCTCTTACCCCTTACCTCTTACCTCTCACCCCTAAGTATTCTCTCACCCCTAACATACCTCTTACCCCTTACCTCTTACCTCTCACCTCTAATTAAAATAATTCTTGAACTTCTGGAAGATGGTCTTCTTCGTGTGTTGGTCGCCTTGGAAATTGTCACTGTCTTTCAATTTCTCCAACATCTCTTTCTCACTGCGACTCAACGTCTTGGGCACATATACACTCACGTTGACTACCAAGTCGCCCATGCCGCTGCCATAACCCTGTACGGCAGGCAGTCCCTTGCCGCGCAGACGGAGTGTCTTGCCGGGCTGGGTACCGGGCTCTATCTTGATTTTCAACTTCGTGCCTTCAATCGTGGGGATGCGCACATCACCTCCTAAAGCGGCTGTGGGGAAGTCCAATAAGAGATTGTATATCAAATCCTGACCGTCGCGAACGAAGGTGTCGTTATCTTCTTCTTCAATAAAGACCTGGATGTCGCCTGCCACTCCGTTGTGCTGTCCGGCATTGCCTTTGCCCGAAACGGTGAACACCATGCCTTCGCCAACACCTTTGGGGATGTTGATCTCTACCACTTCTTCACCTTTCACAACACCCGTGCCACCGCAATGCGTGCATTTGTTCTTGATGACAGTGCCTTCACCGCCACAAGTGCGACAGGGCGACTGGGTCTGCATCATGCCGAACATGGTCTGCTTGGTGCGTATTTCCATTCCGCTGCCGTGACAGGTGGGACAGGTCTCCGAACCGCTGCCGTTCTCCGCACCGGTGCCTTGGCAGTGGGGACAGGTGATGTCTTTCTTGACCTTGAACTTCTTCGTCACGCCATTGGCCACATCCAACAGCGACAGACGAACTTTCAAACGCAGGTCACTGCCATGATGACGGGCGGCCTGACGACCACCGCCACCACCGAATCCGCTAAAGCCGCTGAATCCGCCGCCGCCGAACACACTGCCGAACATCGAGAAGATGTCGTCCATGGAGAAACCACCGCCACCGCCGAAGCCACCCATGCCTTGCAGACCCTCAAAGCCAAACTGGTCGTATTGCTGGCGTTTCTGCGCGTCGTGTAATACATCATAGGCCTCAGCCGCTTCTTTAAACTTCTCTTCGGCGTTCTTGTCGCCGGGGTTGCGGTCGGGGTGGTATTTGATGGCTATCTTGCGATAAGCTTTCTTGATCTCTTCTTCCGAGGCGTTCTTATCCACACCAAGCACCTCGTAATAATCACGTTTTGCCACTTTTGTGTTTTTGGGTTAATAATATAACGAGTTGGCCGTTGACAATTCGTCATTCAAAATTCTTCATCGCGCAGCGACAATTTTTCGGACAGAGTCCTCAACAACACGTCAACATTCAAAATTCAAAATTCAACATTGAATCATTCTTCATCGCGCAGCGACAATTCAACATTCAACATTCAAAATTCAACATTCAACATTCTTCACTGTCCTACTGCCACTTTGGCAAACCTGATGACTTTGTCATTCAGGGTATACCCCTTTTCCGTACAGTCAATCACTTTGCCTTTCTTGTCGTCGCCCATGCCGGGCACCATGGCGATAGCTTCGTGGAAGTTCACATCGAAATCTTTGTCGGTGGTGTCGATGGCTTTCACGCCTAAACCCTCCAAAGTTTTCATCAACTTCTTGTAAATCAGTTCCATGCCTTCTTTCAGCGTGGCGGCATCATCCGTCTTCTCACTGTTGGCTAAGGCACGTTCCATGTCGTCTATCACAGGCAGCACAGCGGTGATGGTTTTCTCTGCACCGTTCAGTATCAGTTCGGCTTTCTCTTTGATGGTGCGCTTGCGGTAGTTCTCAAATTCCGCGCACTTGTAGAGATATTTCTTCTCCCACTCAGCAGCTTCCTCTTGTGCTTTTGTCAGAGGGTCTTTCTGGGTGTCTTCCGCCTCTTTCTGCGTTTCGGTCTCCAATTCCACTTCAAGCGTTTCACCTTCGCCTTCAGCCGTTTGCTGTTGCTGCTCATTGGTCTGCGACTCGTTTTCCGAGCCGTTTTCTTCTGTTATGTCTTTCTTTTCTTCTTCTGTCATAATGTTGTGTTTTTTAGTATTTACCACACATACAGCAAAAACCTTGCCAACTTTTACTTCTGTTGATACATCCTTGCTTTCTGCTCCTTAATCTGCTCATCGTAGATGTAGTCGTCATACTGCATCAGTTTGTCGATGGTGCCTGAGGGGGTCAGCTCGATGATGCGGTCGGCCACGGTTTGGATGAACTCATGGTCGTGGCTGGCGAAGAGGATGTTACCCTTAAACGATACCAAGTTGTTGTTAAAGGCCTGGATACTTTCCAAGTCCAAATGGTTGGTCGGGGTGTCAAGGATGAGGCAGTTGGCGTTCTTCAGTTGCATACGGGCAATCATGCAGCGCATCTTCTCGCCGCCGGAGAGCACGTTGACTTTCTTCTCCACCTCTTCCTGCTTGAAGAGCATACGTCCTAGATAGCCCTTCATCACCACTTCGTTGCCCGCGCCGTATTGCGACAGCCAATCCACGAGGTTCAGGTCGCTCTTGAAAAATTCGGTGTTGTCCAATGGCAGGTAAGCGGTGGTGATGGTGACGCCCCATTTAAAGGTGCCGGCATCTGCCTCGCGGTTGCCGTTGATGATTTCAAACAGTGCAGTCATCGCCTTCGGGTTATGACTCAGAAACACGGTCTTCTGTCCTTTCTCGATATTGAAGTTCACATGGTCGAAAAGCACGGTGCCGTCGCTGTCCACGGCCTTCAGGTCTTTCACCTCTAATATCTGGTTGCCGGGCTCACGCTCCATGTTGAACAGAATGCCGGGGTATTTGCGCGATGAGGGGCGGATTTCTTCCACATTGAGCTTTTCAAGCATCTTCTTGCGCGAAGTGGTCTGTTTACTCTTTGCCACATTGGCAGAGAAACGGCGGATGAACTCTTCCAACTGCTTGCGTTTCTCTTCGGCTTTCAACCGTTGGTTCTGAGCCTGACGCAACGCCAGCTGCGAACTCTCATACCAGAAGGAGTAGTTGCCAGAGAATACGGTCACCTTGCCGAAGTCGATATCCACGGTCTGCGTCGAGACGGCGTCGAGGAAGTGACGGTCGTGACTCACCACCAACACGGTCTGCTCTAAATTGCTCAGATACTCTTCCAACCATTGCACGGTGTCGAGGTCCAGGTCGTTGGTCGGCTCGTCCAAAAGCAGGTTGTCGGGATGGCCGAAGAGGGCTTTGGCCAACATCACGCGCACCTTCTCGTTGTTCGACAGGTCGCTCATCAACTTGTAGTGAAGGTCTTCTTTCACACCTAAGTTCTGCAACAACTGAGCGGCGTCGCTCTCTGCCTCCCAACCGTTCATCTCGGCGAATTTCAGTTCCAGGTCAGCGGCTAAGTTGCCGTCTTCCTCGGTCATCTCGGGTTTGGCATAGAGGGCCTCACGTTCCTTCATGTTCTTCCACAAAGGTTGATGACCCATGAACACGGTGTCCATCACCGTAAACTCGTCGTATTTGAAGTGGTCCTGCTCCAAAACCGACAGACGCTCGCCGGGCCCCATCTCGATGGTGCCTTTGTTGGCTTCCAACTCACCGCTGATGGCACGCAACAGCGTCGATTTGCCTGCGCCGTTGGCTCCGATGATGCCGTAAATGTTGCCGGGAGTGAATTTGATGTTAACGTCTTTGTAAAGTACCCGCTTGCCGAATTGTATCGCCAGATTTGTGACTGTTATCATATCTCTTACCTTGTTAATTTGATTTCGCGTGCAAAATTAGGCAAAAAAAACGAGAAAATCTAATAGCAATGATAAAAAAAGGAAAACAGCCCCGAAAAGTTGACCGATGTCGTTTTTTGTGGTCTCTGTGCCCGCCCGCACGTCATGAGATGGAATTGGGGCCGTTTCGTCGAAACACGTGGGCCGTTTCGTCGAAAGTGATTTGCGGCGGGGGCAAAATGCCACTACCTTTGCACCAGTAAAACAAACAAATGTGTAACTCTTAAAAATTAAAACGAAATGAAAAATTTAGTAATCGCTATCGCTATGATGTTCGCTATGACTCTTACTGTCAATGCTCAGTCTTTGGACAATCAACCCCAGTCGCAAACCATTCAGTCGCAACAGTCTTTCGACAACATCGCAGAAATGCTGGAACTGTCATCCGACCAGTGGCAACCCGTGAAGACGGCCTTCCAACAGTTCAGTGTCTCTATGGAGACCTTGACGAAGATGGAATCGGGCGTGAAGATGCAACAGGCATGGGACAAGATTAGAACGGGACACTTCCATCAGATGAAACGTCTCCTCACCGACAAACAGTTGAAGAAATACCAAGAGATGTTTGAACTGACCGTCGCTAACCGCGCTGCCAAATACATTCCCCAAACGGCTGATGCGAAGTAATACACATACATCGTATTCTTAGGTCCTCCCCCGCAGACTTTTGTTGGAGCGGGGGAGATTTTCTGAAAAAAAAGTAGCATAATAAAAAAAATAATTGTACATTTGCACCACCATGAAAGTGTCGAAGAAAAAAGTATTAGCATTGGTCATGCAGTTGGGCGTCTTTGCCTTCTTGCTGGGTCTGCCATTGTTGTTGGCATACGTCGGAGGGACGGCGGTGCCTGCACGAACGGTCTTATATCTCACACTATGGTGGTTTGGCCCCATGATGGTGGTCTATATGGTCAATTATTATCTGCTGGTGCCCCAGCTGTTCTATAAACATCATCGGTGGTGGTATGTCGTCGCCAATGTGTTGCTCATTGGACTCTTTAACCATAGCATCTTCTGGTTCAATGCGGAGTATCTGCCCGAGATGGCAAGGCCGGGATATTATTCATACGCCATCGTGCCCATCGTCTTGCATATCTTCACCGCACTCGGCGCCCTCGGCATCAGACATCTCTCGAGAATGCACGAGGTGGAACTGCAAATCAAGGAACAGCAACAGAAAAACACCGCCGCTGAACTGGCGTGGCTGAAAAACCAACTCAACCCGCATTTCCTCTTCAATACGCTCAACAATATCTCCAGCCTCACGCAGATTGATGCCGACCAGGCGCAGGAGAGCATCGCCCAACTGAGCGACTTGCTCCGCTATGCGATGTACGAGACGGATAAACCTCTCGTTCCCCTGGCGGGCGAGGTGGAGTTCATGAACAATTACATTGAACTGATGCGGTTGCGGTGTGGAGCCAATACGCAGGTGGAGGTGCAACTGAAGGCTGAACAAGGGGTCATGGTGCCGCCCTTGCTCTTTATCTCGCTCATCGAGAACGCGTTTAAACATGGTGTCAGCAGCAATCAGCCCTCGTCCATCCATATCCAATTGTCGGTGAACGACGGGGTGCTGACCTTCGTCTGCGACAATACCAACCACCCGAAAGACGATGCCGACCGCAGCGGGTCGGGCATCGGACTGGAAAACACACGCCGCCGCCTGCAACTGCTCTATCCTGACCGCCATGAGTGGGAGCAGACGCTCAAAGACGGCATTTATCACATTAAAATTACCATCAAATGACGAAAACACTCTCATGTGCCATCGTGGACGACGAACCGTTGGCTGTCCAACTGCTGGAGTCTTTTGTCAAACGCACTCCGCAACTGTCTCTGACCGCCTCATTTACCGATTCGGTCGAGGCCTTCAAACAACTGGCGCAGTCACCCGTCGATTTGCTCTTCCTCGACATACAGATGCCTGATGTCAACGGCTTGGAACTGGCCCATCAGTTGCCGCCGCAGACGTTTATCATCTTCACTACGGCTTTCCGTGAGTTCGCGTTCGAGAGCTATGAGGTCAATACCGTCGATTTCCTCCTCAAACCCATTCGCTACACCAAATTCCTCGCCGCTGTGGAGAAGGTAGTGCAAAGAAACGAAGAGCGCGCCAAGGTCTCTGTACCCCCGGCGAGAGAAGGGGAGGGGACTTACTCTTTCCTCCGGGTTGACGGTGAACTGCGACGGGTGGATTTCTCGCAGATTCTCTACGTGGAGGGCATGAAAGATTATGTGAGTTTTTATCTGGAGGGTGAGCGCCGCCCGCTGATTACGCACCTCACCATGAAAGCCGTGGAACAGATGTTGCCTGCCGACCGTTTTATGCGGGTCAACCGCTCCTATGTGGTGGCATTAGACAAAATCCGTTCCATCGACCGTAACCTGTGTTTGTATATCGGCGACGAAATCATCCGAGTCACCGATATGTATAAGGATGCCTTCAATGAATACCTCACCCGCTTAGGGCTGAAGACATAAGAGGAAAACTAACTACTCCCCTCCCTCGGGAGGGGCAGGGGGTGGGGCTGTTTCTACTCCCCTCCCTCGGGAGGGGTTGGGGGTGGGGCTTTAGTACCCTAAATCCTCTCCTACCAAGATGACAATATGCCGTTTGGCGGGATGCGAGTTGCGCAGGAAATGGATGTAATTGCAGATGCTCTGCGGTGAATTGCAGTTATGGCATGCGCCGTCTTTCTGACAAGGGGTCTGTATGTCAAAGCGGGCCGCGTTGATGGGCGAGGCGGTGCTGCGTGCCCGTGCCAGGGCGGCTTCGGTCGTCTGAGCCACTTTGTTCATTCCCACGATGAAGATGACCCGCTTCGGACCCCATGTGATGGCGGCCACACGGTTGCCGTTGCCGTCGATGCTCACGATGATGCCGTCTTCCGAAATGGCATTGGCGCTGGCCAGATAGAAGTCGCATCCAAAGGCCTTGCGGTAGATGGCTGTCTTCTCTTCTTCTGTCGTGGCCTCGTCGCGGTCGTAAACCACATAATGGCCTTCTTTCAAACGGCGGGTCAGTCCCGTCTCACGGATGGACACCGAACCGCCCCACGTCACGCTGCTGCCTTCAGGCATCAGGCCGAGGGCCTTCTCCACGGCTTCGGCGCTTGTCTTGCAATAATAGGCTTCAAAATGGCGGCGCTCCAGATTCTTGATCATCTTCTCTGCCAGCCGCTCGTTGCGTATCTCTAATGGTGTTGACATAAGTGTTGAGTGGTTATCGTTGAGTGTTGAGTGTTTAAGGTTTAGTTTTCTAAGACATATCTCTTACCTCTTACCCCTTACCTCTTACCTCTTTTTTACCCCTAACAGGGGGGGCAAAAAAAGAGATACCCGTTTGTGAAGGTATCTCTCTCTGTAGGGACGATCGGGCTCGAACCGATGACCTCTGCAATGTGACTGCAGCGCTCTAAACCAACTGGGCTACGCCCCTATCTCTTAATTGCGCGTGCAAAGGTAAGGCGTTTTTTTGAATGCGCCAAATTTTTTAACAACTTTTTTATTGATTGGTCCAATAAACTTCTTCCTCTACCACATATTTGCTCTCTCTGCCGCTTATTCCGTCGGTCGCAAGCATTTCTATGCGCCCTAACATGGGGTAGGTCAAATGATACGAGTTCTCGCGGTTCTTGCCTATGAACTCGAATAATTGTCGGGTGGGGTAGTAGGGGCTGTCTGACATGAAATACATGGTAAAGGGCTGGTTCATCTCGTATTGAATCGTGAGACGGGGCTCTCTCACACTTACCATTGATGCCGAGCCCGTCATCTCATACGTTAAGCCTTCTGTTGGCGAGTCATGCCAGATGATGTGATAGGTGGTGGCGTGGCGGGTGATGCCAGAGTCAAGGAGAAACGCGAAGGGTGAGGCATGGTTCATGTCGGCCGGTCTTGTTGAAATGACATCAACGTTCCACTCGCCGTTGCCGCTTTGACTCAGGGTCAACTGATGCTGTGTGTGGCTCGTGTCGCTCCACGCCATGCCGTCGATGTGCGTCACGCCGTCGTCGGTGTCATACACGGTCAACTGATATTGGGTCTGGATGGCCCAATGGGTTGACATCTTATAATACGTGCGATTGTTTTGCACATCTTGCAATTCGTCAATCTGTACCTCGCGGAAATAAAGCGCATTGACCGAGTCGCGTTTCTCTTCGCTGGTCTGCCTTACGTATTCTTTCAGTTGGTAGGTCAACAATATCATGTCGGCATATTGCATGGTGGGTATCATGGCGTAGCGATACACCAAGTCGCGCGTGTCGGTCGGGTCTCCTCCGCATTCCCATTCTTCTCTGTCTATGTGATAGCAGGATGAGAGCAAGGTGAGCATTACGATACTTAATAAGGTGGCTTTTTTCATTGATGTATGATTTATCTGTTGTATGAATTGTTAGTAAGGCGATGTCGTTCTGCCGCCAAGTGATGACACCAAGCGTCAAAACCGCATTCCCGCTCCGGCACGGAGTACACCCAGATGGCCGAGGCCAAACTCGCCGAAGCAGAATAACTTCTTGCCCAAGGAGATGCCGAAGAGGGTGACGTGATAGACGGAACAGGAATGAGAGCGGATAGAGGCATCGTCAATGTCCTGGTCCCAATAGTGGCTATGGCCGACAGACACTCCCGTGTAAATCTTTACCTTAGGTCGGTACAAAGGGTAGTATCTGAATGAGAATAGCATATTCAGATAAGTGCTTGACCGACTGTCGATGCCACCGGGACGGTTGACATAGTCTCTGTCTTTGCGTTTTTGACTTTCGCCTTGGAGAGCAAGGGTGGCACCAAGGGCAAACTGACTGTTCCACAAACGGAAGTGATAATGATATTGCAGGTCAAACGATGGTGTCTGTTTCACCTTCCCTAAATCGTATTTCAGCACACGGTATTGTTCTAATGGGGTTGTGGCCTTTTTCTTCTCGTTATCGTGGCACCCTATCTCCAAATAATCTCCATTAAGTGTTCCCCATCCCAAGTCGAATGAGATTTCATGGCGGGGCAGCTCTTCTTGTTGTGCTCGCGACACGATGGGCAGCGCCAGCCATAATGATGTCAATAATAATGTTTTGGTATTCATTTTTTTTAAGTCCTTTTGCCCCTAAAACAGCTGCCGTGGCGGAATCTTGCACAAAAACGAGAAAAAAGTTTCACCGTATGTGCAAGATTTTGTATTTTTGTTGTTTGATAAACAGAAATAACAATGAAACAGACAACGAAAACAATGAAGCATGGCATACATAGTATAGTGTGTGCGGTAGTACTGGTAATAGTTTGCGTCTCGTGTGCGACAGGGGGCGACGATTTCAATCCAGCCAGACCGCAAAGCAATCCAATACAACCCTTTTTCGGACATTATCTCGGCAAATGGCGCATCAATCAGGACGATGCCGATGAAGCGGCGATGACTGTGGATGCCACGACCATCGACTTCACCAACCTGCCTTGCAGGGCCATCCTCGGCAAACTGTTGGGCGAAGAAAAGGCGCTTGAGATGATTCCTACGATAGAATATGGACACTATGCCATCTCTTACAGCCTGCTGGGGGTGTCGGCCAATTCAAACGCCTACGAGATGTCGCGCGAACCTTATACTTTCTCATATCTGCAGGATGGGGTCAAAAAGACGATGCGCATCGATTTCCGTGAGAAGTCGCAAGCGGGTTATTACAGCAATTCCGATATGCTGGTCGTTGTCCTCAATGTGGATCAACTCACCATCACAGGCGGAGGAGAAGAGGAGGTGTTGACGAAAGACTGGACGTTTACGTTCTATCCGAACCAGAAGAACGAAGGATATCTTCAATGATGACTGAACAGGTTCTTTTGCAACAAGTCATTCGTGGCGACCGCACAGCTCAGCGCGAGTTGTATAGCCGCTATTCGGGATGTGCCGCGTCGGTAGCGATGCGGTATGTGGCCGATACGGAGGGCATGAAAGATGTGTTGCAAGAGAGCTTTGTCAAGGTCTTTACGTCCGTTGCGCAGTTCGAATACCGGGGCGAGGGCTCGCTCAAGGCGTGGGTGATGCGTATCGTGGTCAATATGTCGCTCAATTACCTGAAACGGCGGATCAGATATGTTGAGGCTGAACAGATACCTGATGTGCCTGACGACGACGATGAACCCGACCTGATGCGGGTGCCGCCAGAACGGCTGATGACGATGATTGGCGAACTGCCACCAGGCTACCGAACGGTGCTCAACCTCTTTGTCTTCGAGCACAAAAGCCACAAAGAAATCGCACGCCTGTTGGGCATCAAGGAAAACTCGTCCGCCTCACAATATCTGAGGGCTAAAAAATTAATCGCTAAGAAAATCAAGAATTATATCCGTGACAACGATGAAGAGAGACTCATTTGAACAACAACTCCGTAACCGTCTCGACGGGTACGAGCCGCAGGTGCCAGAAGACTTGTGGCAGGAGATTGATGCGCGCCTCTCTTCTCAAGAGAATGCGGCGCATACCGATGCCGGAGAACCCTCTCGGCAAACCCGCATCCGTCCGTTGTGGTGGTTCACGGCTGCCGCCGCCGTCATCTCGCTTGTTGTCATCCTATGGATGTCAAACGGCAATTCTTCCGGCATTCATCCCCAACAACGTCAACTCGCTGCCAGCGACACTCTCCCTGTCCCACCCGCCACTCAAGTTCCCCCCGCCACTCAAGTCCCACCAACCACTCAAGTCCCACCAACCACTCAAGTCCCACCAACCACACATCACTTGACCCAGTCTGAAGGTCCCTTCACACATACACCGGTACCTTCTAACTTAAGGGGAGAACAGGATCACCAGTCCCAATCGCCCCACCAGTCCCAATCGCCCCGCCTGTCTCAGCGCTCTCAGTCTTCCCATCTGCCCCATTCGTCCCACTTACCCCAAACGTCCCACTTACCCCAAACGTCCCATCTAACACAGTCCTCCCATCTGCCCCAGTCCCCCGACACCCTCTCCGTCACCTCGCCAGAACATCCCGTCCCTCATCTGGTTCAGGGCAATCTTCCCCAACTCGTGTCCCCCTCCATAGGAGAGGGTACGGGGGAGGCTCCTACGGGGGACATTTCCCTCTCTCTCTTCGCCTCCAACGCTTTCAACAGTTGCGGCGATGCTTCAGCCGTTTATATGAACCCGGTTTTGGCTGATGCTTATCAAATGGCTTTCAATAATTCACCTTCTGGCTACCCGGACATGCCTGAACGTTACGAGCTGGTGGACTATGAAGAGAAATCAGAACACCACCGACCGGTGACCGTCGGCCTCTCCGTCGGTTTCCCGTTTACCGACCGCTGGGCTATACAGACGGGGCTCACCTACAACTGGCTCACGTCCGACTTCACACACATCATGCCGAGTGCCACCATCACCGACCATCAGACCTTGCAGTATTTAGGCATCCCCCTAAGTGTCTCCTACCGCGTTTGGAGCAGTGGCTCCTTCTCTGTCTATGCTGCTGCGGGAGGAGCGGTGCTGTTCAACACCGTGGCTAAACTCTCTACCGATGGCATCAAGAGCCATCTCTGCCACGACCGTCTGCAGTGGTCGGCGAGTGTCATGGCGGGTGCCGAATACACGTTCATTCGTGCATGGTCGCTCTATCTTGAACCGGGACTCACTTATTACCCCGACAATGGTAGTTCCATACAGAATTTCTATAAAGACAAACCGCTGAACGTAAGTCTGCAAATGGGCTTCAGGTATCGTTTTGGACAATAAGTTTCACCAAATAACGGCTACACGACAAAAAAACTCCCAATAATTTTTGTGTATTGCATATTTTTCGCTATATTTGCCCAATTCTTATGAAAGACAGTTAACAATCTATTAGCGAACTTATATTTTAATACATGAAAATCGGTCTATTTATCCCTTGTTATGTCGATGCCCTCTATCCTGAAGTGGG
>CAMJFC010000035.1 GCA_946404865.1 uncultured Prevotellaceae bacterium
TTATTTCTGCTTGGGGGCTGTCTTTACGCTGTCTTCAACACTCACTCTTGAGTATTTACTCAACCTTGTTTAAACAAATCTCCAGCAAAACGGATAAATAAAAGTGTTTTTTGTTTTGGAAACCTGGGGGTTTTAAGCTGTTGGGGTATAGTTCCGAAGTTATGTGTCCCCACATGCTTACCAACCACCGGCTCAACGCTTAAAGACCCCAGGTTGGATGGTCTAAGGCAGATTATTTCTTCTGCTTCGGACGTTTTGCACCGTACTTCGAACGGCGCTGGGTGCGGTTGGCCACACCAGCGGTGTCGAGGGTACCGCGCACAATGTGATAACGTACACCGGGAAGGTCTTTTACACGACCGCCACGCACCAGCACGATGGAGTGCTCCTGCAGGTTGTGTCCCTCTCCGGGGATGTATGAGTTCACTTCCTTCTGATTGGTCAGACGGACACGGGCAACTTTACGCATTGCCGAATTAGGCTTTTTAGGAGTGGTGGTATAGACACGCACGCACACACCACGACGCTGAGGACATGAGTCCAGCGCGGGCGACTTGCTTTTGTCCACCAAGTCCTTTCTGCCTTTTCTTACTAACTGTGAAATAGTAGGCATTTTGTTAATTTTTTTGTTTATATTGTTATTATGTTGTTGTCTTTGAGTAAGGTATGCTGCCAACACACCATTTTGGGCTGCAAAATTACAAACTTTTCCTCAAATAGCGGCATCTCTTCCTTCATTTTTTATCGACACCGTAGAAATTTAACATATAATAACACTTTAAAACTTCTTTAACCATCAAAAGAACAGGTGGCCGTCCTTTTTTCGGGCGGCCACCTTATTTATGATATGGGTCAGAACTACTACTTTTCCCAGACGTTCAGATGACGCAGGTTTTTAGAGTATGCGTCGCTCTCATCTTCGAAAATGCCGTTCTCTTCTGCGAAACCACCCTCGTCGCCCTCTTGATTATAAACAGAAATCTCAGGCATGACACCTCCGTCGCAGAAGTGCTGCATCTCAACACGCTTGACTGCCGGTTCGATATACTTTTTCATAGTCGGTATAGGAATTAAAGATTTTACTTACGGATTAACTTTTTACCATTCTGAATGACCACGCCCTTGTATTGGGTGTTGACTTTCTGGCCGTTGAGGTTGTAGATGGCGCCTTTGGCAACAGCCTCATTATTCTGGATGGCATTGATAGCGGTCACGGTTCCGTCGAACATCACGAAGGAAGCGTTGGAGGCCACATCAGCAGCGAGGGCGAGATAGGCCTTGTGAGCGCCCAGTTCGAACACACCACCATCGGCAGCGCCCCAATAGAATCCACACACACCGCTCTTGGCACCGAGGGTGTAGTAGTAGAACTCTGCAGTGGGATTTGCTTCAATGAAACCTGCATTTTCCTGACCGATAAGGATATTGTTAGGATCCTGAATGGCATTAGCTGCATCGAGAGCCTCGTTGAAGTAGTACGTTGTGTTGGGTTCGCCCTTGATAACCACCGGCACACCGGCTGCAATCATACCTCCAGCTTCGATGGTCATATTCGGCTGCACCTTCGTGTTATCTGCGTTGAGGGCATAGGTGGCTGCTATCACACCCTCAGGAATAACGAATGCATTGTCGCTGTAGTAGAATGTGCCCAGTCCGTATTTGTTGAAGGTGACTTCAGCAGTAACTCCTACTTCGCTCGGAGTGAAGACTATCTTGTAGAAGCGGAGTGCGGTGGTGCCGCCCTCAGTGCCAGCTACGCCGGTGATTACAACATCGCCGGCTGCAACTTCAAACTCCTCAGTATTTTTTGTGGTACCAACAGCCTCTATCTCACCTTTCACACCGTTGACCTGGCAGAAACGGTCACTATTGTCACCACCCGTGTTCGAGAAGGTCACCTCAACGGTTCCAGGCACGGTGGTATTGAAACGGAGCGTACCATTCTGGGCATAACCGCCACGGGCTGCATATTCACCCTCGAAAGTCAATGCCTTGGCGTTGAAGGTCGATTTATAGGTCAGCTCGGTAACATTGGCATAGAGACGTTCCTCCTTCGGTTCTTGGCCTTCTTTACCATATTGTACTGTTCCCGTAACATCGGCAAAGTCCCATGTGGTGGCATCGCTGATGCTCTCCTGTTCGTAGAGCACGACGAGAGCGGAATAGGTGATGGTCACCTCCCTAGTGGTTGTTCCGTCGGAAAGGATGAGTGTGGTGGTCGATTCTTCTACATTCTCTGTAGCAGTGTAGTAAATGGTGGCTGTCGTCTCAATTTCGCCATCGGTGATGTCGGAAGAAGCGAGATTGACCGTCAGGCCGTCAACTGCGGGAGAGAATGTGGCGGTGAGGGTAGAACCAGCCAGATTAGCACCACTTACGTCGATGACCTCTTTGGCTGGGACACCGCTTTCGGTGGCCATGATATTCACACTTGAAGCATTGATGACAGGAGCATCAGCTGCTTGTGCTACCAAGCGGACAGCATATAAGAAGATATCACCAGCAGGGCTGGTAAAACTGATGGTATAGCTCTGAGATGCGTCCAACTCTAACGAGATTCTGCCAGAATAGCCCTTCAAACTTTGGTCAGATGTAGCAGTAACTGAAACGGGACTCCCAGAGGCAGGAGTGGCTGTAATCGTAAGGGCTCTACCATCGCCTCCGTTGTTTTTCACGTAAGCATCTACTTGTGCTACGTTGGTGACATACATCAGCACTTCTTTGTTCGATCCAGCACCTTTCAGACAAACAGCGTTTGTGCCGATTTCAAAGTCAGAACTTGTCTCATCAGTGGGATCCATACCTGCTCCTCTGTCAGATCCAGCAGGTGAGTACGTTTGTGTCCCTTTACCATCTTGGGCGTACCCTAATCCTTCGAGATTAGCCTTCGAGGTGTAAATCAGTGTCGTCTCAGTAATCTTTTTGGTGGTGAGTGGAGTCACTGCCGCTTGCGCCCCCGTGACGACTGCCACGAGCAACGCCAATAACGTAAAAATCTTTTTCATTTTGTTTTAGTTTATTAGATTGATAATTATAAAATTTTCTATAGTAGATAGAGCATACTGCCCATCCTTACTTTCAGCAAGACGGCCACCTCGGTCTGCCTCATGCGAAATAGGAGTGGAACTGAATGCCAATGCCGCTTTCGTTTTTCGGTGCAAACATACGAAAAAAAAAACTAATTTGCAACAATTAGCCTGAAAAAGAGTAAAAAATAATGAAAAAACGACACAGACACGTTCTTTCTCAACGAAAAACGGTCTGTGTCGTCAAAAATATTCATAGTATCCTATGAGATTAAAATTCTGCTGTTTTCGGCGTGCGCGGGAAGGGAATCACGTCGCGGATATTCTGCATGCCCGTGACGAAAAGGATGAGACGCTCGAAACCGAGTCCGAAACCGCCATGAGGGCAGGTGCCGAACCGACGGGTGTCGAGATACCACCAGAGGTGGGTCTGGTCCATTTGGCGGCGCTCTATTTCGCCCATCAGTTTGTCGTAGTTCTCTTCACGTACCGAACCGCCGATAATCTCGCCAATCTGCGGGAACAGCACATCTGTGCCCTGCATGGTGGGACCAGGAGCCACGGCACCCTTGTAGCCTATCGAACCGCCATCGGCTGTTTCCTCGTTCTGCTTCATATAGAATGACTTGAAAGCACGGGGATAGTCGGTCATGATGACGGGCTTCTTGAAATGCTCTTCTACGAGGAAACGCTCATGTTCTGAGGCGAGGTCGTCACCCCAGTTGCAGGGGAACTCGAACTTCTTGCCATTTTTGATGGCCTCTTGCAGGATGTTGATACCTTCGGTATAAGGCAGACGCACGAAAGTCTCTTTCAACACTCCCTCCAAACGGGGTATCAGGTCGTGGTTGGGTGTGATGAACTTATTGTCGTTGATGAACTGCAAGTCGTCCTTACACTTTTCGAGTGCCCAACGTACGCAGTACTTGATGAAGTCCTCTTCAAAGTCCATCAACTCTTCCTGGTCGATGAATGCCACCTCAGGCTCTACCATCCAGAACTCGGCCAGATGACGAGGGGTGTTGGAGTTCTCAGCGCGGAACGTAGGACCAAAGGTATAGATGGCGCCGAGTGCTGTGGCACCAAGCTCGCCTTCGAGCTGTCCGCTCACGGTGAGTGATGTCTGCTCTCCGAAGAAATCATCGTCATAGATAATCTTTCCATTCTCATCTTTCTTCAGGTCATAGAGGTTCATCGTGGTCACCTGAAACATGTTGCCTGCACCCTCGCAATCGCTTGCTGTGATGAGCGGTGTATGGAAATAGTAATACCCATGTTCATGGAAATAGGTGTGTATGGCCATCGCCATGTTGTGGCGGATGCGCATGACGGCTCCGAATACATTGGTGCGCAGACGCATGTGTGCGTGTTGGCGCATATATTCAAAGGTCTGTCCTTTTTTCTGCATGGGGTAGTCGCTGCCGCAGAGTCCGTAAATCTCGATTTCCCGGCATTGTATCTCAACGGTCTGTCCGGCGCCCTGACTCTCAACCAGTTCACCAACGGCACAGATACATGCCCCTGTGGTTATCTGCTTGAGCATCTCGGCATCGAAGTCTGCCGGATTGACCACCACCTGCACATTTTTGATGGTTGACCCGTCGTTGAGTGCAATGAAATCGACCGACTTGCTGCTTCGGTGCGTTCTCACCCACCCTTTCACACACACCATACTACCAAAATCCGTGCGTTGCAGCACGTCAATGACCTTAGTACGCTTGATTTGTTCTTGTGACATTTCTGAAAACAATTTTTTACAGATTACTCAAATGCCCCCATGCGCAGCATCTCCACTTCTTTCTCTGTGAGGAAACGCCAGTCGCCGCGGCGCAGATTCTTTTTGGTGAGTCCGGCAAACTGTGAACGGTCTAATTTGACCACACGGTAACCGAGGTGCTCAAAGATACGACGCACGATGCGGTTTTTGCCGCTGTGTATCTCAATGCCCACCTGACTCTTGTCGGTGTCAGAGGCATATTCGATGGCGTCAGCATGTATCTCACCGTCTGAAAGCTCTATTCCATCAAGAATCTGTTGCATATCATGAGCCGTGACATTCTTGTCGAGGAACACATGATAAACTTTTTTCTTCAAGAATTTGGGATGGGTGAGCTTGCTGGCCAAATCGCCGTCGTTGGTGAGCAAAAGCACACCTGTGGTATTGCGGTCGAGACGACCCACCGGGTAGATACGCTCGGGGCACGCATTCTTCACCAAATCCATCACGGTCTTACGCTGCTGGGGATCGTCGCTCGTGGTGACATAGTCTTTGGGTTTGTTGAGCAGCACATAGACTTTCTTTTCGAGTGTCACAGGCTGGTCGTGGAAACGCACCTCGTCACTGCGGAGCACCTTGGTACCCAGTTCGGTCACCACATTACCATTCACGGTGACCACACCGGCTGCGATAAATTCATCGGCCTCGCGACGGCTGCACACACCAGCATTGGCAAGGAACTTATTCAGACGTACGGGTTCATTGGGGTCGATGTGAGCCTCACTGTATTCGATGCGCTTCTTCAAGCTGTATTTGGCATTGGGGTCGTAGTTAGGACTGTGTTGACGATAGCCATAACCGCCACCACGCTGCTGGTAACCACCGCCACGCTGCTGGTAACCGCCGCCACGCTGCTGATAACCACCGCCACGCTGCTGGTAACCGCCGCCACGCTGCTGATAACCGCTGCCACGCTGCTGATAACCACCGCCACGCTGCTGGTAACCGCCGCCACGCTGCTGATAACCACCCTGACGAGGCTGGTAGCTACCCTGACGAGGCTGGTAACCCTCTTGCTGGCGCTGCGGGTATTCACCCTGTTCTCCCTCCGCACTCTCATATCTCGGCCGGTAGCCACCCTGCGGACGGGGTTGATAACCACCCTGGCGCTGATAGCCTCCCTGACGTTGCTGATAACCACCGCCACCATTATAACGGGGGCGATACTGACGCGGTCCATCGGTCTGCAGACCTGAGCCAAAACCCTCAGGACGGAAACCGCCCTCTTCCTGACTTCCACGGTCGGAGGAGTAGGCACGTTGCGCATGGATGCGCGGACGCTGCGGCCGTTGTCCACCACGATACTCTCTTGAATAGTTGCCTGATTCATTCGCCGACTGATAGCCCTCACGGCCACTTTCGCTCTGTCCAGCCGACACGCCTTCGTTTTTCATTTCATTTTCTTCCATAATGTAAAGATTTTTAATCGCCTCACGGCATTAGTAATGATTCTTGTAAAGTTATAATCCTGTATAGTTGCGAGGAGTTATGGCCATCAGTTCGGCTTTCACATCCTCATTCACATCCAATCCTTGTATAAAAGCATGGATGGTCTTTTCTGTCATCTTCTCATTGGTTCTTGTGAGCGCCTTCAGTGCCTCATAGGGGTGCGGATAAGCCTCGCGTCTGAGAATGGTCTGTATCGCTTCAGCCACCACCGCCCAGGTGTTGTCAAGGTCGGCGTCGATACGCTCACGGTTGAGGATGAGCTTGCGCAGTCCCTTCAACGTGCTTTGCAAAGCGATAACGGCATGACCGAGAGGCACTCCTACGTTGCGCAAAACGGTTGAATCGGTGAGGTCGCGCTGCAATCTGCTCACCGGCAATTTCTGTGCCAAAAATTGGAGGATGGCATTGGCTATGCCCATATTCCCCTCACTGTTTTCAAAATCAATGGGATTCACCTTGTGAGGCATGGCCGACGAACCCACTTCTCCCGCTTTGATCTTCTGTTTGAAATACTCCATGGAGATATACATCCAGAAGTCGCGGTCCAGGTCGATGACAATGGTGTTGATTCGGCGCACCGCATCGAAGATGGCGCCGAGGTCATCGTAATTACTGATTTGTGTGGTATATTGCTCACGCTGCAACCCCAGTTTCTCTGACGCAAAACGGTTGGCAAATTCACGCCAGTCATATTGCGGATAGGCCACATGATGCGCATTGAAATTACCTGTGGCACCACCAAACTTAGCCTTGACGGGAATCTGACGGAGAGACTTGAGTTGTTCTTCCAGACGATAGACAAACACCATCACCTCTTTTCCTAAACGGGTGGGCGATGCGGGCTGGCCATGGGTCTTAGCCAACATCGACACCTCTTTCCACTTCTCTGCATATTGACGCAGCTGCTCAACCAATTCTTCCACCATGGGGCAGAACACTTCATGCAACGCCTCTTTAATGGAGAGTGGAACGGAAGTATTATTGATGTCCTGTGATGTGAGTCCGAAATGCACAAACTCCTTATACGCGTCGAATCCGCCGATGGCATCCAGCTTTTCCTTGATAAAATACTCTACAGCCTTCACATCGTGATTGGTGGTCTGCTCTATCTCTTTGACACGGGCAGCATCGACTTCGGAAAACTGCTCATAGATAGCCCGCAACTGAGGTTTGAGCTGAGCATCAAACCCTACGAGCTGCGGCAACGGCAATTCGCATAGAGCAATAAAATACTCTATCTCTACGCGCACCCGATAACGGATAAGTGCATATTCTGAAAAAAAATCAGCTAAACGTTCTGTTTTACCCCGATAGCGGCCATCCACAGGCGAAATGGCGGTCAACACGTCAAGACTCATAGATAAGAATATTTAGGTAGTACCTATTGAATGATAAATATGTCTAAAATAACAATTGAGTTGTATCACTACACTCGTGGGCGTTGACGGATTCGAACCGCCGACCCTCTGCTTGTAAGGCAGATGCTCTAAACCAACTGAGCTAAACGCCCTCTCATGAAAAGCTCTGCAAAGGTAAAAGCTTTTTTTGAGATAGCCAAATATTAAGTGTGTTTTTTTCACTTACAGCCCCATCTGCTCTTTATCGAGCTTGCCTACTTTGAGATCCTCAAGGATACGGGCACATTCTTCAAGGTTTGACGGGCGCACAATGATATTGGCATGATCGCCGAAATTAAACGAATACATATACTCAATAAACACGCCTTGGTCGGACAGTTTCCGTAATATCTTCGCCAGCGAACCGGGCACATTGGGGCAGATGAAACCTACCACATCGGTCACCTTTACTGCGAAATGCTCACGTCTGAGTACCTGATAGGCATGGTCAGGGTCACTTACAATGCAGCGCAGGATGCCGAAGTCGGAATTATCGGCAATACTCATGGCGGACAGGTTGATATTCTCGGCGGCCAACACTTCGGTCACCTCGGTGAGTCGCCCGGACTTATTCTCCAGGAAGACGGACAATTGTTTTGCAAACATAGTCTAAAAATGATGGTTAAACATGAATTTGGAGGCGAGACAGAAGCCTGATGCCTAATTTTGTGCAAACTTACACAAAAAAAATGATATAAAAAGAAAATCGAAAGAAAAAAACAAAAAAAAACTCCACCATTCCCGAAGGAACGGCGGAGAATCACCCCGTGGGCGTTGACGGATTCGAACCGCCGACCCTCTGCTTGTAAGGCAGATGCTCTAAACCAACTGAGCTAAACGCCCTCAAAAAAGCTTCCCGCCCGAAAGCGGGAAGCCTTGTTCGTTGTAAGTGTCAGATTACTCGGTGATCTGAACAGTAGCACGACGGTTGAACTCGATGGGCGACAATGTGTCAACACCACCCTGGCCAACGGTCTGAATCTTTGAGCGGCTCACGCCCATGTCCTCAAGCTCACCGGCAACGGTCTCAGCACGCTGCTCAGACAGCCACTGGTTGTGCTCTGCATTACCGGTAGCGCTGTCAGCATAACCTGTTACGAGCACGCCAGTCTTGTTGTCAACAGCATACTTAGCAAGAGCGCGAACGTTCACGAGGTCCTTCTGAGAAGCGATCTCGGTACGGTTGCAGTTGAAGAACACAGAAACGGGAGTGTTCACGAACTCCTTCATGCCCGGATTGGTGGGGCAAACGTGGTTCTTAATGAGGTTGTTCAGGCGAGCGATCTCAGCGTTAGCATCGTTGAGCTGTGAGTTGAGAGCGTCGATCTGAGCCTGATACATAGCCTTGATAGCGTCCACATCGGGAACAGCGTCCCAAGAAGCGCGACCGAGGTTGTAGGTGAAGCCGACCTCAGCATAGAGAGTCATGTCGTGAGCTTTCCAACCTCTCTTGTAAGCGTTTCTTGCCACAACGTTCATACCATCCTTGTCAGCCTCGTTGTACTTCCAACCAAGCTCGAGGTTGATGGCGAACTTCTTTGTGATGTTGAACTCGTTGAGCAAACCAGCGGTCACACCGATAGAAGAACGGTTGTCAGACCAGTTGCGGGTGAAGTCAGCACCACCGAAGGGAATGAAATTCCACACACGGTTGGGGTTGTAGCCCAGCAACATGTTGCTCAGGTTGAACATCACTGCAGGATTGATTGAGAAGAATTTGTAGTGGTGTGAGTATTCTTTGTCCTGAGCTGCACGATTATAATGGTCGGGATACATAGCCTGTCCCCAGAGACCCATGCCTTTCACGCGAACACCGATACCGGGAGTAAACCACTTACCGATAGCAACAGAGAAACCTCCATGAGTGCGCTTACCATTGGTGGGGAAGCCGTCGAACATGTCGGTGTGATCAATTCCTTGTTCATGCTCCTGCGAGCCAATGAACCAATTCCAGTTGGCGCCAACCTGGATGAACCAGTTGCTCCAGAAGGAATTCGTAGCGACGCTGTATTTATTCACAACGTCATTCTGAGCCATTGAGGCAACAGAAACGCCAGCAAAAGCCAGCACCATGAATAATTTTTTCATAACCTTTATTAATTAAACAATCAAAAAAATATATCTTTTTAAGAAGCTTCGACGCGAATTCGTGGGCAAAGATAATCATATTTTTTAAAACTTATCAATTTTTCTTCATATTTTTTCATTTTTTGGTTAAAAAAAATGCACAAAATGGGAAAAACGAGCAAAAAGAGGTGTTTTTAAGCCAACATTTGCTCAATTTCCTTCTGTTGTAAGATATTTTGGATGGGAAGGCCCTCGGGGGTTCGATTGACATCACGACAACCAAAAAGACGGTTGACCACCATGTCCATTTCTTCATTGGTGAGCACCTGCCCGTATGGAATGGCTGCCGCACGGGCCATGGTCAATGCCAGACGCTCATTTTGCGCCTGCGACGCCTCGTGCGTCTCTTCCAACGCCTCATGCACAAAGTCGCGCAACAGACGTTCACCCCCTACCCCGTCCATCTCGGTGGGTATGCCATTGACAGCAAAACTGCCGCCACCCAGGTCTGACACATCAAAACCCATCGTCTCTAAACTGGGGAGCAGTCCACGCAAGGCCACGGCCTCGGCTGGTGCGATCGTGAGCATCTCCGGGAAGAGCAACCGCTGTGCCGCCCATGTGTGTGATGCGGTCTTATTAAGGAACTCCTCGAAGAGGATGCGCACATGCGCCCGGTGCTGGTCGATGATCATCAGTCCCGACTTCACTGCCGTCATGATATACTGTCCCTTATACTGATAGTGGGCAGGCGACTTCTCGGCGATGGCATCTGCCGGTGTGACCGGTGCGTCAAAAAGCTCAGGCTCTTGCTGCTGTGGTGTGTTGGATGGCGACAGCTCGGGGAAGAGCGACTCCCATTGACTGGGCGCACTCTTCCGCGGTTGTGAGCCAGCACCCTTGAAGGGATTGTATTGGGGATTATAATTCACCTTTGGCGGTTGCGCCGTCGCGGTGGGGTCGAAGACGGGTATGTCGGGTTTCCCTTCTGTGTCGAAATCGATGGTTGGCACCAAATTAAACTTCCCGATGGCATCCTTGACGGCGGCCGTGAGCACCTGCCAGATGGCTTGTTCATTCTCAAACTTGATTTCCGTCTTGGTGGGGTGTATATTGACGTCGATGTCACTGGGTTCTACATCGAAATAGATGAAATAGGGTACTTGCTCGCCCTGAGGCACCACCCGCTCGTATGCATTTTGAACGGCACGGTGGAAATAGGGATGCTTCATGTAACGCCCGTTGACGAAGAAGAACTGCTGGGCTCCCTTTTTCCTGGCTGCTTCAGGTTTTCCAACAAACCCATAAATACGGCACATCACGGTCTCCACCCCTACGGGAATCAGGTCTTGATTGAGGCGCTTACCGAAAATATCGATGATGCGCTGCCTCAGCCCCGTCCGATGCAGGTGCAACAATTCCGAGCCGTTGCTGACAAGTTTGAAGGCCACTTGGGGGTTAACCAATGCGATGCGCTCAAACGCGATAAGGATATTATTGAGTTCCGTGGTGTTCGACTTAAGGAATTTACGCCGTGCCGGTACATTGTAGAACAAATTTTCGACCAGGAAATTAGAGCCTTCGGGACAGGCCACTATCTCTTGTCCGCGAAACTTCGACCCGGCAATATTGACCTGCGTCCCCACGTCATCGCCACGCCGACGTGTCTTGAGTGTCACCTGCGCCACGGCCGCCACCGACGGCAACGCCTCGCCACGGAACCCCATCGTGGTGAGCGCAAAGAGGTCGTCGGCCTTACGGATCTTTGATGTGGCATGACGTTCGAACGCCAAACGGGCGTCGGTGTCGGACATTCCCACACCATCATCAATGACCTGAATAGACGTGCGCCCGGCATCCACCACGATGACGGTGATGTGACTGGCCTCTGCATCCACAGCATTCTCTACCAGCTCCTTGATGACGGAAGCCGGTCGCTGTATCACTTCACCAGCTGCAATCTGGTTGGCTACAGAGTCGGGTAATAACTGTATGATGTCAGACATATTATTCTTTTGTTGACAAAATTTTCATGTGGATTCAGGAGTGAAGGAGTGAAGGAGTGGAGGAGTGCAGGAGTGAAGACAATACTCTATTTATTGAGTTTTCTCCTGCTCCTTGCCCCCTACCTCTTACCTCTCACCTCTTACCCCTTACCTCTTACCTCTCACCCCTTACCTCTTACCCCTCACCCCTTACCTCTTACCCCTTACTTCTTATTTCCTTTCCCTCTCCAAATAAAGATGTCTTCTTTACTGACGGGACGTACTTCGTCATACCAGGCGAACTGTGGGAGGTGGTCCTGACCGGGAGGTATCTGCGTCATCGGATAGAGGGTGCCCTCGGCTTTCGCCATCCATATCTTTTCCAATTTACGCTCGGGCGAGATGTACATCCGCATGGTATCTGTCTCCGTATAATTGAGTCCTATCAGCGAACTGTCTTTGTCGTCCATGGGAAAATACACCACCATGACATTGCCCTCAGCCACATTGCGCCGCAAATTCCCCTCTTGGTCGAAGAAGGAGTGCATGATTTTAGACGCCACCTGATTGTAATGTTCTCTGTCGCTCATCATTTCTATGGAGAGGGCATTCCCTGTGACGTGAGCCTCGCGCAAGGTTGAGTCGTTCATATAGACCAAAATCTGATTGCCCAGGAGTTGGCGTCCGCCATTCCACAGTATAGGGTCAACATACATGGTCAGCGAGGAGTCGCGCGAACAAATGACCAACGAGTCACACACCGCCTGCACATCACGTCTATACGCGCGTACCTTATTATAACAATATACCTCTCGATACACAGAATCGGTGTCGATATTGAAGGCTTGCACCCGCATGGTGTCGGCGTGCAGATAGAGTGTATCCTTCTGCGAATAGTCCATAAACATGGCATTTTGTGTGGCCACCCCTGCTCCCGTCCTCTCGTCGTAAGTGAAGTAATCGGCATGCAACTCGTTTTTGTTGCGTTTGTCCACATACACCACATTTCCTATGCCCCTACTAATTTTCGTGGCACTGTCGTAGTATAGACTGTCGCCCACCACCGAACGGGCCGCATTCTCAATCATGGAGCGGTCGAACATCTCGGTACGGTCGCCATTCATGTAGTAATAGCCGTTGGATGAGATGATCTGATATCCGTCTTTATGGGAGTAGATGGTCGAAGGACTCACGATTTGCGCCCTTCCCTCACGGTCGTCGTAATAGAGCGTGTCTGTTCGTATCTCGTAATCAGGACTCTTCAGCGTAACGTTAAAATAGGCTGATGCCTCCCGGGTGTCGAGGTTATACCTGCCCCAGTCGCTCACGAGGTCAACGTTCTTTTTCGAGTCATGGTAGTGTCCTCCCTCGGCATAAAACACATAATTGAACTTTCGGTCATAGTTGAGGCTGTCGGTCTTGAGCACAGATGTCTTACGATGGGTCACCACCACATTTTTCCGCGCGAAGACCATCTCACGTTCGGGACGCCCGTCATACCAGGCATAGTCGGAGGTGAGTGTGAGCGTGTCATGTTGGTTCATGCGCACATGTCCGAAAGCCTCGAAGGTATTGTCGCGCTCATTGAAATAAGCGCTGTCGCACCTCAGCGTTGTACCGGCATGCCGGAAAGCGACATTTCCCTTGACAATCTGTATATTGGGCTTCTTGTATTGATCATACATCAATTGGTCGGCATGGTCAAGATACACTTTCTGGTCTTTCGCCTGCCTTCGTTGGGCGGTGGCAGAAAGAGTCACGACAAAGAGGCATAGAACCAGAAAAAGGATTCTATGCCCATAGAGATGTCGATATGTATCGTAACTTGTTGTCATCTTACCCAACCGTCATATTCAAAATCGCAGTCCCGGTATTGCGCATCCATCCGCACGTATGTGCTTTTAAGCTTTTGTTTTACCCAGTCTTGAAGCAGCTGCTCCCGCCGCTTGGCCAACACGATGTCGCGCATTTCCTGGAAGTCTTCGGTGATGGTGGCCCGATGACTCTCGGTCCGGCTTTTCAACCGGATGATGGCGCACACAGTTTTGCCACGGTTATTGATCATCGTGAAAGCAGAAGAGATCTCACCAGGTTGCAGTTTTTCCACCTCCCTTGCCACCTCTGTCGGCAGGTCTTGCATGCGGAATCTCGACGTACGCGTCATGGTCGCCTCGTCCACATTGGCCATCAGTCCATGATTGGAACGGGTGTCTTTATCATCACTGAGATAGGTAGCCGCCTCGTCGAAGGGGAATTTTTCGGCCCGGATGTCATTGGCGACAGAGTCGAGACGTAACTTCATCTCTTCAATGGCCTCACTGCTGATTTGCGGCTTGAGCAAGATATGCCGCACATTGATGCGATCGCCTCTCCGGTCAATGAGCTGAATGATGTGATAACCAAATTCCGACTCAACGATTTTGGAAATCTTCTGAGGGTCGGTCAGGTTGAACGCCACTGCGGCGAATGCGGGGTCGAGCCTGGAGCGGGCCTCATAACCCAGTTCACCTCCCTGCCTTGCCGACCCGTCTTCGGAATAGAGGCGCGCCAAGGTGGCAAAGGTGGTCTCGCCGTTGTTGACCCTGTCGGTGAACTCTCTTAATTGGTTCTTGACACGGTTCACCTCCTCATCGGTCACCTTCGGCTCTTTGGTGATGATTTGCACCTCGACCGTTGTAGGGATAAGGGGCAGACTGTCCTCAGGCACATCTTTGAAGAATGCTCTGACCTCGGCAGGCGATACAGTGATGTCACTAACCAGTTTCTGCTTCATTTTCTGCACGAGTTCACGGTTTTTGAAATCATCGTGCATTTCTTGGCGCATCTGGGTGATGCTCTGCTTGCGATATTCCTCCAATTTCTCACGGGAGCCTATCATCTGCACCCAATAATTGATTTGCTCTTCAATGCTCTGGGTGATTTCGGCCTCCGATACCTCTATACTGTCAATGGCCGCCTGATGCAAGAACAGTTTTTGTACGGCCAACTGCTCAGGTATCGCACAATCAGGGTTTCCGTTCCACTTCATCCCTTCAGCCTCGCCTTGCAATCGCATCATCTCAATGTCTGAGCGAAGGATGGGCTCGTCGCCTACCACCCACACCACTTCATCCACCACATGGTGTTTTGGTTCGGTTGTCGGTACGCTGTCATTTGCGGATGGCGAAGCGCCTGTCACACCTTTGGGGGTGCTCATCGCCTGCACCGTCAGTACGGCGGCCGCCATGCACGCAGCCAGCTGAAAGATTTTTTTCATCTGCACGTCTTGTCTAATGTTTATTTACAGTAGCCACCACATCTTTATTGACCACCACGGTATAGCGTTTGCGTAATTCTGCAACCCACTCTTTCTCCAACTGGTCCTGATAGTCGGCCACCACCAGTCCCTTCACGTCGGTATAGTCCTTAGGCGCCTTGAGCACTTTGCCGTAAGTGGCGTCGATGGGATAGTCTTTCGTGGGTTCTACGGTGACGTTTTTCTTGAACACCTCTTTGTCCACCAATTTGCTGTCGCCGGGTTTGAAGATGCCCTTCTCCACCCGTATGCGTATCACTGAGTCGGCATTGAAGGTTGTGCGCAACCGTTCATTCCACTGGTCAAACGGTATCTTCTTCACACAGTCTTTCACTGCCTTCACATCGCTCTTTACCTTGACATGGTAAGCGATGCCCTTGAAGCGAGGCTGATCCCATGCGTATTTTTTCTTATTCTTCTTGAAGTACGCAGCCAACCCGGCCTCGTCTTTTGCCGCTTTATCCCAAACGTGTTGATTGCTGATCTCATAGAGCAACAGTCCGTCGTGGTATTCACGGATGAGGTTTTCCAATTCAGGGTCATCGGCCTTCATCTCGTCGGCCTTGTTTTCCAGAATGGCTTCCTTGGTGGTGTTCTGCTCCTTTGCCATTTCTTGAAGTCTGCGGTCGATAATGCTCTCACGGATGCCCCGCTGGTCGATGAATCTGATGATGTCGTTTTTCAATGAGTCGAAGGGGAAGAATTTCGACTTGTCGTTCATCAGGATGATATGGTAGCCATAGGGCGAGAGGACGGGTTGCGACATCTCTCCTTTGCGAAGTGCATAAGCTGCCCGCTCAAACTCGGGAATGGTCTGTCCGGGTTGTATCCACGGCAGTTCTCCGCCATTGACGGCTGTGCCCTTGTCATCAGAGCATTGTTTTGCTAACGTAGCGAAGTCGGCTCCTGCGCGCAGGGCATTATAGATGGAGTCGATGCGCACCTTGGCCTTGCTCTGCTGCTCGGCCGTCGCATTCTGGTCAAGCCGGAGCAGGATGTGGGCGGGTTTAATCAGACCGCCAAGTGAATCCACTTGATGTTGTGTAATGTCGTAGATACGCCGCGCTTCTGCGTTGACATCATCATCATTGATGATAAAGGGCCGTATCTGCTGGTCGCGGTATTGCGCGAACTCGCTCTTAAACGAGGCGGTGGTATCGATTTTAGCATCGAGTGCCGCAGCCACTTTCAGTTTATAATTGATAAACAACTCGACGTATTCATCCACGCTCTTTTTGTCGATGACTCCATCGGAATTGTTTTTGTTGTACGAATACTCAAACTCCGACCGTGTGACGGGCTGGCCGTTGATGACCATGATAATCGGGTCGTTCTGCGCCTGGGCGGTCATTGTCATCAAAAGCAATACCGCCAAAAGTGACTTCCATTTCATTCGTTCGTTGATTATGCGGTTGTTGAGTTTTTATGTTCATTCAGGCCTGCTGTAGTTCGGGGCCTCTGAGGTAATCGTGATGTCGTGCGGATGACTTTCCATGACACCCGCCCCGGTGATGCGCGTGAACTTGGCCTGATGCAGATGACTGATATCGGGGGCGCCACAATAGCCCATGCCTGAGCGAAGACCGCCCACAAGCTGATAGATGACTTCCTGCACTGTGCCTTTGTAAGGTACACGTCCGGCGATACCTTCCGGTACCAATTTTTTCACGTCCTTGGTTCCGGACTGGAAATATCTGTCTTTCGAACCGTTCTCCATGGCTTCGAGCGAACCCATGCCTCTGTAGCTCTTGAATTTTCTTCCGTTGAAGATGATGGTGTCGCCGGGACTCTCCTCGGTGCCTGCCACCAACGAGCCAATCATCACACTACTGCCACCAGCGGCAATCGCCTTGACGATATCACCTGAATAGCGCAGTCCGCCATCGGCGATGAGCGGCACGTCGGTGTCTTTCAACACGCTGTACACATCATATACGGCACTCAACTGGGGAACGCCCACACCGGCGACGACGCGGGTGGTGCAAATCGAACCCGGTCCGATACCTACCTTGACGGCGTCGGCTCCGTTTTTAACGAGCATCTCTGCTGCTTCAGCTGTAGCCACATTGCCCACGACGATATCCACATCGGGGAATTCGCGTTTGGCCTCCACCAATTTTTCGATGACCGATTTAGAATGGCCGTGAGCTGTATCAATGACAATAGCATCGGCACCTGCCTCTACGAGGGCACGCATCCGGTCAATGGTGTCGGCGGTGACCCCTACGCCTGCTGCCACGCGCAACCGGCCTTTCTCATCCTTGCAGGCCATGGGTTTGTCTTTCGCCTTGGTGATGTCTTTATAGGTAATCAAACCGATGAGGTGGTTCTCACGATCGACAACAGGGAGTTTCTCTATCTTATTCTCCTGGAGAATCTGAGCCGCGTCGCTCAGGTCGGTCTGCTGGTGTGTGGTGACCAGATGGTCTTTGGTCATCACCTCGTCGATTTTCTTGTCGAGCCGGCGCTCGAAACGCAAGTCACGGTTCGTGACGATGCCCACCAATCTGTTTTGCTCATCTACGACAGGGATTCCACCGATATGATATTCGGCCATCATATCCAACGCATCCTGAACGGTACGTCCCTGACGGATGGTCACAGGATCGTAAATCATACCATTCTCTGCTCTTTTGACGATAGCCACCTGTCGGGCCTGCTCCTCAATCGACATGTTTTTATGGATAACGCCGATACCTCCTTCGCGTGCGATGGCAATAGCCATGGCCGACTCGGTGACTGTGTCCATGGCAGCCGTCACAAAAGGAATATTCAACTCAATGTGCCTTGAGAAACGAGTTTTCAACTCAACCGTCTTGGGAAGAACCTCTGAATAGGCGGGGATTAAAAGGACATCATCAAAGGTGAGTCCATCCATTACAATTCTATCTGCAACAAATGATGACATAATGTAGTTTAAAAATTTATTGCGTGCAAAATTAGCAATAAATTTCTAAACAAGATGACAGACAGCCCTCTTTTCTCTTTGTTTTAATTGTATTTAACTTTGAGGTCGCGCCATCAATTGGCCATCTCGGACAAGAATTTGATGCGTACAAGCCTCACTTGGTCTTCTTCGGCTTCGCCGCCCAACTCTTCCATCGCCACGCTCAACCTGTCGGTCTCGCTCTCACTGAAATAATCGTAGATGTCATCCACCAAATCATCGTCCATCACTTCGTCAAGGAAATAGTCGATGTTCAACTTGGTTCCGCTATAGACGATCGCCTCAATCTCAGAGAGCAGGTCGCCAAAATCCAAACCCAACGCCTCGGCAATATCGTCAAGTGCCACCTTGCGGTCAATGCTTTGAATAATCTTTACTTTCAGCATTGATTTTTTTGCCACGGTACGCACGCGCAGCTCCTCGGGTCGTTCTATTTCATTCTCTTCGCAATGCCGTTTGATGAGGTCGCAAAACTCCTGTCCATACCTTTTGGCCTTGCCTGCTCCCACTCCTTGTATGTTTTGCAGTTCTTGTAATGTGACGGGATACATGGTTGCCATCTGTTCGAGCGACGGGTCTTGGAAAATGACGTATGGCGGGACATTCATTTTCTTTGACATTTTCTTGCGCAAATCTTTCAACATGGCATAGAGTTCGGGGTCTAAGGCGTTGGCGGCTCCCTCCACATGTTCGTCACCGTCATCCTCCTTAAATTCCGCGTCCTCAACAATCATAAACGTATGTGGGTGTTTCATAAACCGCTTGCCTGCCGCCGTGAGTTTCAACAGACCGTAGTTCTCCACATCTTTCTTGATGTATCCGGCTATCAATGCCTGCCGAATCACGGGATTCCACAATTTCTGATTCTCATCTTCACCGCTGCCGAATTCTTCCAGTTCGTTATGACGGTGCGAGACGATGTCATCGGTGCCACGCCCCTTAACGAAATCAATGACATAGTCGCTGCGGAAATTCTCTTTGATGGCACTGATGGCATGGAGCACGATCAGAAGCGCATTGGTCGCCTCGATTTTGGTTTTTGGATGGAGGCAATTGTCGCAGTTACCACAGTTCTCCTTCGTATATTCCTCGCCGAAATAGTGCAACAGCATCTTCCGGCGGCACACCGACGATTCAGCGTATGCCGCTGTCTCCTGAAGCAACTGACGACCGATATCCTGTTCGGCTACAGGCTTCCCCTCCATGAATTTCTCCAGTTTCTGCAAGTCTTTGTAGGCGTAGAACGTAATGCACTTGCCCTCGCCGCCATCTCTGCCGGCGCGACCTGTCTCCTGATAGTAACCCTCCAAACTCTTCGGGATATCATAGTGGATCACAAACCGCACATCGGGCTTGTCAATACCCATTCCGAAAGCAATGGTTGCCACGATGACATCGATTTTCTCCATGAGGAAATCATCTTGCGTATCACTCCGCGTGACGGAGTCGAGGCCGGCATGATAGGCAGCAGCCTTGATCTCATTGGCACAGAGAATGGCAGAGAGTTCTTCCACTTTTTTCCTCGAGAGACAATAGATAATACCGCTCTTCCCCGGATTCAGCTTGATAAAACGGATGATTTGTTTGTCGATGTCTTGTGTCTTGGGCCGCACCTCATAATAAAGGTTGGGCCGGTTGAACGAGCTTTTAAACTCTAACGCATCGGCGATGCCCAGGCTCTTCTTGATGTCGGTGCGCACTTTATCCGTGGCAGTGGCGGTGAGCGCTATGACTGGCGCTTCACCAATCCGCTGGATGGTGGGTCTGATATTACGGTATTCCGGACGGAAATCATGTCCCCACTCTGAAATACAATGTGCTTCGTCGATAGCGTAAAATGATATCTTGACCGTTTTAAGGAAGTCCACATTGTCATCCTTATTCAACGACTCTGGCGCCACATAGAGCAGTTTTGTCTTCCCTGCTAAAATATCAGATTTGACCTGATCGATAGCAGCCTTGTTGAGCGATGAGTTGAGATAATGAGCCACCCCCTCCTCTTCACTCATGCCGTTAATCACATCTACTTGGTTTTTCATGAGTGCTATCAGCGGCGAAATCACAATGGCAGTACCCTCCATGATGAGCGAGGGCAGTTGGTAGCATAGTGATTTACCTCCACCGGTAGGCATCAGCACAAAGGTGTCGTTGCCAGCAAGCACATTCTTGATGATGGCCTCCTGGTCGCCTTTGAACTTGTCGAAGCCGAAATACTGCTTCAGTTTCTTGGTCAGATTAAGGTTGTCGGTCATAGATATCAATTACCGGTTATCTAATTTCGCGAGATGCGCCTTATCGAGTTGTTGCTCTACATAGTCTTTGGTCACATTAAACTTCTTTGCACGCTGCGAAGGCTTTTCAAACATAGCGTCCATCATCACACTCTCTACGATGCTTCGCAGTCCGCGTGCTCCGAGTTTATACTCCATGGCTTTATTGACAATGGTCTCGAGGGCATCCTTATCAAACGTAAGATGAATACCGTCCATCTCGAAAAGCTTCATATACTGCTTGACGATTGAGTTTTTCGGTTCCACCAATATTTTACTGAGCGCCTCGCGGTCGAGGGGGTTGAGATAAGTGAGCACCGGCAGTCGGCCGATGATTTCGGGGATGAGTCCGAACGACTTGAGGTCTTGGGGCAGGATATATTTCATCATGTCCTCCTTGTCGATGTTCCGCACATTCTGAACGGAGTTATAGCCCACCACATGGGTGTTGAGGCGCTGGGCTATTTTCCGTTCGATGCCGTCGAAAGCACCGCCGCAGATAAACAGGATGTTGCGCGTATTCACATGGATGTACTCCTGGTCGGGATGCTTGCGCCCGCCCTGAGGGGGCACATTCACCATCGTGCCCTCCAAGAGTTTGAGCAGTCCCTGCTGCACGCCCTCTCCGCTCACATCACGCGTGATGGAGGGGTTGTCGCTCTTACGGGCTATCTTGTCGATTTCATCGATGAAGACGATGCCCCGCTCTGCCGACGGCACATCGTAATCTGCCACCTGCAAGAGTCGGGAGAGGATGCTCTCCACATCTTCGCCCACATAACCGGCCTCGGTGAACACCGTGGCATCGACGATGGTGAAGGGCACCTTGAGCAGTTTGGCTATGGTACGCGCCAAGAGGGTCTTGCCGGTGCCGGTGGCCCCTACCATGATGATGTTGCTCTTCTCTATCTCCACGCCGTCGTCGCTTTCGGGCTGCTGCAACCGTTTGTAATGGTTATAGACAGCCACTGAGAGGAAGCGTTTGGCCTCGTCCTGCCCGATGACGTACTGGTCGAGATATTCTTTGATTTCCTTGGGTTTCGGCACTTTTTTCAAGTCGATGGGCTCCGCCTTCTTCATAGAGCCGGCCTGCTTTCCACCCAGACCGTTAGCCCGCACGATTTCGTATGCTTGTTGGGCACAGTCTTCGCAGATAAACCCATTCAGACCCGTGATGAGCAACCTCACCTCATTCTCGCCTCGCCCGCAGAAATTGCAAACTTTCTTTTTCATGCTTATTTCTTGCGCGTCAACACATTGTCTATCATCCCGTACGCCTTGGCTTCTTCCGCATCCATCCAGTAGTTGCGGTCAGAGTCTTGCCACACTTTATCGTATGGGGTGTGCGAATGGTCTGAGATGATGGTATATAACAATTTCTTGTATTTCTGGATTTCACGGGCCTCAATCTCGATGTCGGAGGCTTGTCCCTGCACACCGCCAAGGGGTTGGTGTATCATCACACGGCTGTGGGGCAGCGCCGAGCGCTTGCCTTCGGTGCCGGCCACAAGCAGGACGGCAGCCATGGATGCGGCCATGCCCGTGCAGATGGTGGCCACATCAGAGGTGATAAACTGCATGGTGTCATAGATGCCGAGACCTGCAGTAACGCTTCCGCCCGGCGAATTGATGTAAATGGAGATGTCTTTGCCACTATCCACAGAGTCGAGATAGAGCAGCTGTGCCTGCAAAGTATTGGCGGTATAATCGTCAATGGGTGTGCCGAGGAAAATGATGCGGTCCATCATCAGTCGGGAAAACACATCCATCTGTGTCACATTCAACTGCCTCTCTTCGAGGATATAAGGGTTGAGATACTGCGCCTGTGCGCTGGTGACATCGTCGAGCACCATGCTGTTGATGCCTAAATGCTGAGTAGCGTATTTTCTAAAATCGTTCCACATAATTTAAAATAAAATAAAAACAGAAGAGCGTCTTCCTGCTCTTGATTCATGTTTGCAAACGCCCAAGGCTTTTCTACGTGCCTTTTCGCGCCTATGTTATGCAAAGATAATCAAAAAAAACAGAAAAACGCTCTTCTTTTGGTTTTTTTTGAAAAAAAAATTCAAATTTAGGGATTATTCGCTCATCAACTTGTTAAAATCGTCGATACTAATGCTCTTCACATCCATTTTCACGACATTTTTGAGCGCGGCGATGAGTTTACGGTCAATAGCCCGGTCAACAAGTCCATCCACGTTCTCACGTTTCTTAATCATCTCGTCGGCATAGTTCTGCAGATACTCATCAGGCACTTCATTCATGCCATACTGTGCAAACTGTGCGCGGGCTGCTTCCACGGCCACACTCTTAACATCGTTGTCGTCGATTTTAATGTCGTTGGCGGTCACCAGCTGTTCTTTGATGAGATGCCATTTCAATTCGCGGATGCTTCCTTCGAAATTCTTCTCGACATACTCCTCGCCTTTGTCTTTGTTGTTATTGATCATCACGCGCTTCAAGAGTGCCTCGGGGAAGGTGAGCTCGCCCACTTTCTCTTCCGCATACTTACGCACATCCTGTAAGAACTTGTACTCGGCATCGGCAGCCAACTGCATTTTGAGTCCCTCAGCGATACGTGCCCTGAACTCTTCCTCGGTCTTCACATTGCCTTCACCGAACACGCTGTCAAACAGGGCCTGATTGACCTCTGCTTTCACATAGCGAGAGATTTCTGTGATCTGGTAGCTGAAGTCGGAGGTCAAGTCGGCCACTTCTTCTTTCTTGAGTTTCAGCAGGGCAGCCACCTCAGAGTCGTTGTCGGGATAAGCCTTCTTGGGGTTGAACGTGATGATGTCTCCCAGTTTGGCTCCGTCGAAGAGGAACTTCTGAGCATCTTCCTTGATGTATTGGGGCATGAGCACAGCACTGTCCACAGTGATGCCACCCTCTTTGGTGTTGCCTTCAGCATCCAACTCGCGCAGGTCGCCCTTGAGCAAATCGCGCTTGTCGGGGTCATACTCCTCGGCTTTGTCATAGTGGCCGTTGCGAGAAGCATACATATCCACCTGTTGGTCGACGAGTTTGTCGTCCACCAAGATGTCATAATAAGGTATCTTGTCCTTCGATGTCAGTTCGATGGTGAATTCCGGTGCCACAGCGATGTCGAAGATGAACTCGTAGGGACCCGCACCTTCCAGGTCTTGGGGCACCTGCTTCTCTGAGGGCAGCGGCTCACCCAGCATCTGGATGTTGTTTTCGCGGATATATTTATAAAGCTCTTCGCCAAGGAGTTTGTTGATTTCATCCACCTTGATCGATGCGCCGAACTGCCGTTGGATGAGCGACATGGGCACATGTCCCGGACGGAAACCGGGCACATTGGCCTTACGGGCATATTCTTTCAGTTTTTTCTTTACTTTCTCAGCATAGTCAGCCTCTTCTACTGTGAGGGTCAACAGACCGTTCACTTTCTCGGGGTTCTCGAATGAAATTTTCATTTTATGTACTTAAATAATTGTGTGAAATTCAGTTTTGGGGTGCAAAATTACGAATAATTGACCTAATCACCTAATTATATAGTCAAAAATTAGTTTTTTTAACCTCATTACTGTCTGTTGGAGCCGTCACAAGCGGGTCAGACCTCATCTTCATCTTCACTTTCCTCACGAGCCCTACGCTCTTCGTCAAGGGTTTGGAAGTCTTTCTTTCTCAAAACGAAACTGGTACTCAGGTATTTTTCACGCACCACTTTATTGGCGGCCAGCTCTTCAGGTTTGCCTTGGAAAAGGATGCGCCCTTCGAAGAGCAAGTAGGCACGGTCGGTGATGGTGAGTGTCTCCTGCACATTGTGGTCGGTGATGAGGATGCCGATGTTGCGGTACTTCAACCGCCATACAATGTGTTGGATATCCTCAACGGCAATGGGGTCGACACCGGCAAAGGGTTCATCGAGCATGATGAACTTCGGGTCGATGGCCAGACAACGGGCAATCTCCGTGCGACGCCGTTCACCGCCGGAGAGTTGGTCACCTTTGTTTTTGCGCACCTTATTCAGACGGAACTCAGCAAGCAAACTCTCCAACTTCTCTTTCTGCTCCTTGCGCGAGAGTTTGGTCATCTCGAGCACGGCAAGAATATTGTCCTCGACACTCATCTTACGGAACACGCTGGCCTCCTGGGGCAGGTATCCGATACCCGCCCGGGCTCTCTTATAAACGGGATAGTCGGTGATGTCCTCATCGTTGATGTAGATGCGCCCGGCATTGGGGATAATCAGTCCCGTGGTCATATAGAACGAGGTGGTCTTGCCGGCTCCGTTGGGACCGAGCAGTCCTACAATCTCGCCCTGTCTGACGTTGATTGACACATCATTCACCACGGTGCGCTTACCATACCGTTTGACGAGTCCTTCGGTGCGGAGCACCATATCTGTTTCGCTCATGTTAGCTATCTTTACTGTGTTTATAAAAACCTACTGTGTTTATATGCTGCAAAATTACTGCAAACCGAAGACAATACAAAATGAAAACGGGAGTTTTTATCTTGTATTGTTGAGGTGCAGCGTCATTTATGAAAAATCAAGGTAAAATATCGATTCCAAGAATGAAATAAACAAATATTTTCATTTTCGTGTGTGAGATATTTATATTTTTTGGTTACTTTTGCACCATGATAAAAAAACTGCACACTTTCGGTGAATATCTGCTGCTGATGGGACGTGTGTTCAGCCGCCCTGAACGCATGCGGATGTTCATGAAGAAATATATCAAAGAGATGTCGGCCTTGGGGGTCGATTCCATAGGTATTGTGCTCCTCATCTCTTTCTTCATCGGCGCCGTCATCTGCATCCAGATGAAACTGAACATCCAAAGTCCGTGGATGCCGCGATTTGTCACGGGCTACACCACCCGCGAAATCATGCTGTTGGAATTTTCCTCTTCTATCATGTGTTTGATATTGGCAGGAAAAGTAGGCAGCAACATCGCGTCGGAATTGGGCACCATGCGCGTGACACAACAGATAGACGCATTGGAAATCATGGGTGTCAACTCTGCCAGTTACCTGATTCTGCCTAAGATTCTCGGAATGATTACCATCATGCCCTTCCTGGTCATCTTCAGTGCGGCAACGGGCATCGTCGGCGCCTATGCCACTGCCATTGTCGGCCATGTGCTCAGTGCTGAAGACCTGACGGTGGGACTGCAGCACGATTTCAACCCATGGTTCATCTGGATGAGCATCATCAAGAGTTCCGTCTTCGCTTTCATCATCTCCAGTGTGTCATCATATTTCGGTTACAACGTCAAAGGCGGTTCGGTTGAGGTGGGCAAGGCGAGCACCAGCGCAGTAGTGTCGAGCAGCGTCCTGATCCTTTTCAGCGACGTATTCCTCACCCAACTGCTGTCGTAAAAACGCCAACGACTCCTCCACTCCCAAAACTATTGTCCAAATTCCTAAACTCCCAGACTCCCAAATAACTATTGTCTTCACTCCTCCACTCCTTCACTCCTCCACTCCCAAAACTATTGTCCAAACTCCCAAACTCCCAGACTCCCAAACTCCCAAAACTCCCACCCCAAAAAAATGATTGAAGTCAACCATTTATATAAGACATTCGAAGACAAGGAGGTGCTGCACGACATCAGCGCCCGCTTCGAAAACGGCCAGACCAATTTGATTATCGGTCAGAGCGGTTCAGGAAAGACCGTTCTGATGAAAAACCTGGTGGGACTGCTCTCTCCCACGCAAGGCGAAGTTCTGTACGACGGGCGCGACTTCACGTCGATGAGCAAGAGTGAGAAAATCCGTCTGAGACGCGAGATGGGCATGATTTTCCAGGGTGCGGCTTTGTTCGACTCCTTGACGGTGCTGGAGAATGTGATGTTCCCCCTCGATATGTTTTCCAACATGAATTACCGCGAACGTGTTCATCGCGCACAAGAATGTCTGGACCGTGTCAATCTGACCGAGGCACAGTCGAAATACCCAGGTGAAATCTCCGGTGGTATGCAGAAACGTGTGGCCATCGCACGTGCCATCGTGCTCAACCCGCAATATCTGTTTTGCGACGAACCCAACTCAGGACTTGACCCAAAGACCTCGTTGGTCATTGACGAACTACTCAGCGGCATCACCAAGGAATACAACACCACCACGATTATCAACACACATGACATGAACTCGGTGATGGGTATCGGCGAGCATATCATTTTCATTTACCAAGGAAAGAAAGAATGGGAGGGCAACAAAGACATGGTCATTTCATCGAACAATGAGCGGCTGAACGACCTGGTGTTTGCCTCAGACCTGTTTAAGAAAGTAAAACAAGCGGAAAACCATAGTCTCTAAGAAAAGACTTTCACTTGAAGTTCATCACGGTTTATCGCATCAGCCATAACTGGCCTTTCCGTACCATGGGCACCATGATCTGCTCATTTCCACCGTCTTGATAAGAGATGACGAGAAACACCTGCGCCGTCTCTGTATCTGAGTCGATATCTGCCCGCATGATGCGCAAACGCTCAATCCCCCCATGCTCCCGGTTCTGCTGCTCCACAAACATACGCGCATTGTCTGACAGTTGTCTGCGGTAAGTGTCGGGCATCTCATCGTAACCTTCGATACCCGCGACGAAGTCATCATATTTCCCCTGTACCAGATAGTCATAATAGAGACGGGCCGTATTCGCCGCCTGCTCATCGGTTTTCAATTCTGATGAGCAAGCGGCGCACACAGCACACAGCAGTCCTATTAGCAGTCTGTATCGCATGTTTCCTTTATTTCTGACGAATAAAGACATTGATGGGACATCCCGTCATGTTCCAGTTTTCACGGATTTTATTCTCCAAGAAACGGCGGTAGGGCTCTTTCACATACTGCGGCAGATTGGCATAGAACACGAACGAGGGTATCTGCGTATTAGGCAGTTGCATACAATATTTGATTTTGATGTATTTCCCCTTGACCGATGGTGGCGGGAAGGCTTCTATCAATGGGAGCATCACCTCATTCAACTTTGACGTTCCTACCTTGGCGGTACGGTTCAGATATACCTCCTTCGCGGTTTCGAGCACCTTGAAAATACGCTGTTTGGTCATCGCCGATGCAAAGATGATGGGGAAGTCGGTAAACGGAGCCATACGATTGCGGATGGCGGCCTCAAAGGTATTGATGACCTTTTGACTTTTGTCTTCCACCAAATCCCATTTATTGACTACGACCACCAGCGATTTGTTGTTCTTCTGTATCAGTTGGAAGATGTTCATGTCCTGCGCCTCGATGCCGCGGGTGGCATCAATCATCAGGATGCACACATCAGAATTCTCAATGGCACGTATGCTACGCATCACCGAATAGAACTCCAAGTCTTCCGTCACCTTGTTCTTACGCCGTATGCCTGCGGTATCAACGAGATAGAAATCGAAGCCGAACTTATCATAGCGTGTATAGATGCTGTCACGCGTAGTGCCCGCTATATCGGTCACGATATGCCTGTCTTCACCGATAAACGCGTTAATGATACAGCTTTTACCTACATTGGGACGCCCCACGACGGCAAATCGGGGTATGCCCTCCTCGACGAGGTCTGCTCCGTCGCCTGACAGTTTCTCAAGCACCAAGTCAAGCAGGTCGCCCGTTCCGCTGCCTGTCGCAGCACTGATGCAGTGGGGGTCGCCCAACCCCAGTTTATAAAACTCGGCGGCATCACTATAAGCGGCATAATTGTCCGACTTGTTAGCCACGAGTATCACCGGCAGTTTAGAGCGGCGCAAGATCATCGCCACATCCTCGTCCCAGTCGGTCAAACCGTTCATGACATCCACCAAGAAAAGCACCAGGTCGGCCTCCTCGGTGGCCACAATGACCTGCTTGCGTATCTCCTCTTCGAAGATATCGTCGGAATTGACCACCCAGCCGCCTGTATCGACAACGGAAAACTCCCTGCCGTTCCACTCACATTTGCCATATTGGCGGTCGCGCGTGGTACCTGCCTCACTGCTCACAATGGCACGCCGCGATTGCGTCAGCCGGTTAAAAAGGGTTGACTTGCCCACATTGGGCCGTCCTACTATCGCTACTAAATTTCCCATATCAGTTATAATAAAAAAGCCTTACCCCTTGCTCTGTGTTTACTCTGGATTATATCCGAAAGAATCGAGTTCTCGCTGTGAACTGCGCCAGTCTTTATCAACTTTGACGTATGTCTCCAAAAAGATGGGCTTGCCGAAGAACCGCTCCAGCGATTTCCGGCTCTCTGTACCTACCTTCTTCAGCGCATAACCCTGATGTCCGATGATGATGCCTTTCTGACTCTCCCGCTCCACATAAATGATGGCGCGGATGTCAATACGTTTGGCACTCTCCTTGAACGATTCCACCGACACTTCCACCGAATAGGGGATTTCCTTGTCGTAATAGAGGAGTATCTTCTCGCGGATGATTTCCGACACGAAGAAACGGGCAGGTTTGTCGGTCAACTGGTCTTTCTCAAAGTAAGGCGGCGAGTCGGGCAACAGTTCCTTAATCCGCTTGAGAAGCATCTCCGTGCCAAACTTATTGAGGGCGGAGATGGGCAGGATTTCTGCTTTTGGCAGCAAGGTGTGCCATTTCTCCACCAGGTCGCCCAGTGTTTTTTGGTCGCTCTGGTCAATCTTATTGATGAGCAAGAGGACGGGTATCGTCATCTTCTGCACTTTCTCCAAGAAGTCCATGTTCTTCTCGGGGTTCTCCACCACATCGGTCACGTAGAGCAACACATCGGCGTCGGCGAGGGCCGACTCAGAGAATGCGAGCATTGACTCCTGCAACTTATAGTTGGGTTTCAGAACGCCCGGCGTGTCAGAGAACACGATTTGCATATCCTCCGTATTGACGATGCCCATGATACGGTGGCGTGTCGTCTGCGCCTTGAAGGTGGCAATGGAGATGCGCTCCCCCACCAATTGGTTCATCAACGTGGACTTACCCACATTGGGATTGCCCACAATATTTACGAAACCTGCCTTATGCATACTCATTCTTTGTGCCAAAAAAACGCATTCTTTCATAAGAGGAAGGATGCGTTTTATTTTGTTGATTACATTCTATTTCACCGGGGCATTGACAGCCGAACCGTCATAACCCCATTTCAAGTAGGAAGCGCCATGTACAAATCCTGCTCCAAACGCTGTGAGAATCAGGTTGTCGCCCTTTCTGAGCTTCGACTCATACTCCCAGAGTGCCAATGGGATGGTACCCGCAGATGTGTTACCGAAATGCTCGATGTTGACCATCACCTGCTCCATCGGCAGATCAAGCCTCTTGGCTACAGCCTCGATGATTCGCATATTGGCCTGATGAGGCACCACCCACTGGATGTTGTCCTTATTCAGTCCGTTGCGCTCGGCGATGATCACACAATCATTGCTCATGTTCGTGACGGCATAACGGAACACCGTGCGTCCCTCTTGATAGAGGTAATGCAACCTGTGGTCAACCGTGAAATGCGATGGCGGGCAAACTGAGCCTCCGGCTTTCAGATGGAGGAAAGGCAACCCCTTTCCGTCGGTGCGGAAATAGGAGTCTCTGTATCCCACCTCTTCATCTTCGGTTGCCTCGACAAGCACAGCACCGGCTCCGTCGCCAAAAAGCGGACAAGTGGCTCGGTCCTTATAATCGACCACCGACGACATTTTATCGGCGCCAATAATAATCACCTTATTATAGCGTCCCGACTCAATCATACACGCCACGGTGTCGAGCGTATAGACGAATCCGCAGCACGCTGCCCAGAAGTCGAAAGCATGGGCATTTTTCAGCCCTAACTTGCCCAGGACAATAGATGCCGTGGAGGGAAACTGATAATCGGCCGTCGAGGTGGTCAAAATAAGCGCATCGATGGTGTCGGGGTCAACTCCCGTCTTTTGGAGCAGTTGCTTGGCGGCCTTGCGGGCCAAGTACGATGTGCCAAGCCCCTCCTCCGTGAGGATGCGACGCTCCTTGATACCCACGCGAGTCATAATCCACTCGTCGTTGGTCTCAACCATGCGCGACAACTCCTCATTGTTGAGGATATAGTCGGGTACATAGCCACCTACGCCAGTGATAACCGCTCTACGCTTACCCATTATTCAGCTACTTCTTCCTTAACGATCGCGACCTTGCCTCTGTAATAGCCACATGTGGGGCATACGGTGTGATACACATAGTAAGCGCCGCAGTTGGGGCATACTGCCAATGTGGGTACTACTGCCTTATCGTGCGTTCTTCTTTTCGCAGTACGAGTGTTTGACTGTCTTCTTTTAGGATGTGCCATTGTTGTTAATCGTTTAATATTGTTTTTAATTTTTCAAGTTCACTCCAACGCGGATCGACCGGCTGCTCACCACCGCTGCTTCGGGCAACGGAATGCTCCTCAAGGGCCTTCATCATCGCAGGATTGCATTTCCCAGGTTCATGCACATGCTTGATGGGGATGGCCAGCACTATCATCTCATAGAGGAACCACGATGTGTCGATGAATCCTTCACGCTCATCTACGGCCACCGTGTCATCCTCTTCTGCGTATTCGACTCCTAATTTCACCGTCAGGTTGTTGGTGCCTTCTACAGGTTGTTCCATATCCTCCAAGCAAAGGTCACAAGGCACAATGACACTGCCCTGCACCCCCATTGCCAACTTGAAGTCATTCCCAACCTTGGTCACACGAACCGTAGCTTTCACGTCGCCATGTTGAACATCACGACCTTCCACGGCCTTGAAGAAATCATCGTCAAGATGGAACTCAAAGGTTTCTGTATCAGCCTTTAAGCCCAACAAATCGATACGATATTTCTCCAAACTGCACATAACGGGCTGCAAAGTTACGAATAATTTTCATAATGAGCAAATTATCCCGTTTTTTTTGCAAAAAAACGTCACCTCTATGGTTTCTCCCAGAATCACAAGTATGGTTTCTCTCAGAATCACGAGTGCGACGACAGACCCGCCTCAGCAGCACATCACCCCCTCTCCTTAGAGAAGAGGGGCTCTGTTATTTGTTGAGTTCGATACGGAAGGTTGTACCCTTTCCCACCTCTGAACTCTTCACGAATATCTTGCCATGATGGTATTCCTCGACGATGCGTTTGGCAAGGGAGAGCCCCAAGCCCCATCCGCGCTTTTTGGTGGTAAAGCCGGGACGGAACACATTGCTGATATCTTTCTTGCGGATGCCCTTGCCTGTGTCCGACACCTCTATGACGGCTTGCTGCTCCATATCCTCCACATGCAGCGTGATGGTTCCACCGTCAGCCCCCATGGCATCGACGGCATTCTTCGAAAGGTTCTCTATCACCCACTCAAAAAGCGAGGCATTGATGCTCACCACCACATCGTGGTCGGGGAAGTCTTTCACCATCTTCACCTTGCTCGATGTACGGCGGTCCATGTAGTCGATGACATGGTCCATCACATCGTTCAAACTCGAAGGTACGGGTTCGGGCAACGAGCCAATCTTCGAGAAACGGTCAGCAATGAGCTGAAGGCGTTTCACATCTTTATCCATCTCGGGCAGGAGGTCATCATCCGGATGGTTCTCTTTCAGAATTTCCGTCCAAGCCATGAGCGAAGAGATGGGCGTGCCCAACTGATGAGCGGTCTCTTTAGACAGTCCCACCCACACCTTGTTTTGTTCCGCTCGCTTAGAGGTCAACAAAGCGAAGATGGCTATGACCACAAAAATCATTACGATGCCTAATTGCACATACGGCCACATGGAGAGCCGCTTGATCATCACGGAATCATCATAACAGACGTACTGATAGTCTGAATGTTGCTCATCGCCCACATCAATCTGTATGAACTGCCCTTCCTTCAACCATTTCTCACCCAGATAAGCAGCCTGACGAAGCGTATCTTCGTATGTGCCGCCATTAAAATTGACATTCCTGAAATCCTGTGCCTGATGGTTAGCATCGAGAACAACCACGGGGATGGTGTTGTTCTCATCCATCACCTTGAGCACCAAGCCCAAGTCGGTATTCTCATCGGCAGCATTGAACGAGCGGATGGCCTCAGCCCACACCCCCATTTTATTCCGCTCTTCAATCGACAAGTCATGTACAAGTGCATGTGAGACCACAAGCGAAGCGACCGCTATCAAGATAGCGGCAATCACCAAAACGATTTTCACTTGTCGGATTCTATCAGTCCACTGCATGACAATAAAACGCAGAAAAACGGAAAATATTATACCATCAAGGTTGTGAGGTTAAAAGGATATGAGGTTGAAAGGCAAAAAAAAGGACACGCCATACGGTCGTGTCCTGGATTGAAAAAAAGGCGGCCACCTACTCTCCCGCATTGCATTGCAGTACCATCGGC
>CAMJFC010000036.1 GCA_946404865.1 uncultured Prevotellaceae bacterium
CTTCCTTGACGAAGTATAAGGGGTTGTTGACCGTAGCATAGATACGCACACTCTGCAAAGAGAGTGCTTTAAGAGCGCTCTTAGGTAAGGTATAACCCAGGGCGATGCGCTTCACCTTGATGAACGACTGTTCGCAGTAGCTCAGCGACTGGTAGCCCACATAGTCGAACAGTTTGCGGTTGAGCATCAGTCCCGGCAGCGAGGCGCCTTCGTTGGAGCCTGCCACCCAATAGTCCATATTGGTGTATTGGCCACCGGTGGACGGGTCGAAGTTGGCCAGTGGGCTCTCACCCCAGTGTCCCCATCGTGCATATAAATAGATGTTGAAATCCCAGTTCTTATAACGGAGGTCGTTGTTGAAACCTGCGAACCACTTCGGCGACTGCGAACCGATATAGTCGATATCCAGGTTCTGGTCAATGACATTGTCGCCATCCAAATCGGCCACCTTGACATCACCAGGCTGGAATGGCTGTGTCTTATCCGCATCCTTGAAATAGGTGGCTGCCTCTGCCGCCTCGTCGGATGTCCAAATGCCCAAATAATCGAATGTCTTGTACGACTTGATGGGATGACCAATCATCAATGTTGAGTTCTCCTTATTGGTGCCGACCTGTATGTCGGTACCGTCAACGAGGTCAACAATCTTCTCCCGGTTGGCGGAGAACGAGAGGGTGGAATTCCATTGGAAGTCCTTCGTCACGATGTTGCGTGAGTTGATGGTAATCTCGAAACCACGGTTCTGTGTAGAGCCGATGTTGGTGTATGTGGCGAATTTACCGTCGTTACCTGATGAGGTGGGCAGTGAGCGTTTCAGGATAAGGTCGGTGGTCTTGGTGTTGTAGTAGTCGAAGGTGATGTTGACCCGGTTGTTGAGCAACAACATATCGAAACCGAAATCGATGGTCTTCGACCTTTCCCATTTGGTATTCAGGTTACCAATCAAGTCATCCACACCTAACGTATAGCGGTTGGCCGCGGTGTCTTGGAATCCGAAGCTCCAGTTGGCGAAAGAGATACCCGATTCAGTACCATACACGGGGATACCGGAGTTACCTGTCACACCGTAGGTCAGGCGGAATTTCAAATCATCGAGCCAGGAGCGTGTGCTCGCCATGAACGGTTCGTCGCTGATACGCCATGCGAGAGCAGCCGAGGGGAAGGTGTCCCATTTATGGCCTGAGGCCAACACGGAAGCTCCGTCGCGCCTCAGCGATGCAGTGAAGAGGTAGCGGCTCTTCCAGTCGTAGCTGATACGGCCTGCGTAGGAGAAGTTCTGCTGTTGGGTGTAGCTGCTGCTGTGGATAGAGTGGCCTGCGCCGCCATCGTTGCTGGCCAGGTTCCACCACAGGTTCGATGCTAAGGTCTGACCGATAGAAGTGGCCGACAGGTCATCACCCGTCTTCTTGTTCCATGTGGTCAACAAGGTGAGGCTGAGGTGGTGGTCTTCGGGCAGCATAACAAAGTTGTAGGTCAGGACATTGTTCCATTCAATGTAGAGACTCGACGCCTTCGTCATCGTGGCTGTTGATTGTTTGGTGCCGGCTTCGATGACCGTTGCTGAGAGCGCATCGGCATAGTCACCAATAGTGGAGTTGACGATATGTGTGTTGACCTGTGTGCGGAAGTTCAGACCAGCGATAGGATGAATGTCCAGATAGCCGTTGGCCACCACATTGGTGCCATAGCTCTCACGGGCGTAGAGATAGTCGCCCAAGGTATTGATGAGCGGGTTGACATAGTCAGTGGCACTCAGTGGACGTTCCACCATCTCGGTACCAATGGTGTAAGTGTCAGAGTGGTCGTCATAGACACCGTAGGGTGAACCCAATTGCATGCCCGTAGTGGGAGTGCTTTGATAAGGAGAGGCCTCACTGCGATTGTGTGTCAACTGGAAATTTATGCCGGCGTCAATCCACTTGTGCACCTTGTGGTCGATATTGGCACGAAGGGTGTAACGGTCGGTGCCGCTGCTTTTCTTCCACTTGTTGCCGTCATTGGCATAACCGACGCTGAAGCGAGCCGTAGTTTTCTCCGATCCGCCGGAGAGGGTGAGGGTGTGGCGGTGACTCCAAGTGGTCGATTTCTGCAATTCCTCATCGAAGTCGGTCCAAGCGTTGGCGCGATAAGCCGCGTATGCCGCGGTACTGCTGAAGAGGTTGAGGTCGTCGGAAGTGCTGCTCCACTGACCGGCATTAGCAGCTGCGATGCGGTGTGCCTCGTAATAGTTCTGACCAGAGCGGTAGTCGGGATGCTCCTCGCGGAAGGCACCGGTGACATAGCCGTTGTACGACACCTGCATCTTGCCTGCCTGAGCTTTCTTGGTGGTGATGATGATAACACCATTGGCACCCTGCGAGCCGTAGATGGCGGTGGAGGATGCATCTTTCAACACGTCGATGGTCTCAATATCATCGGGGTTGAGGTCGCCCATCGAACCGCCTTGCACACCATCGATGATGACCAGCGGTGCGTTGTTACCATTGATTGAGCGGTTACCACGGATGCGGAGTTCAGAGCCGTTGACGTCGAGACCAGTGATGCGTCCTTGCAAAGCTGTGGCCACGCTGCTGGTCGGCGCTTGAACGATGACATCGCTCTTGACCTGAGCCACTGCTCCGGTGACATCACGTTTTCTGACGGTACCGAAACCGATGACCACAACTTCGTCCAGACCTTGTGTGTCAGGTTCCATCGTCACGTTCATCGTATTGCCACTGACCTGCACGGTCTTGTTTTTGTAACCCATGTAAGAGAATACAAGACTGTGCTTCCCACTGGGCAAGCTGATAGAGAAGTTTCCGTCGATGTCGGAAATGGTGCCCCCGAAGGCGTCTCCTTCAGCCACCTTGACGGTAACACCAATCATCGGTTCCCCGTTTTCGTCCACGATGTGGCCCTTGACTGTAATGTTCTGAGCCACGGCGGCAGGCGGGTTCGGTGCTGTACCTGTGTCTGCCACAGCAGATGCTGGTACGAACAGCAAAGCCGACAAGCCGATTGCCAATGCAGCCTTTTGCAGGCCGTTGACCGGATGCTTTTTAGATAAATGTTCCATTGAGTTTTTAGTTATTAAATTTAGGTAAAATTATATAAATAATAGACGCATAGATTCATTCTTTGTAACCATACATACATTAAAAAGGTTTATTCCATATCATCCAATTAAAGGAGTATTTAAGTGAATGATGATGAAAGGGAGGGTTAATCTCTTGCAAAAAGCGTGGTTATGAAATGGAACGGTTGAGCGTTTGGGCAATGTTTAACCGATAACAGAATAACAGGAGATTGGCGATATATCTTTGCAGAGAACTTAGTATCCTGCATTATGAATCCCATCACAAAAGAATGGCTTCAATACGGCACTGCCGTGTTGATGGTGCTATCGGGCATCACACTCACGTTCATCTGTTTCTTCACCAAAGAAGAAGTTACCGACGGCGTTCTCTGGTACGTCGCGCAATCACTCACCTTCGCCGGCGGTGTCTTCGGCGTCAACATCTATTTCCACTCCAAAATCGGCGAGTCGGAATCGCACATCAAAAGATACATCGACGAGCTACTGAAAGGGAACCATGCGCACCATCTCTGAACTCATCATCCATTGTTCGGCAACACCTGAAGGCAAAAACTTCACCGTTGCCGACATCCGACAGTGGCACCTCGCCAGAGGTTTCCGCGACATCGGCTATCACTATGTAATCTACCGCGACGGCACCCTACACACAGGGCGGCCTGTCGCACAAGTCGGAGCCCACTGCACCGGGCATAACCGCCATAGTATCGGCATCTGCTATATCGGGGGATGCACCAAAGACGGCAAGACTCCGAAAGACACGCGCACCAAGGAACAAAAAACAGCATTGAAACAACTTCTGACAGCGTTGCATCGCAGATTTCCGCGTGCCACGCTCCACGGCCACCGGGAATTCGCCAACAAAGCGTGCCCCTCTTTCGACTGCCACAAAGACTATGATTCCATTTTCAATACTTGAACCCATGACGCGATTTGTTATCTTTTTTCTGCTCGGCTGAAAAAAGTGGCAAAAACACGTCTAAAATTTTGTTGTATCCATTGTTTTCTCTACTTTTGCAGATAGAAGCAACCTTTCATTTTAATGATGAACATCGACACGACAAACATGTGCTCGCACCTGCAACGCAAACTATTCGAAGAGGATGGTGCGTATCATTCTCTATGGATTGCCATACAGGAAGATTCAGAACTAACTGCTGTGGTTCGTTCTCGCCAATTACATATTTACCGCAATGGCAAGAAGGTGCTGATTTTGGCAGGTAAGTCTGCACCAAAGATGATCAGAGAGGACTCGATATGTAGGCTTTTACAAATTGAGCGAATCAAGTGGATGGAGCAACGCTTCAATAAAGCCTTGGCTGCCATCAAGGATGAATCTGCTGTTTCATTGAAGGCAATCAAAGAGGATGTTGCCGAACTCAGCAAATACTATGGCAGTGATTTGTGGAAACTGGACTTTGCTGCTGACGAAGCAGGGATTCTTCCTCAAGACCTTAAACGCGGAGTACTATCAGAAGATGGTATTTGGAATCTAATCTCTGACTATCATGAACTTCTAAAGTCTAAGCGACGATAGCCGACCACTTCTTCACTAAAAACAAATAAAGGACTGAAATTCAGTCCTTTATTTTGATTTTGGTCGGGATTACTGGACTCGAACCAGCGACCTCGCGCCCCCCAGACGTGTGCGCTACCAACTGCGCTAAATCCCGATCCTTTTGCTTTTGCGGATGCAAAGTTACGCAGTTTTTTTGAACTAACAAAACTTTTCGAGGTTTTTTTGCATTTTTAACCAGAAACCATATCAAAAATAGAGGAAAACACACCCGAAACGAGCAAGAGAATCATGGGTGGCATATAATTTTATGGTAAAAAATTGAAAAGTTTTGAAAAAATGGGGGTAATATAAAAGAAAAGGTATATCTTTGCAAACCTATTGCGGGTAGCAGTCCCGCGATTGTGACAAAAAGCAAAAACAACCTCATGAAATATCGTATTACCGCTCCTGAACGAATCAAAGAAACCATCGAGTTGCCCGCATCGAAAAGCATCAGCAACCGCGCCCTTATTATTCACAAACTCACTGGCGGCGACCTGCTGCCCGACAACCTGTCAGACTGCGATGACACCGAAGTAATGATCCGCGCATTGCGCGACATGCCTGAGACCATCGACATCAAAGCCGCCGGCACCGCCATGCGCTTCATGACCGCCTATCTGGCCGTGACACCCGGCACACATATCATCACCGGCACCGAACGGATGCAGCAGCGACCCATCGGCATTCTGGTCGATGCCCTGCGCTACTTAGGTGCCGACATCCGCTATACGGGCAATGCGGGTTTTCCTCCGCTGCTCATCACCGGACAACGGCTTGAGGGTGGCTACGTGGAAGTGCCCGGCGACACCAGTTCGCAATTCATCTCTGCCCTGCTGATGATTGGTCCCGCGCTGAGCAAGGGACTGGAACTGCGCCTGACGGGCGACATCATCTCGAAGCCTTACATCGAACTGACCCTGTGCACGATGCGCGATTTCGGCACCGCCGTGGACTGGACCAGTCACGACACCATCACCGTTGAGCCTGTGCCCTACCAGCCCCGTCCTTACTTCATCGAGAATGACTGGAGTTCGGCCTCCTACTGGTACGAGATAGCCATGCTCGCCCCCCACCCCGACACGGAGATACAGATGACAGGGCTGACCGACGGGTCGAAACAAGGCGATTCGATGGGACGTTACCTCTTCAACCTCTTAGGCATCAAGACCTATTTCGCCGACAAGCGCAAAGGGGTGCCCACCACCATCCGCCTGAAACGTTTCGCACACCCCGTGAACCGCATCGACTACGATTTCAAGACACAGCCCGACCTGGCACAGACATTCGTGGTCACGTGTGCCATGCTCGATATCCCCTTCCACTTCACCGGACTCTCGACATTGAAAATCAAAGAGACCGACCGCATCGAGGCCTTAAAGCGCGAGATGCGCAAATTGGGATATGTGCTGCACGACATCGACTACCAAGAGTTGGTATGGGATGGCGAGCGTTGCGAAGCCGAGGCCGCCCCCGTCATCGAGACATACAACGACCATCGCATGGCCCTGTCGTTTGCCCCTGCGGCCTTCCGCTTCCCCGGTCTGCGCATCGACCATCCCGAAGTGGTGACCAAATCCTATCCTGAATACTGGAACCACCTGCGCCAGGCCGGTTTCATCCTGACAGAAGAGCCATGACCCTCATCATCGTCTGCTTGGTCCTGCTCGCCGTGCTCTACCTTATTTTTATGATAGGGCGGCGCCACGTCAACACCCCCGTACAGACGGCAGTGTCGTGTGCCTCGTGTGATGGTCATGACAGCCGTTGCGAACAGGAGTGTATGATGGAGGCCGCGACCAAAGACATCGTCTATTTCGACGATGAAGAGTTGGACCGTTTCAGCGGCCGCCGGTCAGACAGTTATACGGACGAAGAGGCGGAAGCCTTCCGTGAAGTGCTCTACACAATGCGACCGGAAGAGACGAAAGAATGGAACCGCAGTCTGATTTTACGCGGAGTGAACGTGCCCGACCAAGTCAAGGATGAGTTGGTGATGCTGATGGAGGCGTGAGCTGACTATTCATAATTGACAATTCACAAATAGCAATTGACAATTAGCAATTAAGTGGGCTGTAGGGCAATAAAAGCGGCAGTTTTTCAGTTAGATATAATGTGAAAAGATTTTTGTCGAGTCATCATTTTCTCTTAGGCGTGGCAGTCATCCTGATGATTGTCTCTGCTTGCAGTACGCAAAAAAATACGGCCAAGAGTCGATGGTGGCACGCATTCAATGCACGATACAACACCTACTATAACGGTAAAGTGGCCTATATCGACGGTTCGCTCGCCAAAGAGACCGGTAATAAAGACAATTTTACGGAGATGATTCCGCTTTATACCGTAGGCAATAAGCAAAGCAGGCAATTGGGTTCCTCACAATTCGACCGTGCCATAGAGAAATCGCAGAAGGCCATCAAACAACACAGCATCAAGAAGCGCCCCGAATGGAACAAGAGTCGCAAGAAGACCGAACGCGACATCGAATGGCTCAGCCGGCGCGAGTACAACCCGTTTCTTTGGAAAGCGTGGATGTTGATGGGTCGTTCGCAATTCTACAAAGGCAATTTTGAAGAAGCCGCAGCCACCTTCTCTTATATGAGCCGCTTGTATCAGACACAGCCCGCCATCTACGGCAAGGCCCGCGCCTGGTTGGCCAAGTGCTACATCGAGATGGACTGGCTGTATGACGCTGAAGACGTCATCCGCAACATCAGCCGTGACAGCATCGACTGGCGGGCACAGAAAGAATGGGACTACACCTACACCGACTATTATCTTCACACGGGCGAATACGAGAAAGCCATCCCCTATCTGCGCAAGGTCATCAAGCATGAGATGCGTAAGAAACAAAAAGCCCGCGAGTGGTATCTGATGGGCCAGTTGCAAAGTGCCCTCGGCCACAAAAAGGAAGCCTACGACGCCTACCGCCACGTGATACGCCAAAGTCCGCCTTACGAGACCGAGTTCAACGCCCGTATCGCCATGACCGAGGTGATGGCCGAAGGTGGACAGACCCGCCAGGTCATCTCCAAGCTGAAACGCATGGCGGCCTCGGACAAGAACAAGGATTATCTGGACCAGGTGTACTATGCTATGGGCAATATCTACCTGACCCAGCACGACACGCTGAATGCCATCGCCGCTTACGAGAAAGGCAATGAGAAAGGCACCCGCAACGGCATCGAGAAAGGTGTGCTGCTGTTGCGTTTGGGCGACCTGTATTGGGCGAAAGAGAAATTCAATGACGCGCAACGCTGCTATGGCTCCGCTATCGGCATGCTGGACCGCGACCGCAAAGACTACAAGCAACTGTCGGAACGGTCGAAGGTGCTCGACGAACTGGTGCCCTACACGGATGCCGTGCACTTGCAAGACTCTCTCCAAATTCTCGCCAACATGGACGAGGCGAGCCGCAACGCCGCCATCGACAAGGTGATTGAGGCTCTCATCAAAAAAGAGAAAGAAGAGAAGCGGAAACAACAGGAAGCCGAGGCCGAGCAGGTGCAGCAACGCAACGGAGGCGACCAGAACCGGAACCTGAACCAACAGCGAAACAAGCAGCCGACCACGAATGCCGCCCCCCTTGGCGAGAAAGACGGACAGTGGTATTTCTACAACCCATTAGCGGTGAGCCAAGGTAAGGCCACGTTCCAGAAACAATGGGGCAAGCGTGAGAATGTGGACGACTGGCAGCGTGTGAACAAGACGGTGGTAGGCGGTGATTTCAACATGCCCGACCAAGCCGAGATGACGCAAGAGATGCTCGACTCCATCAGCAAGGTAGAAGCAGTCCAAGACTCCATCGACCAAGCGAAAGAAGACCCCGCAAACGACCCGCACAAACGGGAATACTATCTGGCACAGATACCTTTCACGGAAGAACAGGTGACCGCCAGCAATGCTATCATCAAAGACGGTCTCCACCACTCCGGAGTCATCTTCAAGGACAAACTCGACAACCTGCGCCTGAGCGAGAAACAACTGAGGCGGCTCACGGACTTCTATCCCGACTATGAGCAGATGGATGATGTCTATTACCACCTCTTCCTGCTCTATTCGCGCCGGGGCGAGACCGCCATTGCCAATGAATATGTGGAGCTGTTGCGCACAAAATACCCTGAGAGCCAATGGACCACTGTGCTCACCGACCCTTATTTCCGCGAGAACTCACTCTTCGGCGTACAGATAGAAGACTCGCTCTACGCCGCCACCTATGAAGCCTTCAAGGCCGACCGTTATAGCGAAGTGGCCGGCAACGCACATATCTCAGAGACCCGCTTCCCACTCGGAGCCAACCGCGATAAGTTCATCTTCATCAACGGCTTGAGCATGCTCAACAACGGCAACGTCAACGGTTGTGTAGAGGCCATGAACGATGTGGTCAAGAACTATCCGAAGAGCCGCATCAGCGAGATGGCCGGCATGATTGTCAACGGTGTGAAAGCCGGACGCCAACTGCACGGCGGCAAGTTCGACCTGGGAGATGTCTGGAGCCGCCGCACCGCGGTGCTCAACGACAGCGACTCGCTCGCCGCCCGACAGTTCACCGACGACCGCAACGCCGACTTCATCTTCATGTTGGCCTATAGTCCCGACTCGCTCAATGAGGACCAGTTGCTCTACGAGATGGCACGGTTTAACTTCACCAACTTCATCGTGCGCAACTTCGACCTGACCATAGCGGGTACAGACGATTTGCACCAGATGCAAATCACAGGATTCCGCAACTTCGACGAAGCCCATCAATACGCCCAACAAGTGTATGCCAACGAGGGCGTGGTACGGCGTATGAACAACCAAGCCCGCGCCATCATCATCAGCCGGCCTAACCTGGAACTGCTCGGCACCCTCTTCAGCTATGACGATTACGACGAATACTATTCGAAACACTTCGCACCGCTGAAAGTCAATACCCGCTATCTGCTGTCTGACCCTGACGGCTATGCCGACGCGTCCGAGCCCAAACTCAACCCGTTGCCCGAATCCATTGAAAAACTGTCGCCCGTAGGATTACAGAAACGAGAACTGAAAGAGAAGCCTGCAGATGACGGCACGATGGTGATTGATGACAGCGGAAAGGTCATTGACAATGGCGGAAAAGTCGTTGACGATGGTGGAACATTCATCGATGACAGTGGAACGAACATTGACAATGGCGGAACGGTCATTGACGACGGCGGAACGGTCATTGACGACGAACCTATTACCCCGAATAACGACAATCGGAATCCGATAGAGCCGAAGAATCCTATTGATAATATCGACGATATCGAATTGATTGACCAAACAGGCAGCACGGAACCAACGAAGCCTACACGGGTACGACCCAATCGTCCCTCACAACCTGTCACACCGACACCGCCGACGCAACCTGAAACGCCCACGCCACCCACGCCGCCTGTGACACCTCCTACGCCAGTAGAGCCAACACCTCCTGTGACGCCAGTGACACCGGAACAACCGACATCACCTGTGACACCACAGCCGTCCATTGAAGACGATGTGTATGAGATAGACGATGACGGCAATGACGATGACGACGATGTGGACATCATCTTCGATGACTTCGACACGCCCTCTACACCTCCACAGAACAACAATAACAATAATAACAATCAGCAACCCCAGCAAGGTTATGATTTGGAGGACGAGTACTACGAATTAGACGGTTTTTAATCGAAAACACCCCTCAGCATGAGCAACGGATTATTATTGTGGGTAGATGATGAGATAGAACTGCTCAAAGCCCACATCCTCTTTTTACAAAAAAAAGGATATGAGGTGGTCACTGCCAACAACGGCAGCGACGCCATCGACCAGTGCCGCCAACAATCTTTCGACCTGATACTGCTCGACGAGATGATGCCCGGACTGACTGGCCTTGAGACTCTTCAGCACATGAAGGAAATCACACCGATGACCCCGGTGGTGATGGTGACCAAGAGCGAAGAGGAGGACATCATGAACCAGGCCATCGGCTCGAAAATCGCCGATTACCTCATCAAACCCGTGAACCCCAACCAAATTCTGCTCACTCTCAAAAAGAATATCCACCGCAAGGAGATTGTTGCAGAAGTAACACAGAGCGGTTATCAGCAGAATTTTCAGAACATCAGTATGCAAATCGCTGACTGCAAAACGTTCAGCGATTGGGTTGACGTGTATAAGCGCTTGGTTCACTGGGAGTTGGAGTTGAGCAGCGCCAACACCAACATGAGCGACATCTTGATGATGCAGAAAGAAGACGCCAACAACGGTTTCTGCAAATACATCAAAAGCCACTATCTGGACTGGGTGGCACCCGGCGCCAAACCCACAGCCGACAAGCCGTTGCTCAGCAACGAGGTGTTTAAGAAAAAAATCTTCCCGCTGCTGGACCAAGGCGAAAAAGTGTTTCTCATTGTCATTGACAACTTCCGTTACGACCAATGGCGCACGTTGGCAGCAGAAATCGCCGACCAGTTTGACATTGACGAAGATTTGTACTGCAGCATCCTCCCCACCGCAACGCAATACGCCCGCAATGCCATCTTCAGCGGGTTGATGCCCCAGCAAATCGCACAGATGTTTCCCGAACTTTGGGTGGACGAAGATGAGGAAGAGGGCAAGAACCTGAACGAAGGACCGCTGATTGGCACGCAAATCGAGCGCTACCGACGGCACGACACCTACTCGTATCATAAAATCAACAACTCAGCCGATGCAGACACTTTCTTGAGTCAGTTGAACAAGTTGAAATCCAACAACTTGAATGTCGTGGTGTTTAACTTCATCGACATGCTGTCGCACGCCCGTACAGAATCGAAGATGGTGCGCGAACTGGCCAGCAATGAATCCGCCTATCGCAGCATCACGCTCAGCTGGTTCCGCCATTCTGTCATGGCCGACCTGTTTAGCGCCCTGTCGCAGACGGACTATAAGGTGATTGTCACCACCGACCACGGCAGTATCAGAGCTTCAAAGCCCGTAAGAATTATCGGCGACCGCAACACCAACACCAACCTGCGCTACAAACTGGGCAAGAATCTGAGTTACAACCCGAAGGATGTGTTCACCATCAAAAATCCCCGTCAGGCTCAGTTGCCGGCACCCAACCTCAGCACCACCTACGTGTTTGCCACGGGTGAGGATTTCTTCGCCTACCCCAACAATTACAATTACTATGTGTCGTACTATAAAGACACCTTCCAACATGGTGGCATCTCGATGGAAGAGATGATTATCCCCATCGTGACACTGACAGGGAAGAAAAGGTAGTTGGAATGTTGAATTTTGAATGTTGAGTTGTCGCCTGCGGCGATGAAGAATGTTGAATGTTGAATTGGTAATTGTGAACTGTGAATTGTGAATTGGTAATTGTGAATTATAGAAGACTATGACAATAGAGATAAAAGATTTGGAACATATCGGCGATGCCGCGCGTGAGTTTGTGGGCGCGATGGGCGATGCCACCGTGTTTGCTTTTTACGGCAAGATGGGAGCTGGCAAAACCACATTTATCAAAGCCGTATGCGAGGTATTAGGTGTGGAGGATGTCATCACCTCCCCCACCTTCGCCATCGTCAATGAATACCGTTCGGCCACGACCGATGAGTTGATTTACCACTTCGATTTCTACCGCATCAAGAAATTGGAAGAGGTGTATGACTTGGGATATGAGGACTATTTCTACAGCGGTGCCGTCTGCTTCATTGAATGGCCCGAACTGATTGAGGAACTTCTGCCCGAAGATGCCGTTCGGGTGAAGATTACGGAGGAAGAGGGGAAGAGAACGATTTCTTTCTCTTGATGTTGGAAACTGATAAAGGGGTGATGCCGCGGCATCGCCCCTTCACTTGTTTTGTAGATGATTGCCGCTTTCCGGGTCGCAGCTGACGACTCGGATTGCAGTTAGCGTTTCTGATTACAGCAGAGCCTTGAATTTCTCGTCCAGGACAGCTTTTCCGGCAGCACCGACGAAGCGGTCAACCAACTCGCCGTTCTTGAAGAAGAGGATGGTGGGGATATTACGCACACCATATTCCATGGCGATGTCGTCGTTCTCCTCCACATCACATTTTCCCACGACGATACGTCCGTCATAATCACTGGCCAGTTCTGAGATGACAGGTCCCAGCATACGACAGGGTCCGCACCATGTGGCCCACAGGTCAACGACTAATGGCAGGTTACCATTCTTATAGCTCTCGAAATTCTCAGTTGTGATTGTTACTTCCATCAGTAAAAGAATAATTAAAAATGAAACAATAATTGTCAAATCAATGAAAGGAGCGAACAGACGCCCTTCTTTCTGTCAATATCAAGCAAAAAGCATGCCAATGGACGAGCCACAGACATCATGACCCCATGACCTTAAAAACTCATAGCTTCATGACCTCAAAAACTCACTAATTGATATGATAGTTCATGCCCTCGTTGGAATCGATGAACTGGGTGAGTTCATGCTTCAGGTTGACCGAGACGGACTTGCTTCGCAACATGACATGCGTTTTCTCGCCCGGTTCATGTATCTGCACATAGACAGCTGTTGTGCCAGGACTGTCGCGGAGCAGCGTGGCGAGGTCAGAGGCCGTGGTGTCATCAAACTTATCGGCATCGATGGTGATGGTGATACGCTCGATGCGCTGTTCTTTCACGGTCTGCAGGTATTGTATGTCAGCGATTTTGAAGTCAATGAACGTACTGGTTTCAAAGCGCTTAGTGCATTTCGCCTTAATCAGCACCGAGCATCCCTCGGTGAGCATCCCCTGCCAGTGTCCCCAGTCTTCACCGAAGAGTGCCAGTTCGCCCGACCCTTCGAAGTCTTCAAGGGTGACGAATCCGCAGGGTTTCCCCGTCTTGGTGAATTTCGACTTTACCGCCGTGACGATGCCGCCGAGCAAAATCTCCTGCTTTTTGAGCAGTGCCTCTTTGTCGTCAAGTTCCTGGCAATGGGTATTGCACATGTGGTTGAGCACAATGTCGTATTCATCCAGTGGGTGAGCGGAGAGGTAGATACCCACGAGGTCGCGTTCGCGGTTGAGCCGCTCAATGGCGCTCCAACTCTCTGCTTCGGGTATGGTCGGCAGAGACAGTTCGACAGGTTCCAAATCACCGAAAAGTGAATTTTGCGCCTCCGCTGCCGCTTGTTGGTATTGTTGCCCGTGACGGACCAACGTATCGAGGAAGACGACACCTTTATTATTGGTCGCAAAATAGCGTTCACGAGCGATGCCGAAACTGTCAAAACCACCGCTGAGCGCCAGACTCTCAAATGCCTTTCTGTTGACAGCGCCTAAATTCACACGTTGTGCGAAATCGAACACGCTCTTATAGGGGCCGTTCTTCTCGCGCTCGGAGATAATCGCCTCGGCAGCCGACTCGCCCATACCTTTGATGGCAGCCAGTCCGAAACGGATCTCACCTTTCTTATTAGAACCAAACTTTAGGTAACTCTCATTGACATCGGGTCCGAGCGTGGGAATGCCCATCGACTTGCACTCGTCCATCAGTTTGGTGATTTCCTTGATGTCGTTCTTGCGCCGGCTCATGATGGCCGCCATGAACTGCGCCGGATAGTGAGCCTTGAGATAAGCCGTCTGATAGGCCACCCATGAATAGCAAGTGGCATGACTCTTGTTGAAGGCATAGGAGGCGAACTTCTTCCAGTCGCCCCAGATCTTCTTCAACACCTCAGGGTCGTGACCGTTTTTCTTTCCACCCTCAAGGAATTTGGGTTCCATGGCGTTAACGATAGCCTCCTTCTTCTTACCCATCGCTTTTCGCAGCGCATCGCTCTCGCCACGGGTGAAATTGGCCAGTTGACGTGAGAGCAACATCACCTGCTCCTGATAGACGGTGATTCCGTAAGTGTCTTTGAGATATTTCTCCATGCAGGGAATATCGTAGGCCACGAGCGAGGGGTCGTTCTTACGCTTGATGAAATCGGGGATATAGTCCATAGGTCCCGGCCGGTAGAGGGCGTTCATAGCGATAAGGTCCTCAAAGACGGTAGGATGGAGTTCGCGCAGGTATTTCTGCATGCCGGGCGACTCAAACTGGAATGTTCCGATGGTTTGTCCCTTCTGATACAGTTCATACGTCAAGGGGTCATCGATGGGGATGGTGTCCAGGTCGATGATGTCGCCCGTGCTCAGTCTGACATTCTCCACGGCCTCTTTCAACTCCGAGAGTGTTTTCAGTCCGAGGAAGTCCATTTTGATGAGACCTGTCTCTTCGATGACATGTCCGTCGTATTGTGTGCACAGCACCTTCTCGCCCTTGTTGTCAGGGTCGTCGGCTGTTGACACCGGCACCCAATCGCTGATGGCGTCGCGGCAGATGATGGTGCCGCAGGCGTGAATGCCCGTGCCACGCACCGTGCCTTCGAGCATGCGCGCATATTTGATGGTATTGCTCAGTTTCGGGTCGGTCGACACCTCTGCCTCACGCAATGCCGGCACATATTTGATGGCATTGGTGAGATTCATCTTGGCATTGTCGGGCAAGCGGTCGGGAATCTCCTTGCAAAGGCGGTTGGAAGTGTCGAGCGGCAGTCGCTCCACCCTTGCCACATCCTTGATGGAGTTTTTCGTGGCCATGGTGCTGTAGGTGATGATATGCGCCACCTTGTCGTGTCCGTATTTATCCTCGACCCATTTCAGCACGCGTCCCCGTCCATCGTCGTCGAAGTCGGTGTCGATATCAGGCAGCGAGATACGGTCGGGATTGAGGAAACGTTCAAACAGCAGGTCGTATTTGATGGGGTCGATTTTGGTGATACCTAAGCAATAAGCCACCACCGAACCGGCAGCAGAGCCACGTCCCGGACCCACCATCACGTCGAGTTCGTCGCGTGCGGAGTTGATGAAGTCTTGCACGATGAGGAAGTAGCCGGGGAATCCCATCGTCTTCATGATATGCAGTTCGAACTTCACCCGTTCGGCCACCTCGTCGCTCAGCGGGTCACCATAGAGGCGTTTGGCTCCTTCGTAAGCCAGCTTGGCCAGATAATCGGCCTCGAACTTAATCCGGTAGATTTTCTCATAGCCTCCTAAGTGTGCGATTTTCTTCTGTCCTTCCTCTGGCGGCAACGGGTTTTCGCCATTCTCGTCGGAGGTGAATTCCTTGTATAGGTCTTCCTCCGAATATTTTTTTCGGATATCCTCTTCCGTGCCGAAGCTCTCTGGTATGGGGAAGAACGGCATGATGGGATCGTGGTTGATACTGTAGATTTCCACCTTGTCGAGGATTTCCAATGTATTGGAGAGGCTTTCGGGCACATCAGCGAACACCTGGTTCATCTCCTCACGCGTCTTGAACCACTCCTGCTTGGTATAGCGCAGACGGTTAGGGTCGTCAAGGTCTTTCGAGGTGGAGAGGCAGAGCAGGTGGTCGTGCGCCTCGGCATTCTCCTTGTCCACGAAGTGCACATCGTTAGTACACACCACCTTGATGCCATACTCACGTGCCAGTTCGAGAATCACCTTATTGGCATGTTGCTGTTCGGGAAACGTCTCTCGGTTGGCCAAGATATTGGGATCTGTCACCTCATGGCGTTGCAGTTCCAGGTAATAGTCGTCGCCGAACACCCGCTGATACCATTCGATGGTCTGCCGTGCCTTGGCGATATCTCCGTTGTTGATGGCACGCGGCACCTCGCCGGCCAGACAGGCCGAGCACACAATCAGCCCCTCGTGATAACGCTCCAAATCGTCGTGGTCGGTACGCGGACGGGTGTAGAACCCATCGACCCATGAGCGTGACACCAGTTTGATGAGGTTTTTATAGCCTTGATAGTTCTTGGCCAGCACGATGAGGTGATAACGCTGGTCGTCGCCTTTTGACTTGTCTTTATCTTCCTTGCGTCGTTGCGCCACGTACATCTCGCAACCGAGAATGGGTTTAAAGGGTTCCTCGCCTTTCTCTTTGCGTTTTTTGTTGATGCCCGCGCAATAGTCAGAGAAGAACTTGATGCCGAACATATTGCCGTGGTCGGTCACCGCCATGCCGCGCATGCCGTTGGCCACCGCCTTATCGACGAGCCGTTCGATGCTCGCCTGTCCGTCGAGCAGTGAATAATAAGTATGTACGTGTAAATGGATAAAATCTTGCATGAAGGGGTGCTTTTGAGGTTGCGAAGTTACATCTAAAAGGCGAAACGGCCAAAAGAATATCGTAAAAAATTTGGTATTCGATAAAAAAGCATTACCTTTGCAGAAAATTTAAGAAAGCAATAATTGTTGGTCTTTTTTACCTGAGGACTGACAGTTGTTTATATTGCATCCAGTCATGGGCAAAAGAATACGAAAGCTGAAAAAGCAAAGACTTCACAGCGAAGGCAATAGCACGTTGGCTATAGGGCTGCTGTTCATCGGGGCAGTATCCTATCTCTTATGGCATTTGTTCGATTCGAAAGTGCCTTTTTGGTTTTTTCTGGCCGTGTTTGGCACGGTCTATATGATTGTCGTGAATTTCTACCGCTGTCCCATCCGTTATTTCAATGACGACACGGAGAAATTGGTGGTGGCCCCTGCCGACGGCAAGGTGGTGGTGATTGAGGAAGTGGAAGAGGATGAGTATTTCCATGACCGTCGTCTGATGATTTCCATTTTCATGAGCCCGTTCAACGTACACGCCAACTGGTTTCCAGTTGACGGCAAAGTGAAGTTGGTCAAGCACCAAGACGGCAATTTCCACAAGGCATGGCTTCCGAAGGCGAGCGAGGAGAATGAGCGTGCTGACGTGTTGATTGAGACGCCCGAGGGCGTGGATGTGCTCTGCCGTCAAATTGCCGGTGCGATAGCCCGCCGCATTGTCACCTACGCCCAGGAGGGCGAGGAGTGTTTCATTGACGAGCACCTCGGATTCATTAAATTAGGTTCGCGCGTGGATGTGTATCTGCCCCTTGACACCGAAGTGTGTGTGAAGATGGGGCAATCGACCACCGGCAACCAAACCGTCATCGCCAAATTGAAATAAACATGGCCAACTGTATCACCCGCCATATTCCCAACGCCATCACTTGTTGCAATCTGATATCGGGTTGCATCGCCACCGTGTTTGCCTTGAACGGCAGCATGAAGATGGCTTTACTGATGATTGTCATCGGAGCCGTCTTCGACTTTTTCGACGGCATGACAGCCCGTCTGCTGCACGTCTCCTCCCCTATCGGCAAAGAACTCGATTCTCTGGCCGACGATGTGACATTCGGCGTGGCTCCGGCAGCGATGGTGTTCACGCTGCTCCATTGGGTGGAATATCCTTCGTTTTTAGAGGGACTGAGCCCATTCATCCCCTATTTCGCTTTTGTGATGGCAGCCTTTGCGGCATTGCGCCTGGCGAAGTTCAACCTCGATGAGCGACAATCTACCTCTTTCATCGGACTTCCCACCCCGGCCAATGCGCTGTTTTGGGGTGCTTTGATTGCCGGCAGCTACCCCGCCATCATCAGCCAGCATTATGCGCTGCCCGTCATTTTGGCGATGGTATGTCTGAGCAGTTGGGTGATGGTGTCCGAGATTCCGATGTTTGCCTTGAAGTTCAAGCAATGGGGCTGGAAAGGCAACGAGGTGAAATACATCTTCATTCTGAGTTGCATACCGCTGCTTCTTATTTTTGGCATTACGGGCATCTCCATCATCATCGCCTGGTATGTCATCCTTTCCGCATTCACAGCCCGTAAACCCTCATAAAACGCCATGTTTAAGTTTTTGTTTTCCATCTTCGCCTTTGTGGTGGTTGTCATCTTCATTGTGATAGCCTACTTCGTGTGGATGTTTTGGAAAATGCGCAAGAAGATGTCGGATTTGAACGAACGTGCCGCCGAGCAGCGCCGCCAGCGCGAGCGTGCTTCGCGTGGTGAGGATGTGAGCATGCGCCCGGAAAAGCAGCAGAAAATCTTTGCTGAAGACGAGGGCGAGTATGTGGAATTTGAGGAAGAGAAATGAGCACACTTCACGGAAGCGGTTTTATTTATATTTTTTCTAAATAATAAAAAAAGTGATACCCATTTGTAGGTATTTCAAATTATTTACTTAACTTTGCACCTACAAAAAGTAGGTACCCCCTGCTTTAGCACGTGATGAGCACAAAAAATTAACATTTACAAAAACATTATCAACCTAATAAATTATTTAGATTATGGCATACGTAATTGGTGACGACTGTATCGCTTGCGGTACCTGTATCGATGAGTGCCCCGTTGAGGCTATCTCCGAGGGTGACAAGTATTCAATTGACCCCGATCTGTGCACTGAGTGTGGCACATGCGCTGGTGTTTGCCCGTCAGAGGCTATCAGCCTTCCGTAAGCAAATCAATCATCGGAACGATACTGGGCAGTCCTTCTGGGCTGCCCTTTTTTGTTGCACCGCTCCCCTACCGGCACAATAAACGGGGCGCTATCACGTTATTGCAATATGCGAAAGAGAATCATGAGTTTGCTCGTCATGCTGCTGTGTGTGCTATGCGCAGCGGGACAGAGCCGCCGTGTGCAAAACCGTCCTTACACCGACTTGCGCACGTTCCACTTCGGTGTGTTTGTGGGCACGCACCTGCAAGACATTGAGTTTGTGAACGTAGGTCCGCAGATGTTGGAGTCGGAAGACGGCACGATGGCCGAGCGGTTGGTGACTTGCGACCAGGACCGTTGGGACCCCGGTTTCAACGTGGGTGTGCTGGGCGAGTTCCGCCTGAGCGAGCATTTTCAGTTCCGCGTCGCCCCCGCCATGTATTTCGGCACCCGGCATCTCACCTTCCACTATTTCCCCAATGAGAACAGTGATGAGAAAGAGATTACACAACGCCAGGATTTGAAGACGGCATACATCTCTACTGCTTTGGATTTGATTGTAGCCTCACCGCGTTTTAACAACCACCGCCCTTATATGTTATTGGGATTGAACCCGATGATTAACCTTTCATCGCGCGACAATGACTACTTGAAGTTGAAAGGCACTGACCTCTTTTTCGAGATTGGTGCGGGCTGCGACTTTTACCTGCCTTTTTTCAAGTTACGTCCTGAACTGAAGTTCATGTATGGCTTGGGCAATAAACTCGACACCAAACATGCCGACAAGTTAAAGGACAAGAACATGGTGATGTTTTCGAAGTCGGTCAACAAGGCCACCACGAAGATGTTTGTGCTGACGTTTTATTTCGAGTAAAGACGACGGCTGAAGAAAACACTCTATTTGCAGGGTGTTTTCCTGCACCATGCACCTGCCTCCGTCCTTTATCCTTCTACTTTCAGGAGAGCCTTTTTCATTTTCATTTGTCCGAGTTTCGAGATTTTGGCCACTTGGTCGTATTCGAAACTGCCAAACCGGTTCATGGCAATATCTACCAGGACATCAGGATGATAGAGTTTAGCCGAGAGCACCGCATTCTGTTGAATCATCAGCGAATACATCCTGGTGAGCAACGTGACGTAATTGAGGTCGAGATTGCCGGGCAAGAGTTTGCGCAGGACAGCCACCGCCTTCGACACCGCTTTCGGTTTCTGTTGCTCAGCGACCTCACGCAGACGGAGATGATCAGTATCATACTGGGCACTGACATTGACCGCCACCAACAGGTCATCGCCCGTGCGCGCCACTCTGTTAAGCGGTAGCGGATTCATGATGCCGCCATCCACCATCACCATCCCGTCACGCTTCACGGGGTCGAAGAACAACGGCAGAGAAATCGACGCGCGTATCGCCTCATAAAGACTGCCCTTTCGGAACACCACCTCGCGGCCGCTCTCCCAATCGGTAGCCACGGCACAGAACGGGATGTTCAGGTCTTCGATATTGACATCGGGAACGACCTCTTTCAGGGCATCGATAATTTTAACCCCTTTGACTAAATGATTGATGCTCAACGAAAGGTCTAACAACGACAGAATTTTCTTTTTGTCGATACCCATCATCCACTGTTTAAACTCAGCCAGTTTGCCGGCGGCATACATACCTCCGACCAGTGCCCCCATGCTACACCCGGCAACAGATGTGATGTGATAGCCCTGCCCCAACAGTTCATCAATGGCACCGATATGTGCCAGTCCACGTGCTCCGCCACTCGATAAGACGAGTGCCACGTCTTTCTTTTCTTGGATTGTTATCATATTATAACATCGATAGAGGAAGATTGTTGGATGCAAAAATACGAAATAAATAGCGATTTGTTGATAAAATATTCTTTTTTGTAGAAAAAAAATGAGTGTTTTTAGTAATTATTGTACCTTTGCAACGGGAAAAAACACCTTTCTCACCCCATTGAATACTTAAAAACCATTCTGCAACATGAAAAGAATCTTATTGTCTGTGCTCTTGGCACTCACCTTCAGCACAGGTTTTGCCGACGACTACACTTACCCCTATCTGGTGTTGGTGAGCGACGACGGCACACAGACAGCACTGTCAGTTGAGCAATTGGAGTTGACCATCAGCGACGGCCAACTTGTGGCGGCGAACGCTTCGGGCACACAGTCCTTCACGCTTGCGCAACTCAAGAAGATGGCCTTCTCTGACGAAGTCAACGTGGTTGACGCCATCAACCAGGTTAAGACTCAAGTCGAAGACAGCGGTTCGGCCGATATCTATACGGTTTCCGGCATCCATTTAGGCACATTCGCCCATATCGGCGAGGCACAAGCCACTCTGCCAAAAGGCATTTATATCGTCAAGCAAAAAGACCAAACCCATAAAATCAGCGTGAAATGAAAAAGACAGCATCACTTATCATTTTTCTCGCCATCACCCTCACGATGGCAGCACAGACCCTCAACGTGCAGGTGGGCGAGGTCGTCTATCAGATACCCGCTGCGCAGGCTGGCGACATGGTTTACTCCGAAGGCACCACCATCACCATTCTCAACAAAGAATATACCCTGTCCGACATCGACCGCATGTACATTGACGCCACGAAAGTGACCGACAACACCGTGAGCGTGAACTACGATGGCACCACGGCACAGGTATTGGTGGCGGGCAACATCGCGCAGTACCTGACCATCCAAGCACAAGCCGCGCACGTGAGCATCGAACAAAGTGCCGATGTGACCGAAGAAATCACCTATACACTGAGTGGCACGTCGGCCGACGGGGAGTTCTACATGGACGGAGAGTTGAAGACCTCGATTGTGCTGAACGGGCTGACCCTGCACAACCCCAACGGTGCGGCCATCAACATACGCGACGGTAAACGCATCAGTGTGGAACTGGTCGAGGGCACCACCAACACCCTGACCGACGGCACCGGCGGTTCGCAAAAGGGCTGTTTCGCCGTGAAAGGACACACGGAGTTCAAGGGCGGCGGCACCCTCAACATCACAGGCAACAGTTCACACGCCTTTTGGGGCAAGGAATACGTGGAGTTGAAAAAGACCGTCGGCACCATCAATATCCTCGGTTCACAGGGCGACGGATTCAATGTCAACCAATATTTCCAGATGAACGGCGGCACGGTGAACATCAAGGGAGTGGCCGACGACGGCATACAAGTGAGTTATGAGACTGACGATGACGACAACGTGGTGGAGGATGAGGAAAACACGGGCGACGTGACCATCAAGAAAGGCAATGTGGGTATCATCGTCACCGGCGATGGTGCTAAAGGTATCAAGGCCGCGCACAACGTGAACATACAAGGTGGCAGCGTGACCATCACCCAAACGGGCGATATCACCATTGATGGCGACGACATCGACTATTCCACAGGCATCAAAGCCGACGGCGACATCAACATCACCGGCGGAACGGTGACCATCAACAACACTGCCACGGGCGGTAAGGGACTGAGTGCCGACGGCAACATCAGCATCGATGAGAGTAATGCCTCCACCATCCTCAACATCACCGCCAACGGCGCAGGTGGTGTGGCCGACGTGGAGAGCGGCGGTGACTCAGGCGACACCAGTTCGTATAAGGTCTATGTGAGCATCCCCACAGGTGGCGGTGGCGGCGGTCCTGGTGGCGGCAGTCGCGCGTGGACAAAGGTCTATCTCTATAAGAGCGACGGCACGCTGGTGCAGCAACTGACCAACACCGTCAGCAAAACGTCGGGTTATTACACCTACACGTTCTATTATTACGATTTCAAGGCAGCCGACAACGGCACCTATTATTTCCAAAGTGACGACTACACCAGCGGTGGCGGCTGGGGAGGCGGCACCACTTATACCATACGTTCGGCCACATTCAACGGTCCCACCAGTGGTTCCGATGTCTATTACAGCATCACAAACAGTTACACCACCAGTGGTACCACTCGCACCTACAGTCTGACGAATGTGACAGGCACTTTCGCAGGGTCGCAAGACCTGTCGGAAGATGCTGGCAAGTCGTATAACGCAGCCGGCATCAAGGCCGACGGCGACGTGACTATCAACGGCGGCACCATCACCGTGAAGAACAACGGTGAGATGAGCAAGAGCATCAAGTCGAAAGCCACCGTCACCATCGGCGGTGGCGACATCACCCTCATCCCGAGCGGTGCGATGCGGGTGGTGAACAACGACGCCTCATACAGCATCGGTGTGAAGACCGTCGATTTCATCCAGAACGATGGCACACTGCGTATCACCTCTTCGGGTGCTGCAGGTCGCGGCATCTCGGCCGACAACATCACGACTAACGGCGGCACGCTGACCATCATCAATTCCGGCAACGGGCAGACAGGCAGTACCGACGACTACACCGCCAAAGGCCTGAAGGCCGACTCGAACATAGCGCTCAACGGCGGTACCATCAGCATCACCATGACCGGCACCGGCGGCAAGGGCATCAAAGCCGACGGCACCTACACACAAGGACTGCCCGACGGCAGCGGTCCGGTGCTCACGGTGAGTACCACGGGCAGTCGTTTGGGCGGCAGCACAGGTGGTTGGGGCGGTCCCGGCGGAGGCAACAGCAGCGGCGGTTCGGCTAAGGCCATCAAGGTGCAAGGCACGGTAACGCTTTATGGCGGCACAACCACCATCACCACCGCGACTGACGGAGGCGAAGGCTTGGAGTCGAAAACCGCCATCTACATCGAGGGCGGTCAGCACTATCTGAAATGCTACGACGATTGCATCAATTCCAGCGGTTGTATCTACTTCAACGGCGGTTTGACGGTTTGCTATTCGAACGGCAACGACGCCATTGACTCCAATGCCGGCCGCTCAGGTGCCATCACCATCGGCGACGGAGCAGTGCTGGCATACACATCCAAGGGAGCCCCCGAAGAAGGTCTCGACTGCGACAACAACAGTTATATCCAAATCAAGGGTAAGGGCATCGCCATCAGCGCCGGAGCCAGCCAAGGCGGCGGTGGCGGTTGGGGTGGTTCGTCGGGCAACACCATCTCCGGTGCCTCGCAGGGATATACCTTCTACACCGGCAACGTGTCGTATGCACCCGGACGCTACTACACCCTGGTCGATGAGAACGGCAACAATCTGGTGACCTACAGTTTCGATGCACAGGTATCGAGTTCGCTGTCGCTCATCACCGCCACCGGCATGAAATCGGGCGGCAGTTATAAGGTGCGCTACTCCACCACGGCTCCTACCGATGCCACACAGTCGTATCACGGTCTCTATCTGGGCAGCACGGCCACAGGCGACAGCGATGTGTTCTCATTTACGGCGAAATGACGTTTTTGGGGGCTAACAAAAAAACGGGCGGTTTCTGAACGATGTCAGAAGCCGCCCGCCGCTTATTTACCTAACTTTGTTTCTCTAAAATTACATGAACTGTGCGTTCATTTTCTCTCAATCATGTTGTCACACAAGATGGCCGTAGCCACTACCATGGCGCTAAGCGCCACAAACATAGTCATACTCATAGTTGTTATCCTTTCTTTTATTAAGTGAAACAATCAGCCCGCCTCACGGCGTCAGCTTTTCTTTTTTTGTTATCCTACAATCTTTTTACTGATGAAACAGTTATACCTGTAACGATCTCTTTACCTTACTAATACTTATTTTACTGCTGAAAATTCTTTCTATTATCAATGAACATTCTTTTACCTAATAACACCCATTTTTCAAAGAACCCATTCCTGAACATCTCTTTACCTCAAATATATCTTTTTGCGATGCATTTCTCTGTTTTGACGATGCAAAGGTAAAGCGTTTACCAGTTTCGGACAATAGTTCGACCCTTTTTTTGAACCCAAACGCCCCCTTTTTTGACCTAAATCAAAGGACTGTGTGCGCACACAACGCCAAAATCGAGCATTTTTCGGCCTTTTTAGCACATACTTCACTGAAAATCATTATCTTTGTAGCAAGTAAAAGAAAAAGAGATGAAAAAAGCCTTTTTATTGCCCCTTTTGGCCATATTCTGCCTTGCGGGATGCAAGAGCAGTCAGCCTACCATAATCAGCGACCCGCATGCTGTAGGAACCGTTTTGCCGACAGCGGAAAAACTACCATTCGTCAAATACGATGAGCGGATGAAAGGCAGACAGCACTTTTCAGCCACAGACAACAAGAGTCGTGCTGCCCTAAAGAAATACATGAGCGACGGCTTTATCCGTCCACTGCAATCCATCAAAGGGATGAAGGTGGAAGAGTTTGTATATGATGGCGGTTATGAGCTGTCGAAAATCACCATCTCCACCGATCTCATGTTCAAGACCATGAAAAAGGAGTTGACGGAAGAGGGGAAAGCGCTGCTCCGCTCCATTGCCGGTGCCCTACAGAAACGCGCGCTCACAGTGGTGTGCATCGGTTGCCATTGCGAGCAGTCCACCTTTCAGAACCGTGGTGCGCTGACCCAGGCGCGTGCCGAGGCCGTAGCTGCCGCCCTTGCCACTATGGGCGTCGCCCAGGAGCGCCTGATGCCTGCCATCGGTTGCAGCGACCAGAATCCCGTGGCCGACAATGCCACCAGCGAGGGTCGACAAGCCAACCGTCGCATAGAAATCTACATCTGTCCCGACAAACCGTTGTTTGAGAAGATTCTCAACGGCGAAACAGGACTGTAGCCGACATCTCCTCACTGCCACATGGCTTGCTGTATCGCGAAAGCACTCGTTTTTTCAAAAAAAGATGGAATTATGCAAAAAAAATCGTATCTTTGCAGTGTTTTTGCAAAATCTTATTGAATATTGAATAACATATGAAGAAGACTTTTTCAACAATAGCTGTTGTGGGCCTTGTCGTGCTCACCACACTATCAGGCTGTAAAGGAAACGGAAAAACAAACAGCGAAACGGCCAAGGCAGACCAACCCGCATCAACCACAACAGAAGATACGGTGAGCCAACAGAGCGTGGACGAACCTGCCCTGTACGACAACTATCAGAATGCGAAATACGGATTCTCGGTGCTGGTTCCCAAACAGATGAAATGTACAGACGAAGCACCCCTGGCCGAAGGTGCCAACTACGCCATTGAGGGCGACGAGGGATTCAATATGATGAGTGTGATTGCCTCGGACAACTACGGCGGGAAGGCATTCACCTCTGATGACATCAAAGGTGAGATGGACAGCCGCGCCGCCGAACTGGGCGAGGAGCCCGGCACCAAGGTGACGAAGAAAGAGGCATCCGACGGATGGACCATCACGGTGGAGGGCGGCGAGCTCTATCACCAAGTCTATCTGGCCAAATACAAGGCCGGCCGCCGTTATGAACTGACCTACATCTACGATGAGGGGCACGCCCAAACACTCGGAAACACTGTGGAGGCGGATGTCATCAAGTCGATGACTGTGAAGTGATTTTTACCACTTATGTAAAAGAGCAACAGAGATATGGACAACGAAATAAAAGATGAAATGTTAGAAGGAATGGAGTCTGACTCCCGTCCACAGTCTCCACCTGAGGAAGGAAATGACAGTTGGGACGCATCCGACGAGAACGCGCAGTCTGAGTCTCCCTCCTTTGAAGGGGGTACGGGGGAGGCCTCTCCTTCCCACTCTGACTACAAGCCGGTGAATCGGTTTGATGCCTCGGCTGTGCATCACCTCAGCGGGATGTACCAGAGCTGGTTCTTGGACTATGCCTCGTATGTGATACTGGAACGGGCCGTGCCCCATATCGAAGACGGACTGAAACCCGTGCAACGCCGCATCCTCCACTCCATGAAACGCATGGACGACGGACGTTATAATAAGGTGGCAAACATTGTGGGACACACCATGCAGTTCCACCCCCACGGCGACACCTCCATCGGCGACGCTCTGGTACAGATGGGACAGAAAGACCTGCTCATCGACACCCAAGGCAACTGGGGTAACATCCTGACCGGCTCGCCCGCCGCCGCCCCCCGATACATCGAGGCACGACTGTCGAAATTCGCCCTCGACGTGGTGTTCAACCCCAAGACCACCGAGTGGCAGCTCTCCTACGACGGCCGCAACAAAGAACCCATCACACTGCCTGTGAAATTCCCGCTGTTGCTGGCACAAGGCGCTGAAGGCATCGCCGTGGGTCTGTCGTCAAAAATCCTGCCACACAACTTCAATGAACTGTGCGATGCCGCCATCAGCAGTCTGCACGGCGAGGAGTTTCATCTGTACCCCGACTTCCCCACCGGCGGCAGCATCGATGTGTCGAAATACAACGACGGTCAGCGAGGCGGTGTGCTCAAGGTGCGCGCCAAGATAGAGAAGCTGGACAACAAGACCCTCGTCATCCGCGAGATACCCTACTCCAAGACCTCCGAGACGCTCATCGATTCCATCACCCGTGCCGTGGAGAAAGGGAAGATCAAAGCCCGCAAGGTGGAGGACCTGACAGCAGCCAACGTGGAGATACAAATCCACCTGGCACCCGGTGTGTCGTCGGACAAGACCATCGACGCCCTCTACGCCTTCACCGACTGCGAAATCAACATCTCACCCAACTGCTGCGTCATCCAAGACAACAAACCGCAGTTCCTAACCGTGAGCGATGTATTGCGCCACTCGGCCGAACAAACCAAGGACCTGATACGGCAGGAGTTGGAGATACGGCGCGGCGAGTTGCTGGAGCAGTTGCATTTCGCCTCACTTGAGAAAATCTTCATCGAAGAGCGCATCTACAAAGGCAAGCCTTTCGAAAACGCGCCCGACATGGACGCCGCCTGCGAATATGTGGACGAGCGGCTCACTCCTTTCTATCCACAATTCATCCGCGAGGTGACCAAAGACGACATCCTCCGGCTGATGGAAATCAAGATGCACCGCATCCTGAAATTCAACAAAGACAAGGCCGATGAGATGATGGCACGGTTGCGCGAGGAGATTGAACAGATAGAGCGCGACCTGGCCAACCTGACGGAAGTGACGGTGGAATGGTTTGAGATGATTAAGAAGAAATACGGCGGCGACCATCCGCGACTGACCGAAATCAAGAACTTCGACACCATTGTGGCTGCCAAGGTGGTAGAGGCCAACGAGAAGTTGTACATCAACCGCGCCGAGGGATTCATCGGCACCGGGTTGAAGAAAGACGAATATGTGTGCAACTGTTCCGACATCGACGACATCATCCTCTTCTATAAAGACGGTAAATATAAGGTGATACGCGTGGCGGAAAAGGTGTTTGTGGGCAAGAACGTGATGCACGTGCAGGTGTTCAAGAAAAACGACAAGCGCACCATTTATAATGTTGTCTATCGCGACGGCAAACACGGCAACTACTTCATGAAGCGGTTTAATGTGACCAGCCTGACCCGTGACAAGGAGTACGACCTGACACAAGGCACTCCCGGTTCGCGCGTGCTCTACTTCACCGCCAACCCCAACGGCGAGGCGGAGGTCATCAAGGTGACGCTCGACCCCAACCCCAAACTCAAAAAAATCTTCATCGAGAAAGATTTCTCGGAAATCATCATCAAGGGGCGCGCCTCAAAAGGCAACCTGCTCACCAAAAATTCCATCCACCGCATCAGTCTGAAGAGCCATGGCCACAGCACGCTCGGAGGCAGGAAGGTGTGGTTCGACCCCGACGTGAACCGTCTGAACTACGACGAGCACGGCCGCTATCTGGGCGAGTTCAACGAGAGCGACTCCATCCTCGTGGTGCTGAAGAACGGTGAGTTCTACCTGACCAATTTCGACACCAACAACCACTATGAAGACAATATCCTGGTGATTGAGAAATGGGATGCCGGCAAGGTGTGGAGCGCTGTGCTCTACGATGCCGACCAACAAGGTTACCCCTATGTGAAGCGGTTCCTGATGGAGGCCAACAAACGCCACCAGAACTATTTGGGCGACAACCCCAACTCCAAATTGGTGCTCCTCACCGACCAGGTATATCCCCGTCTGCTCGTCACCTTCGGCGGCAATGACGACGGGCGCCCCCCATTGGAAATCGACGTGGAACAGTTTATCGGAGTGAAAGGTTTCAAGGCCAAGGGCAAACGCATATCCACCTGGCAGATAGACAGTATCGAAGAGTTGGAACCCCTTCGCTTCCCGGAACCCGCAGATGAGGGTGGCGACGATGAAGACGCCGACGAGTCGGAGAACTTAGACCCAGATGCCGGCAAAAGCCAGCAACAGGTGATAGACGAAATCAATGGTCAACTGAAACTCGACCTCTTCGGCGATGAATAAGAAAACCTCACCCACCACCCCTCCGATAGCGACACGCACCATGTACAGGGGCTGTTTCACAATTGGGGTTCTGATGTTCATCCTTTGCCTGCTTTTCCCTGGAAACATCATGGCGCAGAGCGACACCATCCCCTCGAAACGCGAAACCGTGTCAACCTACCTGTTCGGCGTCGGCTATACCGACATGCTCGACACCTATCTCTCGCCCGAGAAGTTCAAAGGTGTGGAAGTGCGTTTCCTGCATCAGACCACCCGTCAGCGCCCCGGCAGCCGCTGGAGCCGGCAGATGACCACCCAGAGCTACGTGAGCGAGGGCTCCAGTCGGGGTGACGGAACCACACTCGGTCTGCAAGCCAACTACGGCTATGCTTGGCACTACAACTGGGAGTGGATGGGTGGCCGCCTACGTCTTCAGGCGGGCGGTATGGTCGATGGCACCATCGGCGTGCTTTACAACCTGCAAAATCAGAACAACCCCGCCCAGATGCGCCTCTTCGCCAACATCGGCCCGTCGGCCGTGGGTACCTACCGCTTTCATATCGGCCGTTGGCCCGCATCGGTGCGCTACGAGTTCTATGCCCCTCTGGCCGGTGTGATGTTCAGCCCCAACTACGGGCAGTCATACTACGAGATTTTCACGCGCGGCAACTACGACCACAATGTGATTCCCACCACATTCATCGTCACGCCATCGGTGCGCAATCTGCTCACACTGCAAGTGTCGAAAGGGCGCAACACCTACTCCATCGGTTATATGGGCGAGATACAGCAGTCGGAGGTGAACCACCTGAAACAGCACATCTACTCGCATCTGCTCATGATCGGCTTCGTCAGGCACTTCAAAATCGTGGACATCGTGCCGTAGTTCTGAGTGTTGAATGTTGATTTTTGATTTTTGAATGTTGTATGTTGAGTGTTGACGAATTGTTGAGGTCTCTGACCGAAAAATTGTCACTTCGCGATTTATGATTGATGAATGATGAATTGTGAATTGCGGAATACGAATTGAGAATTATGAATTGTGAATTGAAAAGCCTTTCGTTTCTGTTTTCCATCTTCACCCTGTTCCTCTTCTCCGCCTGTATCGACGAAGAGGAGCATGCCGACACGCCACGGGGCAATTTCGAGGCATTGTGGAAGATTTTCGACGAGCATTACTGTTTCTTCGACTATAAGCGTGAGCAGTTGGGCGTGGATTGGGACGAGATACACGCTCGCTACGCACGGCAGTTTGACGACAACATGACCGAGCAACAGCAGTTTGAGGTGATGACCCGCATGATTGGCGAGTTGCGCGACGGCCATGTCAATATCTCCACCGCTTTCGACTACGGACGCAATTGGAGCTGGTACGAGGACTACCCCATCAATTTCAGCGAGAACATCCAACGCAACTACCTGGGCACCGACTACCGCATCGCCGCCAGCCTCTATTACCGCCGCCTCGACGACAATATCGGCTATGTCTATTACGGCAGTTTCGCCGACGGCATCGGCGAGGGCAACCTCGACGAGGTGATGCTCTACTTAGCACCCTGCAACGGTCTTATCCTCGACATCCGCAACAACACGGGAGGTCTGCTGAACAACGCGGAGAAACTGGCAGCCCGTTTCACCAACGAAGAGCTGTTGGTGGGCTATATGCAGCATAAGACGGGAAAGGGGCACAATGACTTCTCGCCGATGGAAGAGCAACGGCTAAAGCCCTCCGATGGTATGCGCTGGCAGAAACGGGTGGTGGTGCTGACCAACCGCCAAGTGTTCAGCGCGGCCAACGAGTTTGTGAAATACATGAAATGCTGTCAGAACGTCACAGTGGTGGGCGACCACACGGGCGGCGGTGCCGGCATGCCCTTCTCAAGCGAATTGCCCAACGGATGGACCGTGCGATTCTCCGCCTGTCCGATGTACGACCGCGAAGGTCGGAGCACCGAACACGGCATCGCACCCGACATCTCCGTTAATTGGAATGCCGATGATGACTTCCAAGGCCGGGACACGCTTATCGAATATGCGAGAAAACTTCTGTCGAAGTAGTGGTGAACATATTAAAATACAAATACGATGAGAAGAGTTATATTATTCACATTATTATCATTGTTTTGCATAACCTCGCAGGGGCAAGACACTTCAGGCTACAAACAAGCCATCGTCTATTACAATTATAAGACATTTGGCGGTTTCCAACGCATCATGCACGCCTCCGACGGGCGCATAGTGCGACAGGGAACGCAAATCAGCATCTCACTCATCCGAGGCGAATGGTACATCTACGGTTATATGGGTGAGAAAGAAGACACGGTGATGGTGACAGAGAAAGAGGCGCTCAAAGTGGATAAGATGATCAGGAAGATTCATTGGGAGGCTTTTCATCCCGAAACCGAAGAAAGACTGTTGAAATCGGATTGTGATGATTGCGTACAATGGTCGGTTTATGCTTGCACATTCCGCGGTGATTGCCATCAAGAGTCAGACGGTGTCATGAATCGTTATATCGAGCCGATAAAAGTAGCCAAGAACTACGATGCCGCTATGCGCCGCATCCACAAAATCAACAGATACCTACTCGGCTTCCTCAGTTTTTAACGATGAAAAATTTGGAGGTTTAAGAAAATCACCGTACTTTTGCACCGCTTGAGTGAAAAAACCATAATGATAGCACTGCGCTTGTGGCGGAATTGGCAGACGCGCCAGACTTAGGATCTGGTGTCTCACGACGTGAAGGTTCGAGTCCTTTCAGGCGCACAAAGAATTTAACACTAAATGTTTGTAAAAGTTTGATTATCAAACAAAAGCGTGATTTTTCAACAATTACTACACCTCATTTTTGGCGACTTTTTGGCGACTTATCCCGATTTTAGGCATTTTTTGACGACTGTTCACGCTGTTCACGCTGTAGAAATGTGAACACCATGAACACGTGAACACCGTGAACGGGATGAACGCCGTGAACACCGTGAACGGGATAAACGCACAAAAAAAAGACGTTGCCAGACATCACGCCCGACAACGCCAAATCACATTAGAAATATTGCTTAGGCAATAATCCGCTGCAAAGATAGTGCAAAATAACGAATCTTGCAAACGTCAATCGCACTAACTTTCCTCCACCTCATCCTCCACCAAATGAGGCGTATAGGTCATTTTGCAGGCTGTAAACGACGACATGTTGTTCTATAGGTCA
>CAMJFC010000037.1 GCA_946404865.1 uncultured Prevotellaceae bacterium
TTGGCTGCGCGGCTTAGCCGTTACACCATATATTGAATTTTTAACGAACTATTGTGAAGTAATGCGTGATTTTTTTTACCAATTGTGGGCAAAGAAGAAATGTACGATAATAGGAATGTTTCTTTTTAGTCTGCTTGCTATTATCTTGTTTGGTTTATATGGCATAATAGATATAGGTGGAGTGTTAAAAGTAATTATTAATGCAAATATAGCAGTCTTAGGAATTGATATAGCAGCATTTGCAATTTTATTTGCCGTATTTCATGAAAAGTCTACAGACGAATCTGCAAAAGAAGCATTTGATGAACAATCTATTTCGTTTTTGGGAAATGCGTTATTTCAATTGCTAGCAATTATACTATCGATAATGTATGGAATGTTCCAAGTGTCATTTTTCTTCTGGGTGTCATTAGGCTTTCAGATTTTTGCTTTAATCCATGTTTTTGATATCATTTTTGAATTATATACTCTTACGACTATAATTACTAAAAAACAATAGATATGAAACGATGTTTTTTTTCAGCAGTATTGTTCCTATGCTGCGTTGCAACTTCGTTTGCCCAGTTTAGCGGGTCGGGGTCGGGAACTGAGAGTGACCCTTACCTTATTTATAATGAGACACAGCTATCACAGATGGCCAATTTCTTGAATCAGGAAGGTGTGGTGTTCAGCCTGAAGAAAGATTTGAATTTGACCAACTGGATAGCCGAGAACAGCCCCTCGCAGGGATGGTTACCCATAGGCGTGGAATCTTCTCCTTTTAAGGGTACACTTCTTGGTAATGGCAAGACCATCAGCGGTTTTTCCATCAGCAGAAGCGGTACTTCTTACGTTGGATTCTTCGGCCATCTTGAGGGGGCAACCGTCAGTGATCTTACAATCGTAGGATCTAATGTCTCTGGTGCCCAATATACGGGTGTTTTGGCTGGATGTGCGAGTGGTTCTTCTATTTCGAATGTGAACGTGGAAATGTCAGCCCTTAGTGGCGGACAGTATAGTGGTGGCCTTATAGGTCATTCCTCTAACGATAATCTTACGAATGTGAATGTGGAGTTGACAACCCTTTCAAGTGGCGGTCAATATAGTGGTGGCCTTATTGGCCATGCCTTCAATACAACCGTTACCACCTTTAGCGTAAAAGCGACTTTTAATAACGCCCAGAATTATAAAGGAGGATTGTCTGGCTATGCTGAAGGATGCACTTTTGATACGGGTACGGTTGAAGGAAACATCATGGCTCTTGATTATTGTGGTGGTGCTGTAGGATATGCTAAAAATACTACATTGCAAGAAATAACAGCAACTGGAAATATCAATGCGAGTGGACAGGACGATATAGGTGGTGTCGTAGGTCAGGCAGAAGGCACCAGCTTGTTTTCTTCTTGCAAGCACACTGGTGATATAACTGGTGCTACTAACCTTGGCGGTATCGTTGGAGAAATCGTTGGCGGAAGTTGTATTACACTAACATCTTGTTGGTCAAAAGGAAAAATTACAGGTGCTAATGATTATATCGGAGGTGTTGTAGGCAAGAGCAATGGAGCCAGCATCGCAAGTATCGAGGGTTGCAGCCATTTCGGTGACATCAGCGGTAAGAATTATGTGGGAGGCATTGTGGGAGCGTTAACATCAGAAGATACACCACCTACTGTTACGTATTATGGGTATCAGGCCTATACAGGTTCCGGAAGCACAAGAAAACCATCTGGTCAACGGCATTGGAGTATCAGTGAAACCATTACAAATGGTGACGTGACAACCAGAATCATCAATAATTGCACGGCGATAGGCAATATCAGCGGCAGTAATTATGTGGGTGGTTTACTTGGTTCCAACCTGTCGTCTTTTGGATATACAACAAGTAAAGCATTAACTTATAAGAATCGTTATATTGATGGTTACGAAATCTACTGCTATATTTTCAAGTCTTCAGATAAAGGTACCACCTATACTTATGTGAATAATGATAGGAACCTTACATATTATAACTACGAACGTAATCCCATCGTTTACGACCTAAAGAACAGTTATTACAGTGGCGATATAATGGGTTCTGCCCAGGTGGGTGGATTGGTAGGTGAGAATGGCGGTGGCAACATAACCTGTAACTATTCATACAGCAACGTCTATGGCACCGACGTAGTGGGTGGCATCGTGGGAAAAACTGTACCCCAGACATTAAATGGCTTGACTGTATCCTCCTCTATCAAGAGCAATATGGCCATCAGTTCCACCGTCTCTGCTTCTTCGTCGGAAGCTGCTGTAGGTCGTATTTATGGAACCATCGCGAACACCACCACCATCGGTGCCACAGGCAGTGCTGAAGGCAACAGTGCATTGACACTGTGTAAAATCATCCAATCTGGTGTTACGCAGACAGTGTTGGACAATGACCAAAATGGTGTAAGCATAGGCCCGTCGCTTCTCAAGTTGAAAGCCACCTATGTAGCTAAGGGTTGGAATTTTGACTCTGACTGGAACATTTTGGAAACGGAAAGTTATCCCTACAAGAAATATCAAGCAGCACCGCCGGTCATCGAAAGTGAATTGGTGTCGGAAGCTACTACCATCAGTGGCAGCAGTCTTAATGGAGGCACCGTTTTTCTTCTCTATAAAGACTATGATGCAGCTTCCACCAATTGTTCGGGTAATTCATGGTCGTTCTCTACCGAAGCATTACAGAGTGGTGCCCCAGTGAAAGTCTATGCTGAGGTGGAAGATATGGTTCCCTCCTGTTACACCATGACCACTGTGGGCTTCCCTGGCAGTGGAACAGAGGCAGATCCTTATCGCATCTATACGGCAGAAGACCTGCAAGGAGCAAACAAAATAGGATATTACAAACTGATGAACGACATAGACCTCACCTCGTGGATCAATGAGAATAGCCCTACGAAGGGGTGGGTGCCCATAGGCCTGAACAGCAACGATGCCACTTACATAGACGGCGACAACCATAAGGTGACCGGATTATGGATCAACACTACCGACGACTATACTGGTTTATTCTCCAACTACTCATCGGGCGAGATCAAGAATCTGACGGTAGAAGTGGCTACAGGCAAGAAGGTGAAAGGTGGCAATTATACGGGTATCCTCATCGGTCGTATGGCAAACGGAACCATTACCAACTGCACTGTGAGTGGCGATGTAGAAGGCTCTCAATATACCGGCGGTATAGTTGGTTATGCTGATAACACTCCGATGACTAATCTCAAAGCAGAAGGTCAGGTCGCAGGCACCAGCAGCGTTGGCGGCATGGCAGGTTATGTTGGAGGAGCGTCACCCATAGAGCAATGCTCTGCTACGTCAACAATCACCGCCACAGGCAATGCTGGCGGACTGGTGGGCGATTCGTCTGCACCAATTTCCAAATCGAAGGCTGATGTCACCATCACAGTATCTGGCGATAATAGCAATGTTGGCGGATTAGTGGGTAATACCACAGGTAGTGTGCAACTGTCTTTTGCTTCAGGAACTCTCAATGTAACGGGAGCGGAAGCGAATACAGGTGGTTTGATAGGATATGTCAGTGGCACGACAGTCAACAATTGTTACAGCACGGCGAATGTGTCGGGCACACAGTATAGTGCCGGCTTGGTGGCATACGCTCTGAATACCGCCATCGACAAATGTTACTCCAAGGGCGATATCTCCGGAGTAAACTACGGCGGTGGATTGGTGGCACAACTCGACGGGTCGGGCGCTTCACTGTCGAACAGTGTTGCAGCTAACAATATCTTGTCTCTCTCAGCCCAATCATCATGGGGTAGCCGTGTCATTGGGGGTTACAAAAATGGTGCTCCCGAACCCGAAGACAACAACTACGCTCTGAGTACCATGCAGGTGTCGCTCAACGGTGTGCCGCAAACGAAGACCGACGATCCCGTGGAAGGCATCGCCAAAACGGCCAATGAACTGATGGGTGCCGCCACCTATCAAGGCATAGAGTGGGATTTCTCTACAATATGGGGTGTCGATGAAGGAGAGATTTATCCCTACTTGCTTTGGGAGATAGACATCAATCCAGTGGTCGAAATTTCATTTGACAAGACAAACCTGCTCATAGCCATGGGCAAGACAGAAACAATCACCGCAACCGTGCTGCCGTTAGGAGCCACTAACAAGCGACTAAATTGGACAAGCAGCAACGAAGCTGTAGCCACCGTGGAGAATGGAGTGGTGACTGCCGTGGCTGTGGGCTCAGCAGTTATCACTGCAACTGCAGCTGACGGTTCGGGCGTGGCAACCACCTGTCAGGTGACTGTCACTGCCAACAAAGATGCCGCCATCGCCGCCCTGCAAGAATTGGTGGCAGAAGCGCAAGCCCTTTATGATAACAGTACAGAGGGCGAAAATATCGGTGAATATGCGTCTGGTTCACGTGCCACCCTTTTGGCGGTCATCAACAGCGTGAACGCACAAATTTCCAGCACGATGAGTGACGAGGCTCTCAACCAGTGCACGGACGACATCACCGCTGCCATCAATCAGTTCCAAAGTCAGCAGGTTACAGCCGGTGAGGACACTGATTACAGCACCATCGCCAACACCATCTATCTGGAGCGTGTGGAGGCCGCCGCTGGCAGCCAGTTGACCCTCTCAGTGAAGATGAAGAACACAGTTGAGGTGCAAGGCTATCAGTTCGACCTCTACCTGCCCGAGGGCGTGACTGTGGCCGCCGACGAGGACGGTTTCAGCCTAATAGAACTGAGCACTGAACGCACCACAGCCCGCAAAACAGATTACTTCAATTCAACTAACAATGAGGACGGTTCGTTCCGTGTGTTGTGCGGCTCGTCCAAAGGCTATGCCTTCGACGGAACCGACGGTGAAGTGGCTGTTATCACGCTCAATATCTCCACCGACATGGAGGAGGGCGAGTACCCCATCATCCTGAAGAACGTGGTTCTGACCGACAAGAACTCCGGACGCTACCCCGTGGATTATCTGAAATCGACGCTTGTTATCTCGTCCTACACGCTTGGTGATGTGAACGCCGATGGTTTCATCGATGTAACCGACTTCATCTGCGTGGCCAACGACATTCTGGGTCAGACACCCGAGGTGTTCATCCGTAAGGCTGCCGACATCGACGGCAACGACATCATCGACGTGGCGGACTTCATCGGGGTGGCCAACCTTATCCTCAGTGGTGCGGGGAAAGCCAATGCCCCGAAAGCAGCTAAAGCTGTTGCCCGTAGAGCGGCAACACCTATCGAAGACCTGGACGATGTCATCTATGTGGAACCCGTTACGGTAACACCCGGCTCACGGCAAACACTCTCCATCCAAATGAAGAACAGCGGCCCGGTGGCAGGTTTCCAATTCCGACTGCAACTGCCTGAGGGTATCACCGTGGCGCAGGACGAAGAGGGATTCAACATGGTGGAACTGAGCACGGAGCGCACCACTGCGCGCAAGACCGACTACTTCAACTCTGAGTTCCAGCAGGACGGTACACTGCTCGTATTGTGCGGTTCGAGTACGAAGAACCCCTCAACGGGTCGTGTCTATACTTTCAGTGGCAATGAGGGCGAGGTGGCGCGCATCACCATCGATGTGCCGGCCGACTATCCATTCGGTGTGTATGAGGTGTCTGTACTCGATGGCGTGTTGTCGAGCGACGAGGAGCAACGCACGGCATTGCAGTCGGCAGTCACCTCCGAACTGACCATCGGTGACAACAGCATTGTACTTGACGAGAACAGTACGGAGATCCCAGAAGCCACTGATGGCGATGTGAACATTCTGGTGAAGCGCACACTGAAGAAAGGCCAGTGGAGCACCATCTGCCTGCCGTTCGACATAACCGCAGAGCAGGTGTATGAGGTGTTTGGTGACGAAGTACAGTTGCAGGAGTTCACAGACTATGAAGTGACACAATATGATGATGAAGACAAACCCGTGAGCATTCTCGTGCGCTTCGCCGACATCGACATCGAAGGAGAAGGCTTCTATGCCAACTACCCCTATCTGATTAAGACCCCTGCTGATATAAGCGAGTTTAGAGTGACAGCAACAATCACTCCCGACGAAGAGAATGCTGTGGCCGAGTATGACAACGGCAAGACGGGACGTCAGCGCAAAGTGTATGGGTCGCTCATCGGCACGTATCATGCGCAGACGGTGGTACCTCAAGACGGTTTGTTCCTCAACGACAACAAATTCTGGTACTCCACAGGCGAAACGAAGATGAAGGCTTTCCGTGCCTATTTCATGTTCAACGACGTGATATCTTTCCCATACAATTCGGGTGCCAACATTGATTTCGTATTCGACGGCACGTCTGCCATTCGAGGGGTGAAAGATATGTCAGTGGAAGACGGGATGGTATATACCTTGCAGGGCCAATTCTTGGGCAAGGGCATAGACCTGAAGAAACTGCCTCGTGGCATCTATATCATCAATGGCAAGAAACAAGTAATCAAATAACTCAGCAACTATGAAGACGAAAACATATATAGAACCGCAGGTGAAGGCCTGCAAGCTGGAAACGAGCGACCTGCTGACAGGCACCGTAACAGGCAACAACGGCACAGGATGGGGCGGAGTGGATGAAGGCGGTACACATGATCCCGATGCCAACGGCCTGACTGTTTGGGAAGAAGATTTAGATTGGCCCGAGACAGATATTGACGTGTTTGAAGAATAAAACAGACGTCAGCGGTCTATAAAGACAACGGATTGCACAAATGAGCGGAATTTATGTTTCCGTGAAATTTGTGCAATCCGTTGTTGTGAATAGACATGACCATGTCTTGGCCGATGGAGTAGCTCCACTGCCACTTCCGAAAGATGAGCCTTGTTATTTGGTTATATTCACTTTCCGTAGCAAATCCTCGGCGTTAGCAGCGGCCTCGACGGGCATCAGATACCAGCACACAGTCCAACTGAGCCGTTCACCGGGCTTCAGCGTGGTGTAGGCGCCCTGACTCTCCAACTCAATGTAGGTCTTGCCGCGGTTCACATAAACCTGCACCTCGGCCTCGTTGGGGGCGGGTTGGTCGGCACTGAGGTCCTCGAATCGTTTGACGAGCAGCAGACCGTTGGCGCTGTACGCCAGCCAGCCCTTGCCGTCGGCATTGATTTTCCGGTTTTCAGATGCTTCGTCGGTCTGATACCAAACGGCACCACCTTCTGAGGTGAACGGCATGAGTCCCGCAGGGGTGATGTTGTCGGCGTTGGCCTCGAAGAAAATCACACCCTCGTTCTTCACACGGGTGATTTCCCATGGTGCCACCTGACGTGTCTGGTCCGATTCGTTGATGATGCTGTATTTGACGACGAACGCCTTTTTGCCGGCATCGGTCGAGATGTCTTTCACGACCCTGAATCCCAGCTTCTCTGACACCTCGCTGCTGATGATGAGCCGCGTCGCACTGTCGTGTTCCACGCGATAGCGTCCCTTGTCGATTTCTTGTACCGGGGGCCAGTTCCACTCTTTCTGCGGACTGGTCCAGAACGTGCTGCCGAACGACTCGGGCCAGCGCGATTGGGAAAGGATTTCTTGGTCTTTGTATTTGAACGAAAGGATTTTTCCGCCACGCTCGGCGTCGATGCCCAGGGTGAGGTCGCCCACGCGCAACTGGTGTGTCTGCTTGGGCGGTTCGGGCCTTTGAAAGGGTTGTGCCCCGGCTGTGATGGCCGATGCCAGGGCGATGGACAATAGTAAGTTTCTCATCTGTTTATTCCTTTATCGATTTCACTTTTTCTGCGATAATCTCCGCCATGCGGCGCACGCCTTTCTCATTGGGGTGGATGCCGTCGGGCTGTACTTCGTCGGCTTTGTCTGTGAATGCCTCATGCAGGTCGATGACCTCAAGACCGTATTCCTGTGCCACTTCACGCTGGATGGGGATGATTTGGTTGGCGATGATATCGTCGTTGATGTCCCAAGAGGTTTTGAAGGCAGGAATAGGGGTGCAGAGTACGATGAGCGGTTTCGCAGGTGCGGCGGCCTTCTTTGATTTCTTCCCTTTCTTCTTGGCTGGTTGTGCCAGATCCGGACGGAGTGAGGTAATCATTTTTTTCAAGTCGTTTTTAAACTCGTTGCCATACTGCCAGTTCTGCGGCTTCGAGTCGTTGGTGCCCAGTTTGATGACCACGATGTCGGGCTGGAAGGCCAGAGCGTCTTTCCATGCCTGCTCGTTCATGTACGGGAAGTCGCCCTTGTCGAGCATGGTACGTCCGCTCACACCGAAATTCTTCACCCAATAGTCATCGCCTAATTTTTGTTGGAGCAGGGCCGGATAACCGTGTTGTTCTGCCATGTCAATGCCGTGGCCGTCGGTGATGCTGTTCCCAACGCATGCCACGCGGATGGCATCAGGTTTGGGGGTGTGGCGCGCTTTCAACCAGTTGCCGATGTCGGTGAGCATCTGGTCGTGGTAGGGGAACCATGGACCGAAACCGAAACCGTGGTCGCCTGCGGGGTAGATATACATGGCACATTCGTTGCCGGCATTGCGCATGGCCGAATAATATTGCACACCATTGGTCACGGGGGGCACCAGGCGGTCGTCGTTGGCCATGATGATGAGTGCCGGTGGTGTCAGATGCCGGCGCACGGCATTCTGCGTGGAGTACTTCTTCACGAGTTCGGGGTCTTTCTGCCCCTCTTCGCTGAGGAAGTTGATGCACGAATATTTATGCGACACTCGCTCGTCCATGGAGATGACGGGGTAGAAGAGGATGCTGAAGTCAGGGCGCACGTCGAAGTCGGAGAGTGTACTGATGACCGATGACAGGTGGCCGCCGGCAGAAAATCCCATGATGCCCACGTCGCGGGGGTTGATGCCCCACACGGCAGCCGAGTCGCGCACCGTACGGATACCGTTCTCCACATCACTGATAGGCAGTGTGCGGTCGCCATGGGGCAGACGGTAGTTCACCACGAAGTAGGCGATACCTTGACCGTTGAGCCATTCCGAGGCTAAATACCCCTCATGGGTGTTCGAGAGCATGGAATAGCCGCCGCCGGGCACTCCCACGATGGCCTTGCCTGAGGGCGTCTGTGGCAGGAAACAAACCATTTGCGCTTTCCCGTCGTCTGTCAGGTCGAGGGTAAACTTTCTCGCTGTCTGCGCTTGGATGGCCATGGCGCATGACAGCAGACAAAAAATCAATGCTTTTCTCATGTTGATATAGATAGTTGATAGTTAGATAGAAATCATTGCCATTGAAATGACGGAACAAAGGTAATCATTTATTTTCATCTAACATGTTTTTTTTGTTTTTTTTCGATTCATAAACGTTTTGCGTCTGGCACAATAAATCAACGCGTCGTGCGTTATCTTGTCGTGCATCAACGTTTTTGTATCATAATCATCTTGTTTGCGGTGGCTGTGAACAGCCGCGCGCAATACGACCCCATCTTCAGTCACTACTGGGCGATGGAGCCCTCGTTCAACCCAGGTTCGGTAGGCAAGGAGTCGAAAATCAATGCCTATGGTGCCTATGCGCTCAATTTCGTGGGGTTTGAGCACAATCCACGCACCATGTTCGTGGGTGCCGACATGCCTTTCTATTTCGCACGGTCTTACCATGGAGCAGGACTCTCGTTCATCAACGACAAAATCGGTCTCTTCTCGCACCAACTGATTTCAATGCAATACGCTTATCGGTTCCGCCTCTTCGGCGGTACGCTCGCCGCTGGTGTGCAGGCCGGTGTGCTCATTGAGAATTTCGACGGCTCTGATCTTGACTTGGAGGATCCCGACGATCCCGCGTTCTCGAAATCTGCCGTCAACGGGCATGCGCTTGACCTCGGCGTGGGACTCTATTATCAGCATGGGCCATGGTATGTGGGCGCATCGGTGAAACACCTCACAGCACCTCTCGTAGAACTGGGCGAAACCAATGAACTTCAAATCGACCGTACATATTATTTGACGGGCGGATACAATATTCGGCTCAGAAATCCGTTTCTTACAATACATCCGTCGGCCATTATGCGTTACGACGGTGTGGCGTACCGGGGCGATGTCACGGCCAGACTGGTCTATTCACACGACAAAAAACTGATGTACGCGGGTGTGGGCTATAGCCCCACCAATTCAGTCACTGCCATGATCGGAGGGTCCTTTCATGGCATTCAAATCGGCTACAGTTACGAGGTCTATACCTCCGACATCAGTTTTGGCAATGGAAGCCATGAACTGTTCGTCCGTTACCAGACCGACATCAACCTCGTGAAAAAAGGAAAGAATAAACATAAGAGCGTCAGAATATTATAAAAAACTACTGAAGGATTTGAAGAACTTCACCTGATGATATAAACAGATTTTTTAGCATACACCTATAGACTATGAAGATGAGAAAAAGTGTTGTGTTCCTTTACGTAATGGCTGCCATGACGTTGACAGCTTGTTTCGGAGGCAGGGCTGCGTCGTCGTCCGGAAAAGGAGGCGAAGTGGTCGGTGTCGGAGGAGGTAAGGGTTTCAACGAACCGGCTCCATACGGGATGACCCAAGTGAGGAGGGGATTCCTGAAAATGGGTATTGATCAGCAGGACAGCCTCTGGGGCAAACAAACCCCGGTGAAAGAAATATCGGTTGACGGGTTCTGGATGGACGAGACGGAGGTAACCAATTCAGAGTACAAACAGTTTGTGTTCTGGGTGCGCGACTCGATTCTGCGCGAACGCCTTGCCGACCCCGCATACGGGGGCGATGAGACCTATAAAATCACTGAGGATAAAAACGGCGACCCCGTGAAACCCCACCTCAACTGGAAGAAGAACCTGCCCCGCAAACCCAACGAGGATGAGCAGCGCGCTTTCGAGAGCCTGTATGTCACCAACCCCGTCACTGGTGAGAAACTGCTCGACGCCCGGCAGATGAACTATAGATATGAAATCTATGATTATACAACGGCGGCTTTGCGGCGCAACCGACTTGACCCGACAGAGCGCAATCTCAATACCGACGTGACGGTGAACCCCAACGAGGTGGTCATGATTTCAAAAGATACGGCTTATATTGACGATGAAGGGCGCATCGTGCGTGAGACCATCAACCGGCCGTTGTCAGGACCGTGGGATTTCCTGAATACTTACATCGTCAACATCTATCCCGACACCACTTGCTGGGTGAACGATTTCCGCAACTCCGACAATGAGATGTACATGCGCAATTATTTCAGCAATCCCACCTACAACGACTATCCTGTAGTGGGTGTCACCTGGGAACAGGCGAATGCCTTCTGCGCTTGGCGTACGGATTACCTGCTGAAAGGCCTGGGTGGCGAGGCACGCTACATCCAGCGCTACCGACTGCCCACAGAGGCGGAGTGGGAGTATGCCGCACGTGGAAAAGAGGGCAATGAATTCCCATGGGAGAACGAGAGTGTGAAGAGCGGTGAGGGCTGTTTCTATGCCAATTTCAAACCCGACAAGGGTAACTACACCAAAGACGGCAATCTCATCACCAGCCGCGTGGGTATCTACTCGTCGAACACCAACGGACTCTTCGACATGGCTGGAAACGTGGCGGAATGGACCAGCACCATCTACACCGAGGCTGGCGTCGATGCCATGAACGACCTGAACCCGCAACTGGAATACAAAGCCGCCAAGGAAGACCCCTACCGGCTGAAAAAGAAAAGCGTAAGAGGCGGTTCGTGGAAAGACCCCGAGTCCTATATCCGCTCGGCATGGCGCACGTGGGAATATCAGAACCAACCCCGCTCTTATATCGGATTCCGGTGTGTCAGGAGTCTCGCCAGTTCATCGAGCACTAAACAGAAAGCAACGAAGAAAAAGAAATAATCACCCAATTTAAAAACAACAACCACAGATAATGGCACGATATAGTAAATATAACATCGTTTACCGTCTGCAGAAGTGGATGGACAGTGTGCCCGGACAGACTTTTCTGAACTATGCTTACAGCTGGGGCGCATCAATCGTGATTTTGGGTACATTATTCAAACTCACTCACCTGCCGGGTGCCAACCTCATGCTGTTCATCGGTATGGGTACCGAGGTGCTCGTGTTCTTCCTCTCCGCATTCGACCGTCCCTTTGATAAGACGGCCGATGGTATGGATTTGCAGACACAATCGCAAATCGAACGCGAAGAGGCTGAAGGCGAGGAACAACAGAACGTCGAAGGTGAAGAGTATGGTGAACCCGTGGTGGCCGGACAGCCACACGGTACCATCATCATCGGCGGTGGCGGCGGTGTGGCTGCTGGCGACGGTGGTAATGCCGGTGAAGGGGCTGTCGGTGGCGGCGATCCGGTCATCATCGGTGGTGGCGGCGGTGTCATTGGTGGCGGCGGCGTGGTCGTCAGTGGTGGCGGCTCAGCAGTTGGCGGTGGTGCGATTGCCGACGGAGAAGTGCCCCCGGTGGCGGCAGCTGTCGGTGCAACGCAGTCGGGCGAACCCGCTCAAGGCGGTGCTGTCAGCATCGGCGGCGGTGCGGCATGGGTAAGCCAGCAACAACAGGTGACTCCCGAAATGGCCGAGGCTACCAACAACTATGTGGAAGAACTGAATAAGCTGACGGAGATGCTGGGTAAGGTGAGCGAACAAAGTGCACGGCTCACACGCGACTCAGAAGAGATGGAGAACCTCAACCGCACGCTCACAGGCATCTGCAAGGTCTATGAGATGCAACTCAAAGGGGCCAGCCAGCAGATTGGCACCATCGACCAAATCAATGAGCAGTCGCGCAAGATGGCTCAGCAAATCGAACAACTCAATAAGATTTATGCACGCATGATTGAGGCCATGACCATCAACATGCGCACGGCGGCTCCCTCAACACCCGCTTCGGACCCAACCCTTTAAGTGAAACGCGCTGACACCAGACTATGGCAATAAAGAAAAGACCCGTCTCGCCTCGCCAGAAGATGATCAACCTGATGTACGTCGTCTTGATGGCTATGCTCGCATTGAACATCTCGACCGAGGTGCTCGACGGATTCACGATTGTGGAGGAGGGCATCAGCCGCTCGACCGATAACTCGTCGAAAGAAAACGTGGCGATGTTTAAGGAGTTTCAAGAGCAGATGGAGGCCAACCCTGCCAAGACCAAGGAGTGGTTCGACAAGGCTGAGTATGTGAAGAACATGAGCGATTCTCTCTACTCGTTGGCGCAGGAACTGAAGGTGGCTATTGTGCAAAAAGCCGACGGCGCTGACGGTGATCTGAAGAATATCATCAATAAGGATGACCTCGAGGCGGCCTCGCAAGTGATGCTCGCCCCAGGTTCAGGACGGGGCGATGAACTCTATCAGGCGATTTTGTCCTACCGTGAGCGGATTCTCAACATGGTGGATGATGAACGCCAAAGGGAAACCATCAAGAGCAATCTGGCCACCGATGTGCCTCAAAACGAGAATACATTGGGTAAAAACTGGCAGGAATACATGTTCGAGGATATGCCTGTGGCTGCTGCCATCACCATGCTCTCCAAGTTGCAGAGCGATGTGCGTTATGCTGAGGGTGAAGTGCTGCACTCACTTCTGGCCAATATCGGTGTGAAGGATATCCGTGTCAACAAACTCGACGCTTTCGTCATTCCCGACAAAACGACGCTCTATCCGGGCGAGCAGATGACGGCCCGTATCGTCATGGCTGCCGTGGATACCACTCAGCAACCTGAGATATACGTCAATGGTACGCGTATCGGTTCCCATACCGGCACCTATAGCATTACAGGCAGTGGGGTGGGAGAGCACTCTTTCGGTGGATATATCATGGTGCGCAATGCCGATGGCGAGATGATCCGGCGCGACTTCACACAGAAGTATCGTGTCATACAACCCCCATCGGGTGCTACCGTTGCAGCCGATATGATGAACGTGCTCTATGCGGGCTTTCAAAACCCCATCAGCGTCACCGTGGCCGGACTGCCTCAAAACTCTGTGTCGCTGTCCATGTCGGGTGGTTCGCTCACGTCCAAGGGCGACGGACATTATATCGCGGTGCCCTCGGCTGTGGGACAGGATGTCACATTCACCGTGTCGGCCTCTGATAACGGAAAGTCAAGGCAGATGGGACAATTCTCCTTCCATGTTCGTAAACTGCCTGACCCGACTGCTTACTTTGCCCTCGGCAATGACAGATTCAAGGGTGGCAGACTCTCAAAAGCCAGCCTCATGGCTGTCAGCGGACTCCATGCCGCCATCGACGACGGACTGCTCGACATCGAATTCCATGTCAACAGTTTCGAGACGGTCTTCTACGACAATATGGGTAATGCCGTGCCGATGGCTTCGGCGGGCGCGTCCTTCACCGACCGGCAGAAGGATGCCTTCCGGAAACTCGCACGCAACAAACGTTTCTATATCACCAATATCAAAGCCACTGGTCCCGACGGATTGCAACGCAGCCTGCCCGGTGCCATGGAAATCATCGTGAACTAAACAATTCTAAAGATGAGACGAATCATAATCATACTTATTGCCGTTTGCGGCATACAGATGATGAGCGCACAGCCGCAACAACGTAGAACGGCACAGAACAACCAATCGGGTAACGCAAAGACGAGCACCAATGCGATGACTACTCGTGCGCAGATATCATTCCCCACGGCTGCTCCCATGTCGGAAGATGTGGTGTGGCGCCGCGATATCTATCGTGAACTCAACTTGGAGGATGATGCCAATGCCGGACTCTACTATCCCGTGGAACCCTTAGGCTCACAGATGAACCTCTTCACCTATCTATTCAAACTGATGATGGCAGGACCGAAGAGGGGGGGTATCAATGCCTACGAATACCGCCTGGACGGAAACGAGGTGTTCGATGATTCGTCGAAAATCAAACCCCTCGTGTTCCTTGACAACTACCATATCTACTACGAGCGCAACGACGGACGTATCCGTATCGACAACAGTGATATCCCGTCGGCTGAGGTCAAGGGCTATTACCTGAAGGAGAGCGCTTACTACGACCAGGCCACCTCTACCTTCCATCGCAAGGTGGTGGCGCTCTGTCCTATCCTCATGCGTGAGGATGATTTCGGCGAAGGGGCGGCCAAGTACCCGCTCTTCTGGGTGAAGTACGATGAGGTGGCACCGTTCCTCAGCAAGCAGATGATGTCAACCAGCAGCATCAATAATGCTGCCACGATGAGTGCTGACGACTATTTCACGACCAATAAGTATAAAGGTAAAATTTATAAGACGACCAATATGCTCGGACTCACACTCGCCCAGTACTGCCCCGACGACTCTACGATGACGGCCGAGCAGAAGCGTATTGAGAAAGAGTTGGCCGACTTTGAGAAGAACATCTTCGGCGACCCGGCGAAGAAAGATTCGCTCGATAGCATTGCAGCCGCGCAGAAGGAAGATACCAAAGCGAAGAAGAAATCGAAGAGAAACCGTCGCTCCGGCAACAATGACAGCGAGGAGGTCAGCTCGAAACCCCGTAAGCAAAAGGGCTCGCCCGCTGGCAGCGGTTCCGCCCGTGTCTCCGTCCGCCGCGAGCGCCATTGATATCCTCACTTCCCACATTTCTCATTTCCCACATTTCTTATTTCCCACATTTCTCACCTCCTACCTCTCACCTCTCACCCCTCACCCCTCACCTCTCACCCCTTATCTCTTACCTCTTACCCCTTACCCCTCACCCCTCATCCTTCCCGCCTATGAAAAAGTCTTTTTTTGGAGCCATCATGGTGATGCTCATGCTGGTGGCCATGCCATCGCAGGCACAAATCAAACTGGGCCTGAGAGGTGGTGTCAACCTCTCGGATGTCAAGTTCAATAAGAATGACCTGAAAGCCGACAACCGTGTCGGATTCTTTGCCGGACCCGTTGTTAAACTATCGCTGCCTCTCACTGGGTTGTCTGTCGATGCGTCGGCGCTGTATGACCAGCGGGAACTGAAGATGGAGGATACAAAACTCAAGTCGAAGACGTTTGTCATTCCGGTCAACCTGCGATTCACCGCTGGCACTCAGATGTTGTCTGTGTTCGCTTTCGCTGGTCCTCAGTTCGCTTTCAACATCAGCGATGACCTCACACTGAAAGAAAACTACCGTGAGTGGAAATGGAAAGACTCACAGTTCAGCATCAATGTGGGTGTGGGTGTCGGACTTGGCCGACATATCGAGGTGTCAGGCAATTATAATATCATCTGCGACCGTACGGCCGACTCCATTTATGAGAATATCAAAGAGGGGACGGCCAGAGCCAATGCCTGGCAGGTGGGTCTCGCCTACTTCTTTTAGCATCCATGAAATACGTTGACGTTATTTTGCCCTTGCCATTAGAGGGCCTCTTCACATATGCTGTGCCCGACACACTCGCTGAGTCTGTCGGGTTCGGTTTTCGTGTGCTGGTGCCTCTCGGAAAGAGCAAGACATACGTGGCGGTGGCGGTGCGGCTGCATAATGACAAACCTGAGTTCGCCGTGCGTGATATCATGGCTGTACTCGACTCTGCTCCTGTCGTTCTCGAACAACAGTACCGTTTGTGGCAATGGGTGGCCGATTATTATATGTCGTCTGTCGGCGATGTCTATAAGGCGGCCATGCCGGCGGGATTGAAAGCGGAGGAGGGGTATAAACCCAAGACTGAGACTTACATTCAACTGGCTCCCGCTTACCGATCTGAACAAGCGCTGCATCAGTTGCTGGATGAGCTCAAAAGAGCACCGAAACAACAGGCCGTCCTCATTGATTTCCTCGCGCTCTCACATTGGGACTCGCTCTCTGGCAGTCAACCGCAGGAGACCATTGAGGAGGTGTCGCGCGATGAGCTCCTTAATGCGTCGCATGGCACAGCCACGGTGCTCAAGGCACTGGCCGACCGCGCGGTGTTACAGGCGTATGAGCTTGAGGTGGGCCGGCTCAATACCGCCGGTTCTTATGCGCCAGGCAACATCAAGAAACTCAATGTCAACCAACAGGAGGCTTATAATGCCATCCTGTTTCAAATGCTTCGCAAGAATGTCGTCTTGCTGCATGGCGTCACCTCCAGTGGAAAAACAGAGATATACATCCATCTGATACAGAAGATGTTAGATGAGAAGAAACAAGTGCTCTATCTGATGCCCGAAATCGCTCTTACCGTGCAGATGATGGACCGCTTGCGCCGTGTGTTTGGTCCGCGTCTCGGTATCTACCATTCGAAATACAGTGATGCGGAACGGGTGGAGATATGGCAGAAACAACTCTCACACAATCCCTACGACATTATCCTGGGTGCCCGCAGCGCGGTGTTCCTGCCATTCCAACGGTTAGGACTGGTGATTGTCGATGAGGAGCACGAGACGTCGTTCAAGCAGCAAGACCCGGCTCCGCGTTATCATGCCCGCTCGGCGGCTATCGTTCTGGCGGCCATGTACAGGGCGAAAACACTTCTCGGCACGGCCACACCCTCTATGGAGTCGTATTACAATGCCACGACGGGCAAATACGGATTGGTGTCGCTCTCCTCCCGCTTTCAAGATATTCAATTGCCTGAAATCCATGTCGTCGATATCAAAGACTTGCAGCGGCGCAAGATGATGACTGGGCCTTATTCGCCGCAACTCTTAGGTGCTATGCGCAAGGCTTTGGAGGCTGGTGAGCAAGTCATCATTTTCCAAAACCGACGGGGGTTTGTGCCGATGATAGAGTGTAAGATGTGCGGGTGGGTACCGAAGTGCCAGAACTGCGATGTGGCGCTCACTTATCACAAGAACATGAATGTGTTGTCGTGCCATTACTGCGGCTATACTTACCGTGTGCCCGAGGCGTGCCCCTGTTGTGAGTCGAAAAATCTACAGGGCGTGGGACTCGGAACGGAGAAGGTGGAAGACACGCTCATGCAGATTTTCCCCGAAGCCCGTGTGGCACGCATGGATCTCGACACGACGCGTTCCAGGGCGGCCTATGAGCGGATTATCAGCGATTTCTCCGCACGTCGCACCAACCTGCTCATCGGTACGCAGATGGTCACCAAAGGGCTAGACTTCGACCATGTCAGTGTGGTGGGCATTCTTTATGCAGACAGTATGCTCAACATGCCCGACTTCCGCGCCTACGAGCATGCCTTTATGCTCATGGCACAGGTCAGTGGCAGGGCTGGACGCAAAGGGAAACGCGGACAGGTCTATTTGCAAACCAAAAACCCGCAGTTGCCCCTGATACGTCAGGTGGTGGACAACGACTATGAGGGTTTCTTCCGTAGTCTGTGCGAAGAGCGGAAGGCTTTTTCTTATCCTCCCTTCACACGGTTGGTATCCGTTTTTTTGCGGCATCGTGACAATGCCGTGGTGGAGTCGGCGGCCACTTACATGGCATCCATCCTCAGACAGTGGTTCGGCAACCGTGTGCTCGGACCGGACAAACCTGCCGTGGCCAGGGTGAAGATGCTCCATATCCGGAAGATGATGCTCAAATTAGAGTTGGGCATTGACCTCAAGGCTGTCCGGGAATATCTGAAAATGGCGCAGCGGCAAATCGCTGCAGATGAGCGCTTTGCCGCTGTCACTATCTTTTTTGATGTCGATCCGTTATAGAAAACTCCTTACGGTTGTTTCGGTTGCTCTTGGATGAGTGAGTCCGGACAGTCGTACATCACACGGGCGTGGTTGGTGCGAATAAGTTGGCTTTCAACCACTACGCCGGTTTTTGGGTCAATCGTATCACGGAATACTTGTCCGTTGCGATATACCACGCCGTCTTCTCGCGTGAAATGCTCATTTTCAGCATGAATATGAAAGGTGTGTGATTGTTTTTCGGCTGCACGGAGTTCTCCGCACAGATATTCGTCATCGACCGAGAGACGGAGTTGGTAGTCGATGGCCGTGTCGTTGCGGAAACGGTAGTCAAGGTAGTTGTATGAGATGCTGCTGCCTGTTCCGAAAGGAATCTGCCGCCCGAAGTCGGGGAAGAGGTCCAACCCGTCGTGGTGATGGTGCTCGGTGATGGTCAGGTCGCTGTGCAGCACCATCCAGTGGATGAGGTTGGAGAGTTGGCACATACCGCCGCCGATGCCTTTCGACGGCTGTCCCTTCGCGATGACGAGTCCTTCTTTATATCCCTTTCTTTTTGTGGTCCGTCCGACCATTTTCCATAGCGAGAAGGTCTCACCCGGATGTATGATGACGCCGTCGATGTGTTTCACAGCCAAGGCCAGATTCGTGGCTTTGTTCTCTTGTAGTTGCATATCTACATTGCCTAATCGTCTGCGTATAAGTGACTTATGGCAATAAACGGAAACGGGAAATGATGTCTCGTCGCGTTGACGGGCAAAATGTGTCTTCCCGAAGAGATCCTTCAAGTGTCGTGTCATAATTCCCTTCTCTATCGAAATGCGATAGGTGAATGGGCAAATCTCGCAAAACAGTTTTCTACTCATGTTTGTTTTGGTTTTCTTTCAACAAATCGATGATTAGATAGTAATGAACAATCATGGTTTGTCTTCCTATCCCAATCATCTGCGCAAAAATAATGAATTCTTTGCATAACAACAAACTATCATGCAGTCAAATAAGTCCATACGCGTTAATCATTGTTAACAAGCAGTCAGACAAAAAGAATAATCACTAACTTTGGGGCATACTAACTAAGAAACGCGATGAAACGACTACTATACATTATACCATTCCTGTTATGTTCACTACAGTTGCGTGCACAAAATGACCTGTCTGTGCTACAAGGGCTTGGACAAAAGGCGGCGGTATCGGAAGACAGTCTGAACAACACCCTGCAAGATGTGATACGGCAAGAGAAGCGGTTGCGCCATACCGACCGCGTGAGAGCCGCCATCTTGGAGGCGTTTCTCCATTATCTGCCGCAAGACAGCGTCGATTACCGAGCATGGGCTTTGAGCGACTTAGACGCTCTGGCACAGGCTCGCGTGAAGGATTACGCTGGCCAAATTAGCCGCCAACCCATGGGGCGCTATTTTAACGACGACATGCTCAGCGTGGTGGGCTACGAGCTGAAAGCTTGGCGAGAGATGCACGACTACTACGAGCGTCAAGGCAACCGACCTGCCACGATGCTCACCGCCTTGGAGATGCTGCGCGAGGAGAGGGCCTCTGGAGTGAAGGAGTGGGAGAGCAAAGGAGAGAAGGCATTGACACACTATATCCATCGTCTGGACTCGCTGATGGCGCTGTATAATGATTTGGACGTAAGTGCTGAAATTGCCATCGAGAAATATCAAGTTGTCATCCACTGCGACCAAATCAGCGACCGCGAGAAGATGGATGAACTGAGCCGATATATCACGCGCTATAAAAAATATAAGCGTGTGAATGTGCTGCGTAATATCTTCAACGACCTCACACGACCGGAATACAACGCGAGACTCTCACAACGGGAACTGACCACTGCCGACTCGGTGCGCATCCGCATTCACCAACGTAACACCCAAAGGATGACGCTGCGCATTTCCGGCACCAAACACAAGATAGAGAAAACCTTCGACGAGTATTCGTCAACAAATGATACCATCACCCTGCCGCCGTTGCCCGTAGGCGAATACACCGTTTCTATCAAGTTCAAATCCAAGTCAAAGTTCAAGAACGAAGACAAGTTCAAGACCATCCTCCATGTGAGCGACATCAGACCCGTCCTGATGCCGATACCCGACAATGGCGGTGTGCTGACTGTGGTGGATGCCATCAGCGGGGAGCCGTTGCCACAAGCGAAGGTGCGGGTCAATAACCATTACTTTCCCCTCAACACCAACGCAGAGACCACGCTGCCCGATTTAGATGACATCGATGATGAAGATGATGAAGGGGGGAAGAATCTGTATTTGATGGGCTATCATATCGGCAAAGGGACGTTTTGCCTGCGTGAACATGATGTGTCCAATGTGGCGTATGACGCTGACGCGAACGATGAATATGAGGAGTATGCTGAACTGATGACCGACCGGAGCATCTACCGCCCGGGGCAGACGGTGCATGTGGGCCTCGTGGCTTATTCGGTGAAGAAAGACGTGAACAAATCGTTGAATGGGCGCAAGATAAGCATCACCGTGAAGAACCCCCAATATCAGGTCATCGACACGCTTCATGTCACGACCGACGAGTTCGGGTCTGCTCACTGCGACTACCGTATTCCTCAGCACACGCCGCTCGGAACGTATCACTTCATCACAGACGATGATGAGATTGACGGACAAACTGCCATCCGCGTGGAAGAATACAAACGCCCGACGTTTGAGATGTCCATCGATGACTCAAACGACATTGTGCGCATCGGTGACAATCTGCAACTGGAAGGCCATGCCAAGACTCTGACCGGCGACCCCGTGAGAAACGCCTCGGCTGTCATTTTCAGTCGGCTCACGGCAGGACGGTATAACGGCAGGACCATTGCAGAACGCCGCGACACGGTGCAAACCGACAATCAGGGTCGTTTCATTTTTATACTCCCTGTGAAGAGCGAAGAGGTTGCCAACCTTGAGACCAAAGAAATGGCGATGGATATGACCGTGACTGTGACCGATGCCGGCGGCGAGAGCCATGACGCCAAGCGCTATTATTCCTTCACAAAAAAAGGTTTTTCCCTGACAGGCGACATCGACAAACGGCTGTACGAGAAAAAAGAGGCGGAAGGAAAACCTGTCCTTATCAGCGCCCGCAATTTTGCCGGCCGACAAGTGAAGATGCCGATAGAGAGCCGCCTCTGTTTGTTGCCGCGCGATAGGAAGAACGGTCATGAAACGGAGGTACTACGGCTGACTACCGACACCACATTTACCTTGCCAGCCAACCTGCAACCGGGCCACTATGTGCTGACTGCCACCTGTCAGAGCGAGACATGGCACAGGGAGTTCATCGTCTTCGACCGCGACGCCACCCGTCCCAGCATCGAGACCGACGACTGGTATGACCCCGACACCGAGCCGTTTGACCTTACAGGCGGGAAACCATGCCGCATCCGCATCGGTTCGTCAGAAAAGGATGTGCATATCTATTATGCCGTCTATGGTGTTGACACGTTGTTGGCGCATGGGCGCCTTGACCTGAGCGACGCCATCGTCTGCCAGGAGTTTCCGTATCAGGAGGCTTACGGCGACGGCATCACCGTCTATCACGCCTGGTATAAGAACGGAAAGTACCATCACCATGAGACCCACTTCACCAAACCTCTGCCCGAGAAACGGCTCAATGCAGAGTGGACCACTTTCCGTGACAGACTCACGCCCGGGCAGCAGGAGGAATGGCGGTTGCGTTTGACACATCCCGACGGCACCCCCGCCAACGCACAGATGATGGCGACGCTCTTCGACCGCTCGCTCGACCAGTTCTCATACCACAGATGGTCATTCAGTCCACGGAATAACCTGCCCTACATCCATTTGTATGACCAACTCATACAAAACAGTCCTTATAATAACAGCGGTTCAGGGCTGTTGAAGAAACAGAAAGAGCCTTCGCTCGACATGAGCTATCTGGTAATGGGTTGGCCGGGGGCATGGACTGATTTCCACGGACAGGTGTTAGACGAGAATGACGAACCGCTCATCGGCGCGGTGGTATTTGTTGAGGGCAAGAAACAGCAAGTCACCGTGACCGACATCGACGGCAAATTCTCCATCGCCGCCTCGTACGGTGAAAAGATAACAGCCGCATACATCGGCTATCGGCCAAAGACGGTGAGGCTGACCAACCGACTCACCATCATCCGTCTGGAGGCAGACGATCTTGCGCTCGATGAGATTGTCGTGGTGGGTTATGGCGTGACGAATGGCGCCAGGTCTTCTCAAGCGATGGACAACAAAAAAGTAGTAATCAGAGGTAGGGCGTCCGGAGTGGAAACCACCATGGCAACGGGGTCAACGAAGTTTACAGAGCCTGTGATGAAGTATGACCAAGGAGCCAGGGAGTCATCTGATCCGATGACAGAAGACAACGCCTTGGAGCATGTGGCACTTCCTGTGCGTGAGAATCTCCAAGAGACGGCTTTCTTCTACCCGGCTTTGCGCACTGATGCCGACGGCAATGTGACCGTTGCCTTCACGTTGCCCGAAAGTCTCACCTCATGGCGGCTGTTGGGCGAGGCTCACACGCGCGACTTAGACGTGGCATTGGTGGAGGCGACCGCCACCGCACACAAAGACCTGATGGTACAACCCAATATGCCACGGTTCGTACGCTGTGGCGATATGGCCGACATCACGGCACGGGTGAGCAACACCTCCGGCCACGCGCTGACAGGCAAGGGCACGATGCAACTCATCGACCCCGAGACTGAACAGGTGGTCTATACACAGACGAAGGATTTCAGCGCTGAGGCCGACAACAGCACCGCCGTGTCCTTTAACTACAAACCCACCGCCGCGACGCCCTCGCTGCTCACCTGCAAAATCATGGCGACCGCAGGCAACATGAGCGACGGCGAGCAACATTACCTTCCCGTATTGCCCGACCATGAGACGCTGACACAGGCGCGCTCGTTCACCCTGACCGATACGGGGCAGGGTGCCGTCACCACCATCGACGCCTCTGCGCTCTTCCCAAAAGGCTCGACCGACCAACGGCTGACTCTTGAATACACCAACAACCCCGCATGGCTGATGGTGCAAGCCCTGCACACCTACAACCATCCATACGACGAGTGTGCGGTATGCCAGGCCGTGGCCTTCTTCTCGCAGACTGCCACTGCTGCCATCGCCTCACAGCCACAAGTGGCCGCCGTCGTCCGACAGTGGCGTGAGGAGAACGACAGCGTAACCCTGCAATCATCGCTCATGCGCAATGATGAACTGAAGAACATTCTGTTGGAGGAGTCGCCCATGACATTGGCTGCAGCCACGGAGACGCAACAGAAAGAGCAACTGATGGACCTGCTTGACGCGGCACAGGTGAAAGACAAGCAGAACCGTGTCATCCTGGCACTACGCTCACTGCAAAACGATGATGGGTCGTGGAGTTGGTTTAAAGGCATGGGTGGCAGTTACCTCATCACGCGGGTGGTGACGGAGCAATTGGTACGCGCCAATGTTCTGGGTGGGCATCAGAAAACGACGCAACCGATGCTCGACGAGGCATTCAAATACCTCGCCCGCTTCGGTGCCGACGCACATTACCTCTATCTCTGCATGCTCGATGGGCGCGAACCGGCCGACTCGCTCCGCCGCGATGTGCGGAAAGAGTTGAGACAACTCAAGAAACAGGGCAACCTCATTGGTGACATTTACGATGCTGCCATGCGGGCAATGGTGCTGGAGAAGAGATACCACGATTCGGCAAGCGAGTTGCTCAACGCGATTCTTTCGCTGACGGTCTATGACAAGGAGAAAGGACGCTACTTCGACTCATATCTGGCTCCCTACTCGTGGTTGGACTACAAGATACCGACACACGTGATGGTGATGGAGGCCTTGCAACGTATCCGTCCCGATGACACGCAAACACTTGACGAGATGCGCCAATGGCTGTTGCAGGAGAAACGCACACAATACTGGGTGACCGCTGTGAACAGCGCCAATGCCATCTACGCCTTCCTCAACGGTAATATGAAGGCGCTCACCCCGACACCCATGCCTGACATCCAATTCAACGGACAACCCATCGATACGTCAGCGGCAACTACGGCGTTAGGCTATTTGAAGGAGACGATGAATGTCACGAACGACACGAATTTGAAACAACAACGGGTCTTACAAATTTCTCGAAATGAGCAAGTCTCAAGTGGCACTCCTCTTTCTTCTGAGGAGGACAAGGGAAGACTCTCTTGGGGCGCGGTATATGCGCAATATACACAACCGTCTGCCGAGGTGGAGGCATCGGGCAACGGACTGACGGTGAAACGCGAAATCATCGCACCGCACAAAGGTACACTGCGTGTGGGCGACAAGGTGCGCGTGCGCATCACGCTGACCGCTGAGCGCGACCTCGATTTCGTGCAGGTGAACGACCGCCGCGCGTCTTGCCTGGAACCCGTCGATGCGCTGAGTGGTTACCGCAGGGGGTATTACGTGTGCAACCGCGACTGCTCCACACAGTATTTCATCTCGATGTTGTCGAAAGGCACCCACATCATCGAGAAAGAGTTTTACATCGACCGTGCCGGCACCTACCACAGCGCAACATGTACCGCCCAGTGTGCCTACGCCCCGGAATATACCGCCACCGCTCCTGCCGTGACGCTCGAAGTCAAAGAATAACTACCGGTTTTTTAGAACCCACAAAAAATGTTCGACGAAGAATCATCTTCGCCGAACATGGTATAAGTGCCCTCCCGCTTACAGGCGGCAGGTGAGGCCCAACTTGGTCTCGAAGGTGTTGGCACGCACCGTGTCATAGAACTTATAGTGGGTGCGACGCATATAGTAGGCTCCCGACAGGGTGACGGACCACTGGCGGGCCAGATGGAACTCCATGGTAGGATTGACCACAATCAGCGCGGCATTGCTGTGGTCGCCTTGCACATTCAGGTAGTCAAGGTTTTCGATGTTGGCGAAGTTGTTCTCCAAATCTTCTTTCTCATATCCCTTCCAAGTGAAAATCCTGAAATACTTGGCATTGAGCACAAAACGCCCGAAGCGTCCGAAATCGAGCTGCGTTTTCGACTTGATGCTGAATCCGCTGCCCATGTTGTAGTCGCGGTCGAGGTTGTTGAAATAGTCGCTTTTGGTGCCGCCAAGGAGTATGCCGCTGAGGAATATGCGCTGTTCCAATCCCGAAATGCCGCCCGTTTGTGGCAACGACAGAATGAAACCGGGTCCGAAACCGGCAGCCTCGCTGATGCGGTAAGGTATCAGGTCGGAACCGTCCTTGATGGGTTTCGCTTCGTAATAGTTGTAGTGCTGGTAGATACCGAACTCTCCCGCCATGTCTTTCTTGTCCAAGATGGGTGTACTCCACAGACGACCCACAATCTGCAACGAACTGATGAGCGGTTGACCGCCGCCAGCGCCGAAGGTGGCATCCATGTCGAAGAAGTCGTAGGGCTTGGTGTGCTGCTCACCGTCAACAGGGGTGCCATAGGTCAGTGTCATGTTGATGTATGGGGCGTGAACGCCACGGAACAAGGCGCCGTCGTCGGCGATATAGCGCCAGCCGAGCGTAAACGACATATCGACAGGAAACTCATTGAAGTCGTGGTAGCGGTAGTGGTCGCGGCGCACACGCCAGGCATCGCCGCTGATGATGCGGTGCAAACCTTGGATGGGGTTGACGATGGTGGCTGCGGCCTCGCGCAGGAAACGGCGGAAACCACGGTCGCGGTCGTCGAGGATGGTACGGCTCAGGCGGTGAGTGATTTCACCGATGGCCATACCGCCGCAAGTGGTGGCGAAGATGTCGTTGATGGCTGGCGGCTCCGTCTCGCCGAAGAACTCCCACATCAGTGAACCGCCCAGCGCGTAGGGCGCCGACTCCCAGAACGAGAGTCCGTTGGTACGGGCTGAGTTGAAGTAGAGATTGCCGTGATAGGGGTGGGCAAACATATTGGTGATGAAGAAGTCGTTGTCCCACACCATGCCGTCGCTGAAGTTGCGTTTCAGAGTGTTCAGGGTGGTCTGAGCGAAGTCGGAATTGAGGGCAAAGCGGTCGAACAGGTGTACACCCACATTGATGGCCGTCACCTCGGCGGCTGCCAACCAATAGCGCTTCTTCACGGGCAGGGCCATCGTCGAGTCAGCATAGACCAATGTTGACCGTTCCTCTTCCCACATGCGTTTCCATGTGTCGTGCTGGTCGCGCGGCTGAAGGAGCGTCAGTCCCAATTCAAACAACGGCCGGTTGCGGTAGGTCTCGTTGCGGTCGTAGTAGCGTGTGAGTCCCCAACCCACGGAGGCGAATGCGCCGAGCCGTTTGTTAATCTGATAGTCGGCATTGATGCGGGCTTGCAGGGAGTACAGGCGTTGGGGCTTGCCGTTCGAGTGCTTCTCAAACGTCTCTACATGATAATAACCGATGTCACCGCTCAGGCTCCATTTCGGTGACAACTGCTTATACTGTCCCAGACGATAGAAAAGCGCACCTGAGAATTTGGAGTCGAGTCCCATGAAGTGGGTCCCCGCACCGATGATGTTATACGTACTCCGGTTGCGGTATCTGACTGCGAAATTGACCTTGCTCGATGTTCCGCCATACATCATCATGTCGATGCGGGTATGCGGGTTGACGTTCACCAGACCTATCTTATGGCCGAGACTGTCGTACGACACATTGACGAGTCCTATCTGCCAACCCTTGGGACGTTGGCGTGCCACGTTGAACACTCCTATCTGTGCCCCGTCGAGTGAGTCGGCGTAGTTGATGGCGCCCAACTGCCAGCCTCCCATCATGCTCGACGAAACGTTGAGGAGTCCCGACAACTGCAAACCCTTATCCATGCCTCGCGTGATGTTGCTCACGCTGCTCATTTGCAGACCATTGAACTGATGTGCCGAAATGCTTGACACACCAGACAACTGCACTCCGTGCCCTCCGTCGGGCGCAACCGATGAGATGACGCCCGCTTGCACGCTTTTCACGGAGTCCTGCACGCTGACGATACCCACCGGGAAAGTCTGGGCGTTCACATGGCTGCTTATGGCTGCCAACATGGTGGCAGCCATAAGCGATAGAATCTTTTTCAAACCGTTCATGTTTGCAGTCTTATATTCGGCGTTTAGTACTTACACTCAGGAAGTTCCAACCACTTGATATAACAGAAGTCCTGGCGGTGTGGCAGCAGCTCGTTCTTCGGATACATGCGGATGGCACTCCTGTAATGTCCGGCCTGCTGGGGAGAGAGCATCACCTCGAAGATGTGGTTGTTGCCCTCGCGCCCGGTCATCTTCAACGGCTCTACAGAGAAGACGTGCTCCTCGCCGTTCTTGTCGGTATATACGTTGACCTTCTCCAAGCCTACGGCATCGTCAAGACCCTGCTCGTCGATGACATACTTGATGGCGTACTTCTGGCCTGACTCGCCGCCGCCCGAGGGGAAGTCCCATTCGCAACTCACCACACGGATGGCATCCCAGCGCTCGGCCACGGCCTCTTTCCACTGGGCGATGTCTTTCGCCAGGCGGTTGTCGTCTTTCGAGAGAGCCTTAAACCTCTTGGCCATCTTCACGTAGAACTTGCTGTAATAATCGTCGAGCTGGCGTTTCATCGTGTAGTGCGGGGCTATCTGGGCGATGGAGTTCTTGATGACCTTGATCCATCCCTTTGAGATGCCTTTCTTGTCCTTGTTGTAATACAGGGGCACGATCTCGTTTTCCAGCAGACTGTAGATGGTGGCGGCATCGAGCTGGTCTTGATAGCCTTGGTTCTGATAGGTGCGCTTCTCGGTGAGAGCCCATCCTGCGCCCTCGCGGTAGCCTTCCAACCACCAGCCGTCTTTCACGCTCAGGTTCACCACGCCGTTCATCTCGGCTTTCTCGCCCGATGTGCCCGAGGCCTCCATGGGACGCGTGGGCGTGTTCATCCATATATCCACACCCGACACCAGACGGCGGGCCAACAGGAAGTCGTAGTCCTCTACGAAGATGATCTTACCCTGGAACTCGGGGCGCTGGCTGATCTCGTATATCTGCTTGATGAGGCCCTGTCCGGCTCCGTCGGCGGGGTGGGCTTTGCCGGCGAAGAGGAAGATGACGGGACGCTCGGGGTCGTTCACAATCTTCGACAGACGCGCAAGGTCGGTAAACAACAGGTGGGCGCGCTTGTAGGTGGCAAAGCGGCGGCAGAAACCGATGACCAGGGCGTTGGGCTTGAAGCCTTCCAACAGTCTGACCACGCGCTGCGGGTCGCCTTGGTTCTTCAGCCATGTCTCTTTATACTGTTGCGCCACATAGTCGAACAATTTCTGTTTCAGCGCTTTTCTCACGGCCCAGATCTCTTCGTCGGGGCAGTCGTAGATGCCGTGCCAGATCTCTTCGTTCGACTGGTCGCTCATGTGCTTCGCATCGAAATACTTGGCGTAGATCTTGCGCCACTCCGTGGCACACCAAGTGGGGAAGTGGACACCGTTGGTGACGTAGCCCACATGGTTCTCCTCGGGATAGTAACCGGCCCAGATGTTGGCGAACATCTTCTGGCTCACCTTGCCGTGCAGCATCGATACGCCGTTCACCTCCTGACAGGTGTTGCAGGCGAAGGTGCTCATGCAGAATTTCTCGCTGTGGTCGCCCGGGTTGGTGCGTCCCATGCCGATAAACTCGTCCCAGGTGATGCCGAGCTTGGCGGGGTAGTTGCCCATGTATTTGCCAAACAGACCTTCGTCGAAATAGTCGTGGCCGGCGGGCACGGGGGTGTGCACGGTGTAGAGCGACGAGGCACGCACCAGTTCCATGGCCTGATTGAATGTCAGACCCTCATCGATGTAGTCGCACAGACGCTGCAGGTTGCAGAGGGCGGCATGACCCTCGTTGCAGTGGTAGATGTCTTTCTTGATGCCGAGTTTCTTGAGCAGCAGCGTGCCGCCGATGCCGAGCAGTATCTCCTGCTTCAGGCGGTTCTCCCATTCACCGCCGTAGAGGGCGTGGGTGATGGGCTTGTCGAACTCTGAATTCATCTCGTTGTCGGTGTCCAACAAGTACAGCTTCACCCTGCCGACGTTGACACGCCAGACATAGGCATGCACCTGATAGTTGTTATAGGGCACATCGATGACCATGGGGTTGCCCTCGCTGTCGAGTTGGCGCTCGATAGGCAGATTCCCAAAATTCTGTGCCTCGTAGTTGGCAATCTGCTGACCGTCCATAGCCAGACTCTGGGTGAAGTAACCAAAGCGGTAGAGGAAACCGACGGCACACATATCGACATTTGAGTCGCTGGCTTCTTTCACATAGTCACCGGCCAGCATACCCAGGCCTCCGCTGTAAATCTTCAAGGCTGAGTGCATGCCATACTCCATGCAGAAATAGGCGACGGAAGGACGGCTCTTGTCGGGCTCCACATCCATATAGTTGCGGAACAAGGCATAGACATCATTGATGCGTTTCATCAGTGCCTTGTCTTTCACAATTTCCGATTTGCGGGCGTAGGTCAGACGCTCTAAGAGCATCACGGGATTGTGTTTCACATCATGGTAAATCTGTGGGTCGAGGTCACGGAACAAGTCGCGGGCTTCATAGTTCCATACCCACCACAGGTTATGGGCTATCTCGTCCAAACACTTCAGTTCTTCTGGCAGTGTGGCCTTCACGGTCAGCACCTTCCACTGTGGGTCATTTGCATAGTCTGATCTGATTCTCATAATTGTTTATTGATTGTGATGATATGAATAATTCTCTTCTTTAACGCCTCAAGACATCAAAACACGTATCCCAGGTTCAAGTAGAAATAGGCTTTTCTCGTGTGGTTGCTGTAGCCGAGGGTAGCACCCACAGGACCTACGATCGTGTTGTAGTAATAGGCCACCTGTCCGCCGATGAGGGTGCGGCGGTCTAACAGCTGACTCAGTTCGTCGCCTTGCTGGGCCGCGGCGGCGCGCACAATCACATAGTTGTTGGTGCCGATGCGCTGTTGGGCTTGCAGTTGGGCTGCCACAAACTGATGGGCCACGTATTCCATGTTGCCGATGCCGGCGAAGGGCATCTGCTGCTCCACGTAGTGGCCGAACCAATTACCGCCGATGGTGTTGCCGAAGACCGGCGGGATGATGTTGCCGAAGAGCAGACGGCCGTAGAACATGGGCTGGAGCGTGAAATGGCTGCTCAGGGCAAACGACATGCGCCAGTTGGCGCTCACCTCGCTCATGCCTGCCGCCTTGCCCTGTGTGCTGCCGTCGGCGGCACGGTCGTTGAGCTGGGCGAAGTCGTTCGTCACATAGGCATACTCGCCTTGGAAACGGGCGCCACGGGTGGGGAAGTTCCAGTTGTCCTCGCTGTTGTAGGTCATCTTGGCGCGGTAACTGGAGAAATGCTCGTTCTTGAGCGATACCTGTGTGGATGTTTCTGAACCCAGTTTGTTGCGGTAGTGCATGTAGTCCCAGCGGAGACCGAACTGCAGGTTGAAGTGGCGCAGGTCGAAGTCGATGGGTATCAGCTCGGCCTGAAACTGGTTGTATAAGATGTTATAGTCGCGTTCGCCTTCCATGTAGATATCCACATCGTTGCGGTGGAATGAGTAGCGCAGCGTGGGTCGTGTGAAACTGCGCGGGTGTATGGTGATCTCGCCGCGGGCCATCAGGCGCTTGCCCAGCCGCAGTGTGATGTCGGTGTTGACGGGGATGGCTGTCTTCAGCGGGATGTCGAGGCCCAACTGCACGGCGGCGTATTCCTCGGTGTCGTAGCGCACACCGGCATGCAGTTGCACCGTCTTGCGGGGACCTGCCGAGAGGATGACGCGCATGCCGTCGCCCTCGGGCACCAGGCGGCATTCGGCGGTCTGGTAAAACAGATCGACGCGCATCGAGGTGGTGAGCTGCTGCTCCAGGTCGGCGTCGATGCTGTCTCGTTTGTTGAGCGAGAACTACTGCCGCAGAAACCGTTCGGCCTGCGGGGTCATGTTCTCAAATGTGTAGCCGCTCACATGTGTCTTCTCTGTCATCACCTGTGGGCGCAGTGGGTGGAGCACGACGGGGCGGTACGTCTCGTCGATGCCGATGCGGTGTTTCAGGGCGATGATGTCGTCCCAGTGGCGCATGGCCTCCTCTTCGCCACGGCGTATCAGGGTGTCGATGGCCGATGGCGAGAAACTGGCCGAACCGTAGCCTTTCGTGTTCACCGGCACATGCAGGTCGGTGATGGCCAGGTTCTCATCGTACTTGTTCTTACAGTTCACGTCGATGATCTGGCTGAGGATGCTCATCGTGCCGCCCATGTCTTCGGCCACTTTCGGCGGTCCCTGCACGGTGACGCCGATGATGATGTCGGCACCCATCTGCCGTGCCACATCAGCCGGATAATTGTTTTTCAGTCCGCCATCTACCAGCACCTTGTCGCCGATTCTCACGGGCGAGAAGGCGGCGGGGATGGCCATCGAGGCACGCATGGCCTGTGG
>CAMJFC010000038.1 GCA_946404865.1 uncultured Prevotellaceae bacterium
GCCGCCAAGGTTGTAACGAGAGGTCACGGATGATTGCATTGTGCCATCTTGATTGGCGGTCTCAATACCCGACAATTGAGACGGATCTTTCTCTTCTATTATCAAAAACTCTCTCCATCCGCCTAGTACTATGTATTTTTCTTTCGTTCCTGTGGGTACATTTAGAACGGCAATCGTATATGTTTTCTGACTAAAAGTAGAAGAATAAATATTAAACGGAGACACAATTAGCGAATTAAAGGTCAATATGTTTTCACAATCATAGAACGCACTGTTGCCGATGCTCGTCACGCTCGAGGGGATGGTCACGCTCGTCAGGCCGGTGCAGCCATAGAACGCACTGTTGCCGATGCTCGTCACACCCTCTGGAATGGTCACGCTCGTCAGGCCGGAGCAATCACAGAACGCATATGAGCCAATGCTCGTCACGCTCTCGGGGATGGTCACGCTCGTCAGGCCGGAGCAGCCAAAGAACGCATAATCGCTGATACTCGTCACGCTCGACGAGATGGTCAATTTGGTAATCTCAGTATTATTATCACTATAGAGATGATTAGCATAATACAAGGGGTTTGCATATTCATTACCAAAACGGATGCTGCACCATGCGGCGATGTCGGGAACAACCACTTTCTTCAGCCCGGAGCAGCCAGAGAACGCGTTAAAGCGGATGTCCTTCACGCTCGAGGGGATGGTCACGCTCGTCAGCCCAGAGCAGCCACCGAACGCGCCACCACCGATGTCCTTCACGCTCGAGGGGATGGTCACGCTCGTCAGCCCAGTGCAGCCAGAGAACGCACTAGAGGCGATGCTCGACACGCTCGACGGGATGGTCACGCTCGTTATGCTGTAGCAGCCACAGAACGCATTAGAGCTGATGGACGTCACGCCCGAGGGGATGGTCACGCTCGTTAGGCTGTAGCAACCTTCGAACGCATAAGGGCCGATTTCCTTCACGCTCGAGGGGATGGTCACGCTCGTTAGGCGCGAGCAGCGATAGAACGCAGAAGATCCGATGCTCGTCACTTTTCGGGTGTGATTCATATAGGTTACATTCTCCGGAATATTTACACTATTCGCATATGTAGAATTTCCTGACCTAACCTCCAACTCTGTGCCATTATTACGAAAAATGTAGTAAATGGTTACACCATCCTCGTTCTCTACAGCGATGTCGTAGGCAAAAGCCTCGGATGCTGCCATGCACATTATGATGCTGACTATCAACAAATAAAAATGTTTCATTGTATTTCGTATTAAAAGATTTGTTGTATGTTTTTTATTTAAGTGGGTATCTGCTTGTCTGCTCTATAGAGATATCTTCGGGATAAAAACCTTTACTCATTAACAGTACTTCTATATGCTTTTTCACTTTATGAAAATGTTCAAAATCTGTATCATTTACTATTATGCCTTTTAACGCTTTTGCATCTATCCGAAATTCCTTATAAAATACAATGTCATTATCACGAATAGACTTGACTTTTACATCTTGAGGTTGCTCTGTATAATAGCAGTCACCATTTGGTCTAATATGCGGAAGTTTCTCATCTGATAAATATAAACGCCATTCCTTTTCTATCTTGAATGCATCTCTCTTAATATAGACACATGCATGCCTTGCCATTGACGGAATATTCTCAAGGTATTGAAGTGAATTACGCCAAGATTCGAAAAACTTTTCATCAATATCTTGTTCTTTTGCATAAATACATTTCCCCAAAAAACCTTTTATTACCCCATCCTCCTCAATCCACGGGAATAAATAGGAGGTGTCGATTTTCAAACATACATCTGCGTTGTAGTGTCTCCACATAGAATCATCATCTTCATTCTCTGAAAACGAAACAATATAAGGATACGCATCGTTGTTTTCCTTTAGGTCTTCCGTGATATCTTTTCTTTTCTCTATTGATTTCATGATTTTAGGCAATACGACCTCCGAAGCAAATAAGTAATCCTGTGAGTCATTCATACAATCATAACGGCTTCCCCAAAAGACAAGAGAACTTTTCATTTTCGCCTTTCCTGAAGAGTTTTTCATTTCCTCTTTTTTCAGTATACCTGCTAAAGCATTTAAAGAGGTGTAATGATAAACATGCTCTAACATATTATCAAAGTATTATGCCTATAGCCACCCGGATTCAGCGTTAAACATTGAGCATGAAAAGACGTGGGTGCTCTACTCTCGCCTATCCCACGTGAGGGCTCTCGCATGCCTTGACCAGGATAAGCAACTCGAGATAGCCCACGTCGTGACATATTGAGACTGTCCGCCAAAAAAGAACAGACAGGGTACAATACACCCAAAGTGGACGCTCCGGTTGCGCATCTTCTGGTCTGGAATTTGCGAGATTCTCACGTAGAAGATAACGTTCGTAAACGTCCTTTTCCAACAAAAAGTTGACCCACAGCCCAGAGAAGGCTATCCGAGTCGGTGCAAAGATACAAATAAATTTCAGAAATGCAAAAAAGCAGACGCATTTTTTATAAGAAGGGACGCAGACAACATAAATGAAATTCATGGCGGACGCGGCACGCCGCGTCCCTACTTGAATGGTCAAGGATGAAGGGGGGAGAATGGAAATGCCGTGTCTCGGCTTGAATGGTGAAAACGAATTGACGGGCGCAGCAACTGCGTCCGCCAATTACTTCATAGGAAATGATGGGTTCTGACCTAGAAACGGATGTGGCCAACGTGGGGTCAATCGTTTTGATGGATATATTTCTTGCCGTTTTTGATATACAACTGGCGGGGTTGAGGTTGCTGAACCTGGCGCCCGTCGAGCAAGAAGATACGGTTATCACCAGCGGGAGAAAAGTTGATCTCGTTGATGGCTGTAGGCATGGCAAGCGTCACCTTGGTCAAACGCATGCCATGACCTTGAATGACAAGTCCTTTCTGTTGTAAAATGGCCAACTGCTCAGCGCTGAACGAGCAAGCGGTGACATGGTCGGTGCCGGTACCCGTACCATACACCTCATTGGGAATGAAATTGGCCTGATAAACGATGCCACCAGCCGTGAATGTCACCTCACCCTGCCAATCGGCCTGGTTCAGCTGGAACATACAATAGTCGTCATAATCCTGCGTATAGTATAGAACCACTTGCAAGTCTGTGGTCTTGCCTTGGAACTCTGATGCAGGGATATAGAGTTGGAGACCTTTGTCCCAGTTCAGCATCTCGTCGCCTTCCCAGAAGGTCACACCGTCGGGATTGTCTTCTGGTCCAGGTGTGACGGGTTCCACATACTCAGCACCGGCACCTTCGGTGATTCCTCTCAGGAAATAGGTGTTGCCGACAGACATGCCACTTGACGTGCGACGGAAAATGCCAAACTTCTCCTCGCCGTTGCCGAACACATTGTTATCCCAAGCGAAAGCAGCGAAGCCATGCTTTCTCGCCTCGCTGACGAGACAAGTCAGGTAATATTGCATGTTCTCCATCTGCGTATCTTTGTCGTCATTGGTATAATGACAAGACACTCCATACTCGCCGATAACGATGCCGAGCCCTTTGCTTCCCCAAGTATTTTGGATGCGGTTGAACAATTGTGTGATGGTCTGTTCGGTGCTATTGGTGATGATGGGGCCTTTATCCTTATAGGCATTACCCCAATAGTAATATTTGCAGCTTCCGCAGTAGTCATAGGGATCGTAGTAATGGAACTCCACGCAGAGGTGTCCCTCGACAGGGTCATTCGGAATGGTGAATCCGTTGAGTCCATGGTAGGGGCTGCACGCAAACGTCTGCACAACAAGGTTGCGGTAATAATTCTTGCCTCCTGTAGCCCTTACCGCATCGATAAAGGTTTGGTTGTAACTATTCTGAACGGCCTGTTGCTCAGTGGTGGGCGCACTCCAGTTGACCGTTATCTCATTGGTGCCGGCGAAAAGCAGTCGGCTGTCGTAGTCGCGGAACTCGGTAGCGATATTGGTCCAAAGAGCCCCCAGTTTTTGATTGTTCTCCTCCTGTTTGTCGTAATAGGGGTTGCGGTCGTACCATGCCTCGTGGTGAGAATTGATGATGACATACATATTCTCTTCGAGCGCCCAGTCCACAATTTCTTTCACCCGGGCCATCCATGTGGGGTCAACGGCCATAGTGGACTGGTCGATGACATGGTCCATCCATCTGACGGGAATGCGTATGCCATTGAATCCCGCCTCATGGACATATTGAATCATCGCCTTGGTGGTTTTCGGGTTACCCCAAGCCGTCTCGTTTTTCTCACTCTCAAGCGAGTTGCCGAGGTTCCAGCCCATGACTACTTGTTTTGCCCATTCCGGGGCAGTTTGCTCCATGCCTGTGGCATCGGGTGCTACAGTTGTCTGTGCTTTAGACATGCCTGCCATCAAGATTGTCAGCAGAAATAAAACCGTTTTTTTCATCGTTGTAAGATAGTTGACTTGATAAGATTATACAATTTGGGTACAAAATTAGGGAATTATCGCGAGAAAAGATACAAATAGGAGGAAAAAATCGTCTTGATTGTTTTTTACCAGACAACACGGAACAACTCAAGGCAATGGTTTTATCATCAGACAACACGGAACAACTATGAACAAATTTTATCGTTTTTGTATGATAATTGCGGGAAAACCATTACCTTTGCCGAAAAGATGCAGAAAGACCGTGAGAAATTGCAGGCCTACCGCAAGGGGGCTTACGAAGGCGACCCGAAGTCGATGAACAACCTCGGGGTATGCTATATGCGTGGCATCGGTGTGGCGGTAGATTTGTCTGTGGCGTTCGACTGGTACATGAAAGCGGCCGAGTTGGGCGACATCTATGGCTGCTACAACGTGGCAGAATGCTATTACCTTGGCAAGGGTGTCGCACAAGATGTATCGAAAGCCTTTGAATGGTATCTTCGCGCCGCCAACTTAGGTGATGTGCGCTCACAGGTGAACGTGGCCAACGCCTACTACTTGGGTGAGGGCGTGGAACAAGACAAGGCGAAGGCATGCGTCTGGTATCGCGAGGCCGCCTATCAGGGCCATGTGCAGGCACAGAAGAACTTAGGTGCAGCCTATTGGAACGGCGACGGAGTGGAGGCCGATAAGTCGGAAGCCGCCTTTTGGTATGAGTTGGCCGCCAACAGCGGTGACCCGCAAGCCCAATATGCCATCGGTTGGTTTCACTATACGGGCAACGGTGTGGCCGAGGACAAACGCATGGGATTGCGCTGGATACGCCGTGCCAGTTTGCAGGGGTTTGAACCTGCCGTCACTTTTTTGAGGGAGATAGAGGGAGATGATAGAAGGAGATAGAAGGGAGATAAAGGGAGATAAAGGGAGTACACGACTATTTTTAAAATAATCTACAATGAGAAAAATCATCATCACCGTGGCACCGGTATGCCACACAGGCAAAGTGATACCGGAAGGATGTAAGAACCCGCTGACGCCGGAAGAAATTACCGAAGACGTGCTCAACTGCTATCGCGCCGGCGCGTGCGAGGTACATCTGCACACCCGTGACCTTCGAGGCGAACAGACATTTGAGTTGGACGTGTTTCGTGACACCATCCGCCGCATCCGCGAACATTCCGACATGATTATCCAAGGTTCAACGGGCGGTCTGTCAACTCTCACTTTGGCTGAACGTTGCGTGTGCTTGGACGTGCCTGAGGTGGAAGTGGCATCGCTCAACATGGGTTCGGTCAACTTCGGTGAGACCGTATATGTCAATACACTACCCGACATCCGCTATTGGGCAAAACGACTGGATGAGACGAACACAGTGCCCGAGATGGAGCTGTTTGACTTGAGTCAGGTAGAGACGTGCACCCGTCTGGCCGACGAGGGCGTCCTCCACCGTCCGCTGCACTATAACTTCTGTGTGGGTCCGGGCAACAGCAGCAATTTAGCCGCCACTGGACGTAACCTGGCATTCCTGACACAGTTGTGCGAGCCAGGCACATCATGGGGCATCACCCACGACTCGATGAAAGACTTCTCGATGTTGGCATGCGCCATTGGCATGGGAGCATCTGTGGTTCGCGTAGGGTTTGAAGACAGTTTCTATTACGCTCCAGGGAAGCGGGCACACACCAACGCCGAATTGGTGGAACGGTTGGTTCAGTTGATCCGTATGATGGGATGTGAACCGGCCACACCAGCAGAAGCACGAGAGATGCAGCATATTGGGAGTTTGGGAGTATAGGAGTTTGGGAGTTTGGACAATAGTATTTGGGAGTGAAGGAGTGGAGGAGTGAAGGAGTGAAGACAATAGTTGGGGGCAACCAAGCCACATAAGTAGTATGAAAGACAAACGAATACAGATGGTTGTCTTAGACGACGACCCCACTGGCATCCAGACCGTACATGGATGTTTGTTGATAACCGATTGGCATAATGCGTATGTGCGGGAAGGGTTTGCGCATGAACAACCTTTCTTCTATATTCTGACCAACACCCGCGCGATGACGCGGCAAGAGGCCGGAGCAGTGACACGCGAAGCGATGGAAACCGTCGTCCGCGTGAACAAGGAGTTCGGCTATCGCCTTGTCATCGTAAGTCGCAGTGACTCCTGTCTTCGCGGTCATTTTCCGCTGGAGCCCGATGTCATGACCAAAGTACTGACAGAAAACGGTTATACCATACGCCGCCCCATCCCGTTTTGTCCTGCATTGCTTGAATCCGGACGCGTCACCATCGACGGCATACATTATATGAAAGACGGTGAACATCTTATCCGTATCTCAGACACGGAGTTTGCCCACGACAATGTGTTCGGTTTCCATACATCGGTGCTGAAAGATTATATCGCGGAAAAGGGAGGCGACTCTGCTGACTACCAAATTATCAATGCGACAAGTTACGACGAGTTGTATGCTTTCGCCCGAACCTTAACCCATGAATTAGCCTCATCCCCTGCTGACACCGCTGTGGTGATCCGCAGTTCATCCTCCCTACCCCGTGCCTTGAGCGGTATTGACAACCAACCTTTATTAGACCGCTCCATCTTAAGGACACATGAAGGCGCAGGGTGCTTTGTGGTCGGCTCGCATGTGGCCAAGACCACCAGACAGTTGGCCAAGTTGTTATCGGCAGCAGGCACTATCGGCATAGAGGTTGACGTGCAACGTATCCTCGAAGCTCCAGAAGAACAGATGAAAGAAGTCATATACCAGATTGGAGCCGCCGCCTCGGCCCATCAGACACCCGTTGTCTTCACCTCACGGAAAGAAGTACGCATCGACAATGCCGACCTTCGTCAGCGTTTAGGACAACAGGTGTCGGACTACCTGGTAGAGATTGTGCGGCGGTTGCCCTTTACCCCCGCCTATTTAGTGGGTAAAGGTGGCATCACCTCCCATGACATCATGACCAAAGGACTCAACGTGAAAACCGCCAAGGTGCTGGGACAGGTGATTAACAGTGTTCCATGCATCATGACCGAGCACTTCCCTTATATCATCTTCCCTGGCAATGTGGGAGATGACGAATCGCTCAGGATGATATATGAAAAGTTGAGAAGTTGAGAACTGATTACATCATTTGATGATTTGTTTGGTGGGATTGATTAAGGAAAACAAAAAAGCACTGATAAGGAGCATAGCGGCAATCATATAAAGGGGCAGGTTGTAATTGCCCGACGACTGAACGAGTTGTCCGAATAGAATGCCACAACAAAAACCGCCCAGATTGCCCGCTGTGTTCATGGCACCCGAGATGGTACCGGCATGTTGTTTGCCCAAGTCAATACAAAGTGCCCAGGCGGATGGCAGCATCAAGTCGAAGATACCAAAACAGAGCGAGAGGAAGATAAAGACTGCCATCTTGCCCGGTATGAAAGCCGCTAGGAACATGCATACAGCCGAAACCGTGAGTGATACCGTACCGATGGCCTTCCGTCCCACTTTCAACCCGTATTTGGCCGATAACTTGTCGGTGAGATAGCCCCCGCTGATGTTGCCAATCATACTCATCACGAAAGGCACCGCCACGGCATAAGTCAGTTCAGACTTCTCAAATCCGCGGCCCAGTTCCATGAACGTGGGGAACCAACTGAAGAAGAACCAACTGCCGAAAGCATAGAAGAAATACATGCCGCAGATAATCCAGAATTGGGGTGCATGCAAGAGCGTGCGCCAAAGGGATTGTGTGGTCGGCGGTTGGACATCTTGTATCTGGGCGGTAACGGATGAGGCCTGCGAATCGTCAGAGGCTGCCGTCTTTGGGTTGCGGTACCAGAGATACCACACCACAGCCCACACCACGCCGACAGCACCCAAGAGATAGAAAGCCGACCGCCATCCCACCCATGCCATCATGGGAATGACCACAAAAGGCGTAAGAGCGCCGCCCATACGACTGGCCGCCCACACATACCCTTGTGCCTTGCCTACCTCCGTCTTTTTAAACCAACGGCTGATGACACCCGTAGAGCACGGAGAAGAACCTGCCTCGCCGATGCCGAACATGAAACGGATGACGAGCAACGAAGCCAGTCCTCCAGCCATACCCGTGAAGGCCGTGAAGAGCGACCACCACAAGACGATGACAGCCAGCACACTCCTATGCCCATACTTATCGCCGAGGGCACCCATGGGTATCTGCATCAGTCCGTATGAGAGAATGAATGCACTTTGCACCCACCCCCACTCCATCGGTGACAATCCGAGGTCGGCCATGATGGATGACCCCGCCACACTGATGTTTATACGGTCAAGGAACGTGACCATGCCCAGGATGACGAGCATGACCAATACGATGTTTTTCTTTTTCATCATTTGTGGAGGTGGAAGATGGGAGGTGATTATAGCTTAAGGAATTTCCTTAGTCCTTGTACGCCCAAGACGGGACTTGAGAGGACAGGTTTGCCTGTCATCTCAGCCAGACGCTGTTCCATGCGTGCCATCGACCCTTGTGCAAGAACGAAACAATCCACTTGTTCAGCGATTCTCGAGGCAGCCTCGGCAATGAGTCTGTCGTGCGTCTCACCATCGCCACTTTGTCCGGCAGCAAAGGCCCCATCGGCCAAACCTTCGACGAGTGTCACCTTTCGTCCCGCCTTTCTCGCCTCATTTTCCAACAGTCGGCAAGTGGGGTCGAGCGTTGTGGGGAGAGTAGAGATCACCCCGATACGGTCGGCTGTTGCCACAGCTTGCGCAGCCATGGGCTGATCGATACGGAAGACAGGAACAGGGGCGTAGCTATTGCCATAATCGGCGATGTCGCCCACTGACGAACAAGTGTTGAAGATGACATCTGCCCCCGCATCCGCCGCCGCCACATAGTGCGAAAGCAGTCGGCGCCGTACCGCCGGTGTGACGGCATTATTGGCGATGACCTCCTGTATGAGGGAATCGTCGGCGATGTGGTTGAGTTTCACTTCTGGCAGATATTCTTTGAAGATTTTTGTCAATGGCTCTACCAATGCCATTGCTGTGTGTACGCAAACTACGCGAATCATGAAAATATTAGTTTTTAAGTTTGTTATTCTTTATCTCGATGCAAAGATAATGGATATTTTTCAATGAAACGCTATTTGAGGATTATTTTTGACTGAAACCATTAGTTTTTCAGGCTGATGAAGCAAGGTGTATTGAAAAGAGGGGCTGCCAGGCAGCCCCTCCCTCAATGAAACATGATTAAAACCTAAATAAAACCTATAGGAGACACTTATTGCGCTAATTTCTATATGCGGGGTTCTGGTAATTCTCTTTTTCCTCTGGAGTCATCTCCATGCCGTCAATCTGTCCTTGCGGGATAGGACGGAGGTAGTAGCCTGCGGGAATATCACGATGGAACTCTTGGAGATCTTTGTCAGCATAGCCGGCACCAGCGATGTGATAGACGCTTGCCTTCTCGGCCCAAGTCTGCGTGCGCACGAGGTCGAACCAACGGTATCCCTCGCCCCACAACTCACGGCTGCGCTCATCGAGGATATAGTCGATGGTGATGGTGGCCGGTGTGGCGTCAATCATAGCCTGGCTGTTGTCGATTTCCACTTTCATGTTATCATTCTGGTTGAAAGTCTGCTTGCCGGCACGAGCACGAAGCACATTGACCAATTCGCGTGCATCACTATTCTTGCCCAGTTTCACAGCGGCTTCAGCAGCGATGAGGTAGAGTTCTGAGAATTTTGCCACGACGAACGGACGGGGGCTGCCACCATTCACCTTACCACTACCCAGTGTTCCATTGTTATCGGTGCGGGAGATACCGAGTTTCCAGTTGATGGGATATTTTTTACGGCTGATGTGATTGACGGCGACCACGAAGTCAGCACGGTCAGGCATCTCACCAAAGCCCATTTTACCATCGGCACCGACCACTTCGTCTTCTTGTTTATCTGCATTCCATTTCGTCTTATCCATGTTGGTAATCTTGCTGTCCTCACTCTCAGGCACCCAACTGAAAAAGACCTCATCGGGTTTCACCTGCATGCCATTGGCACCGATGACATAAGGAATACTCGCATTGTCGCCTCCGGCTTTCAGCCAGTTCGTATGATAGCGGAGTGTGAACGTAGCATCATAGCGTGAATCGATTTCCTTGACCGCATCTTCCCATACGCCGCCTTCTATGAAGTTGTCGGCGATAGGTGCCATACGAGTCCAAGGACGTCCGAGCGCCTGCACGGCCTCACGCTGCACCGGGTTGATCACGATGGTCTTACCATCCTTATCTTTTTTATCCGTTTCAGCCGTCATCTCCGTATAGTTCCAGGTGGTCATCCAATAGGCAAAGTTCTCAGGCGAGCCACCGTTTCCCCATCCATAGCCTGAGCCGCCATTACCATACTTCTCGTTCTCGTCATGGTCGGCATAGAGCATGATTTCGGTGTTGCGGTCGTTGACGGCCAGATTCACGTCGTAGAATGTCTCTTGCAGTTTATACGGAGTGGGGTCATTGATAGCGGTCTTTGCCACATCGAATGCCTGTTGGAAATACCATTGTGCATCGTGACCATCGAGGTCCTGGCGGTTGCATTCGGGATAGGTAGGAATATTTTTAGGATTCTCCAGCCACCATCCAAAGGTCAGATAAGCCTTAGCCAGGAACAGGCGAGCCAGGTTTTTCGTTGCTGTACCAGTGAGACGAGATTTCACAGGCAGGTCGTTGATAGCCGTGTTGAGGTCTTTGAATATAGCCTGATAGACCTCTGGCACGGTATTGCGCACGGAAGTACGCACCTTAGAAGTGTTGTATTTCAGTGGTCCTGCGCCCAAATCGAGAGGCACACCTCCGAAGGTCTGCACCAAGAGGAAATAGTCGAAAGCACGGAAGAAATAAGCCTCAGCAATGAGTGCAGGACTAAGATTTGACGCCTCACCGTTTTCGATAAGACCATTTGCGGTATTGATATTGGCAAAAGCGGTACCCCATAGTACGTCAGAGCGGCTGGTATTAGGGGTGAGTTGTCCGACACCGGAGAGGTCAGCATCTTTGAAGTTGCCATCGGCCGACTGTGCCCAGGTGTATTCATCGGTACCCGTCTCACAGATGTTGAGATAATAACCGTTACCATAGAAATAGCGCAGGTGTGCGTAGAGTGAAGTCAGACCGCCTTCGATACCCGTCTCCGTATTAAAGAACGTCGGGTCGAGCAAACTGCGCGGTTCCTCGTCAAGCACATCCGAGCAGGAAGCCAGAGTGGCACCAAGCATGCAGATGACACCCCATTTTTTGAATATATTCGTTTTCATTGTCTTGATCTTTATAATTATAGTTGTCATTTATCAATTGTCAATCGAGTATATGAATTGTCAATTGCGCATTAGAATGTCACGTTGACTCCAAAGAGGAAGTTACGGGTGGCCGGAGTATTGTAACCGATAATCGGCAGTCTGTGCTTACCGGAGTACTCAGAGAAGGCCACTGCAGTGTTCTCATTAGCCCAAGAGTTGGTTTCGGGGTCAAGTCCGCTCTCATTATTATAAGGTGAGAAGAGCACGAACGGATTCTGAACGGTAGCGTAGAGACGCAGGCGGCTGATGCCGAGGTCCTTGATGGCTTTCAGATTCTCGAAGTTATAGCCGAGCGTGATGGTACGGAATTTGAGATAACCAGCATTGAAATAACCCAGTGTGGAACCATATTTGGGGTTGTCGCTGCTCATGATGCCACCCGGTTTCGGGTATTTGGCACCGGTGTTGTCCTCCGTCCAATAATCCACATCGATATTGTTACGTCGTCCGGTCAACATATTGAGGTAACCATTTGAAGAGTGGATAGCAGAAATCAGTTTACCACCAATTTGGAACGCACCAATCACCGTAAGGTCAAAGTTCTTGTACGACACCGTGGTATTGAAACCACCGAGGAGGTCGGGTTCCATGTCCATCACCTGCATATCATCGGGACCGATGGAACGTACAGGTGTGCCGTCGGCATTGTAGTCGCCCGTGTATTCCACCTTGATCATACCTGGGTTGCCACCGGGTTCGAGGATATCGAGATAGGGGTCGCCTTCTTGCCAGAGACCGATTTTCTTAAAGTCGTAGATGACATCAATGGGGTGTCCGACGAACCAGCGGTTGGCCACGTCCTCATCCTGTCCGGAGGCCAGTGCGGTCAGTTTGTTGCGGTTAGCATAGAGGTTGATACCCGCATCCCAGTTCCATCCGTTTTTATTGTCAATAATGGTTCCATTAAGGGTGAACTCGAAACCTTTGTTTTCTGTTTTACCGATGTTGCCGGTAAAGCTGCCCAATCCAGATGTGGAAGGCATTGACACATCGAGCAGGATATCGTTGGTCTTCTGGATATAATATTCGAAGCTACCATAGAGTCTGCCATTGAAGAGCGAGAAGTCGAGACCGAAGTTCCAAGTCTTCGAGTATTCCCAACCCAGTTCAGGATTGGCCACTGATGTCACATAGAAACCGGGTTTATAGTTGGAGCCGAAGTTATAGTTACGTGTAGCCAAGCGTCCCATCGTGGAATAGGGGTTGATACTCTGGTTAGAGGTCTCACCATAGCCGATACGAAGTTTGAGGCTCTCCACCCAATCATATTTTTCCATGAACTCCTCACGGGCAATGTTCCAACCCACGCTCACAGCGGGATAAGTGTGCCATTGGTGTCCTTTGGCCAAACGAGAAGAGGCGTCAGAACGGAGAGCAGCCGAAATCATGTATTTATTGTCGTAAGAATACATCACACGTCCCATCCATGACATCAGCCCACTCTGCCAGTAGTTATAGTTGGTCAGATTGACCTCACCCGATGCCTGGTCGAGCGCATAGTAAAGGAATTTGTCGTTGAAGATATTCTGCGCACTGGCACCCGTCTGCTCGAAGGTGGTCTGCTCGGCCGAGTACATGCCTACGATGTTGAGGTTGTGCTTATCCGCAAATGTGCGGTCGAAGGTGATGAGATTCTCCACGGCCCAGTTGCGCGTGCTGCTCTCATTCATACTGCCACTGCTTACGTTTTTCGGATCTTTGTTATTGACACCCGTTCCGGTGAAACCACCATATTTATTGGTACGATAGTTGAGACCGATGTTGATGCGGTAGCTGAGTCCTTCGACCCAGGGGCATTTCACCTCGCCGAAGATGGTGTTGTAGGTACCTATACCTTTATTCTCGTTCACCCACAGGTCTTCCCATCCTTCCACTTGGTCTTTGGTGATGACCATCTGGTCGTCAGCAGGCAGACTGACATAGCGTCTGAGGTTACCATTTTCATCATAGGGATCGACCAACGGTGTCATGCTCAACACCGCATATATATTGTTCACGCCCTTTGTGACACGGTAGCTGTTGTTGGTGCTCAACCCGAAATGGAAGTATTTGCCCACGAACTGGTCAAAGTTACCCCTTACACTCACGCGGTCGTAGCCTTGTGTAGGCACCACGGAACCGTCATGAAAATAACCTGCACCGAAGCTGTAGCTGCCACCGTTAGTACCGCCCGTAATGGAGATGTCATGATTGGTGCTGACACCCGTCTGGTAATAAAGGTCCTGCCAGTCGGTGTTCACATCATCGCTCTCATAAAGCGAGTTCTTATATTTCCCGGCATACTCACGGAATTTGGTAAAGGTGGGTCCGTCCATCATGGGATATTTATTGAACACCGTCTTAAAGCTCACGTAGCCATTGTACGACACTTTGGCGGGAGCCCCTTGATAGCCCTTATTGGTAGTGATGATGATGACACCATTGGCACCACGGCTACCATAGATAGCGGTTGCGGAGGCATCCTTCAGGATATCCATCGACTTGATGTCGGCGGGGTTGATATCGGAGAGGTTGCCCATGAATGGGATACCATCGAGCACAATCAGCGGGTCGTTGCTCGCGCTGAGTGAGCGTTGGCCACGAATACGGATTTGCATCTCAGCACCCGGCTGTGAAGATGTCTGCGTCATGAGCACACCAGCCACACGACCTTGCAGCGCCTGTGCTGCGTTGGAAGCAGCCACCTGGTTCAGTTTCTCGCCACCGATATTGGCCACAGAACCCGTGACCGCCTCTCGGCGCAATGTACCATAACCGATGACGACCACCTCGTTGAGACTCTTACCCTCCTCTTCAAGGATGATACTAAAGGTATTGTTCGTACCCACTCTGACCTCCTGTGAGACATAGCCCACATAAGAGAAGACGAGTGTAGAACTCGGACTGACATTGAGAGAGAACCGTCCGTCGAGATCAGTAACCGTACCATTCGACGTACCCTTCTCGAGCACAGTGACACCCACGAGAGCACCCTCGGAGTCGCCCACGTAACCCGTCACATTTTTTGCTTGCTGCGTTTCGCTCACCGCCTCGTTGTCGGGTACGGCAGCAACAGCTTGTGTGGTGCCGAGCAATCCGAAGACCGAACCGAGCGCCACGCAACAGATCGTTTTTCTAAAGTTCACATGCATAGCAATACTTGATTAGTTGTTAATAATATTAATTAGGTAATGATATATTCAGAATTGGTTGATGATTCAAAAATGATATGCTTTTCAGAAATGAAAATCTGATTTAATGCTTTTGATTGATTTGGTTTAAGTGATGCAAAGTTAGTGGTAAAAATGTTACATATCGTAAAAAAACGTTTCATCGTGCTTTGTTTTCGTTTCACCGCAAAAAAAAGCGCAAAACTTAAGTGTTTTGCGCTTAATCACTATCTTGTGCTGAATTTTTCCGCATATTCAGTCGGAGTCATACCGTAATATCGTTTGAAAACGGTGGAGAAGTAGGTTTGGTTGTTGAAACCAACGGAATATGCCACTTGAGCGATATTGACTTTCCCTTCGCGTATGAGCCTTTCGGCTTGCTGCAGTCGTAGGTTTCGAATGAACTCACCTGTGGAGATGCCGGTGATTTCCTTCATCTTGCGGTGCAATTGTGTACGGCTGAGCCCCACCTCCTCGGCAAGTTTATCGACATTGAAATCAGCATCCTGCAAGTGTTGGTTGACCGTTTTCATGATACGTTCCATGAGCACATCGTTGTTGCCTTTCACCTCCACATTCTCCACCTTGTCCTCCTGGTCTTGCGCCCCAGAGAATTTTCCTCTGAGCCTTCTGACGTTATCCACGAGGTTATCTACGAGAATGTGTAGTTCCTCCATGTTGAACGGTTTGGCGAGGTAGGCGTCGGCCCCTTTTTTCAGTCCTTCAAGCCTGTCGCTCACTTCTGTTTTTGAAGTGAGAAGGATGACTGGAATGTCGCTGATTTGCGTGTTGGTCTTCAGTTGTTTAAGGAACGAGAGACCGTCCATCTCGGGCATGATGACATCGCTGATGACAAGGTCGTAGTCATCATTGGTGAGCAGTATTTTGAGCGCCTCCCTTCCGTTTGTGGCCGTATCAATCTTATACCAGTCGCTGAGTTCGTTTTTGATGTACTGTGCCACCTCTTGGTCATCGTCAACCACGAGCAGCCTGAAATTTTTCGACGCTTTCCGCTTTCCGCCGTTTTTCTTCACATGTTCCAAGTCAGCAATTTCTTCGGGTTTGAGATGCTCGGAGCCGAGGGGAATAGTGACCACCATGCAGGCACCCCTTTCTCCATCGTCTCTGTTCATAGCTTTGATTTTTCCTCCATGCAGTTGCACGATAGCCCTGCTGAGGTTGAGTCCGATTCCCGTTCCCTCGATATGCAGGTCACTGGTATTATCGCCTTGGTAGAACCGTTCGAAGAGCCGTTCCGTCTTCACATCCTTGAAACCGATGCCATTGTCGATGACCTTGATGCAGGCTTCCTCACCCATACGGGAGAGGATGACTTTCACCTCGCCCCCGTCGAAGGAATACTTGAAAGCGTTGGAAAGCAGGTTGGTGACGACTTTATCGAACTGTATGCGGTCGATGAAGGCAGTGATATTGGATTCGGTGTGTTCGAAAGCAAATGTGATACCCCTTTGTTTGGCATTGTAATGATAGAGCGAACAGATGCCCGAGATGAAAGGCACGAGGTCGGTCTCGGTACAGTGCAAGTGCATCTGTTTCTTATCAATTTTTCTCTCATCGAGAATTTGGTTGACGAGCAAAAGCAGCCTCTGTGCATTTCGGTCGATCATATCCACATCCTCCTTGCTCTCGTTGTCGAGCTGCCTTTGTTTCAGTTTATGCAGCGGCCCCATGATGAGCGTGAGCGGCGACCGTATGTCGTGCGTGGCATTGATGAGGAACCGCATTTTCTGTTCCTCCAGTTTGTTGCGTTGTTTCCTGTCGCGGAAATAGAAGGCCGCAGCGATAGCCGACAGGGCCAACAAAGCATAGATGATGTATGCCCATGTTGACGCGTACCATGGCGCCCGGACGATGACGGAAAGCGAGCAAGTATTGTCGGTGTATATGCCATTGCTTGTGGCGCGTACCTGTATGTTGTATTTCCCGGGTTTCAGCCGGTTGAACAACACACTATTGCCGCCCTCCGGGAACGGTGTCCAATCACCTCCGTTCAACCGGTATTCAAAATGGATATTATCATCATTGCGAAAGTTCAACAGAGAGAAATCCATGGCGAAAGAATATTGTCCGAAAGGAATGACAAATTCCCTTTGTGCGGTATTGACCGGTTCTCCGTCGATGGTAAACCGGGTGAGATAAACTTCGCCGTTGAGGTAATCCACTTGTCCGTTGACTTCGTCGGGATAGAAAGATACAATGCCCTCGTTGCTGCCATAGCAGATACGGTCGTCGGCGGCGTGAACGACAGCACCGAGAATGAACTCTCTGGACTCGAGTCCGTTGCCGCTGACGTGTCCGATGAACCGTTTGTTATGATGGTCATACTGCCATATCCCGGAAGCGGAACTGATCCAGAGGTCGCCTTTCATCGATTTGACGATGGAATAGACAGGTTTGTTCTCTATCTCTTTCGAATCGGGGAAAAGAACCATGGAATTGCTCTCACGGTTATAGAGATACAGACCGCTGTCGGTGCCCACCAGCACATTGCCCTGATATTCACAAAGAGAGAAACACTGCACCCCCTTCAGCTGGACATCCCAGCCGAAGATGCGGAAGTTGTTGTCGGCAGGGTTCATCACGCATACCCCGTTAGAGGTAGCGATCCATAGCAGTCCGCGGCTGTCAATCATGAGTGCCTTGACCCAGTCATTGCACAGTCCGCCTTTTTGTGCATCCACCTGATACATAGAGAGCACCTTCGTCCGTCCTGTATGAGAGTCATAGACCGTCAGCCCCTTTCCGTAGTTGCAGATATACATTGTTCCTTCGCCGTCATCGGTCATACAGTTAATCCCCCATCCGTCGAGTTTGAGTTTGGATTGGCTGGCCCCTGTTTCTGGCTGATAGGTATATAGGACATTCTCACTTCCCACCCAGAACTGTCCGTTCTTATCACGATAAATGCAGTTTGCCCCTGCAGGCGAGTTAGGTGCGGGTGTTATTTTCCCGTATTTATCAAATTTGTATATGCCGCTTTTCTGGACGGTGCACCAGATGTTTCCGTCCTTCCCCTCAGAGATGCTGGAAACACTGCTGCCAAGTTTGTAGTTTTGGTCCGCGAACTTCCATGTATCGAAGGCATCTCGCTCATTATCGAGTTTAAACAATCCTTTCTTATAACAGCTGACCCACAGGTTTTTATCCTTGTCCTCAAAGATGTGGTTGACGTTGGTTGACATGATGTCGTACTTACCATTTGGGTTCTCCACCCGTTGCAAGCGTCTGTTCCCTGCGGGTATGACATATAGCCCTTTTCCGGAAGAGCCGACATAGAGATTACCCGTATGGTCGAAGGTAGCCCATCTGATGGACACCTTGCCTCCCAGTTCCGACATATCGTAGCCGGCATCTTCAAATTGTCCTATCCGTTCGTTGTACCTCAAGATGCCATACATACATATAGCGAGGAATCCCGTATTCCCTGTTTTGATGAAATTGAAGACAGGCCCGTATGGCGACACATAATCTTTCACTGCGGTGGGTTGCAATGCGCTGACCTTCATTTTGGTAATGGTGTCGGTCTGATATCCCCTCCACAAGTTGTTATGCTGGTCTTCGAAGAGCACCCCGACAAAGTCATTATCTTTCCGTCTGGAGAACTGTTTCTCCTGGGTGATGACATCCTTCCCTTTCCTAATGGCATAGACGCCATAACCGGCAGTTCCGACAATGATATTCCCTTCGGAATCCTCCAAGAGGCATCCCACACGAGGCGTGTTACCATCAGGGAAGGGATAACGAACGAAAATGCTCCGCTCGTAGTCGAAACGGCTCAATCCATGTGAGGAACCTATCCACAGCCGGTGCTTGCTATCAACGAGCAGTCGAGTGACATCGTTGTCGGGTAGTGTAGTGGAGTCGTTTTTGTCGGTGAAATAATGAATGAAGTGGTATCCGTCGAATCGGTTGAGTCCGTATAGGGTAGCCACCCAGATATACCCGTAGCTGTCTTGCGCGACATAATCAATCATGCTGCTCGACAGTTTGTCGGCAGTATAAAGCGTGCCGTTGTCGGCGCGCGACGCCGAGGGAGCACTTACCCACAATAATAATAGTAATAGCAGATGTTTCATCTTATTCGGTTGTTCGTGGCGACTCGTTACCAAAGAGGTATTCTGGTTGGTAGCCACCGCAGTCGATGATGATTTTCTCAAACACGATAGCAGGGTCGAGCGGTTGGATGTGCAGCGTGTGTTTTCCGGGGTTGGCAGTCATGGGGATAACCTTTTCCACGACTCGTTTAGCGACGGTAGGATAATATACGCTGTAAATGTTTTCCGGGCTCTCGTTCAAGTTTTCATTGAAGTTGACCGTCACCGGTTGTTGGTCATCGAGCGTGACGCGGTAGCACAGTCCGCCTTTGTTCAAGAAGTCGAGTGTGGATTTGACCACCACACGCACGTTTTTTATCTCAGAGTCGGTATTGAACAGATAGGTCAGCTCAGCCCCGTCAACGGGTTTCGTGTAAGGCATGAGCGTGATGCCGCTCAATGTGCGACCCAATCCCGGGATGACCGTCCACTGAGCCTCGGGCGCATTATTCTTCCCATAGTAGTGTTCCGCCTCGATGGCCACCACGCCACCCTTTTCTTTAAAGACAGAAGCCGAAGAAGCTTTGTTCAGTCGTTTCACCTGCGGCATGATATCGCTTGGTCCGAAGTCGTCGTTCCAACTGCGGTAACCGATATGTTTCTGCGTCATCATCCCGTTCCACTTACCAGCGGCAAATTCGTGATTGTAAGCAGCGCAGAGCACCGAGTCACGATGGAAATACTCTTCCACTCTGTCGGCCCACTTGTCGGCCTCGGGATTGCCTTGTTCGTAGAATAGGTGGTTCATCGCCTGAGCATGATACATCCGATAGACATTGGCCATTGCCTGTATGGGGAAGAGGATGAGTTGTTGGTAGGCATCGCGGTATTGCGGTTGAAGAGAGACGTATTGCCGCAGCGCCTCCATCTCCAGTCGGTCGTAATCGGCCACTACCTGCGCCCATTCGCCCGTTTCCACATTATATGTCCTCCGGTCGAGCATTTCGGCCGTGATCCGTCCGTTGTACTTACAACAGAGGTCGAGCAACCGTGCCGCCTCATGAGCCTGCTGTTCGCCGAACTGCGTGCGGCAGAAGTCGATGGTATGCTGTGGTATGCACTCCTCCCCTTTCCATGCCATGTCGAGGAAGAACTGGATAGGATATTCCATTGGTTTGAGGTCGCCCACATTCAGGATCCACAACCGGTCGATGCCATAGTCGAGCGCCAGAGTGAGTTGTTCCCACATGTTGGGAATCGGTGTGACGTTGAGCCATTTTGTGTTTCTTGGAGCCCCCACATAATCGACGTGGTAGTAGAGTCCCCATCCCCCTTTATGCTGCCGTTCCTTAGCGTTAGGCACTCTGCGCACATTCCCCCAGTTGTCATCACACAGCAGCATGATGACATCGTCGGGTACACGCATCCCCTTATCGTAATAGTCAAGCACCTCTTTATATAGCGCCCAGACCTGCGGAGTCTCTTGAGCCGGTCGTTTGGTCACTTCTTTAATGATGCGCCGTTGGTTTTTCACGATGTCAAGCAGCAATTTGGTGTCAGCATCCTCGCTCATGGCCTCATCGCCATCACCCCTCATTCCGATGGTGATGACATCCTCCGTATTTTTGACACGCTCGATACCCTCTCGGAAGAATCGGTCGAGCACCGCTTTGTTGGTTTTGTAATTCCATGCCCCGTACTCCGCGCGGTGTCTCACCCACTCTTGGTGGTTGCGCCCCATGGGTTCGTGGTGCGATGTGCCGATGATGATGCCCATCTCATCGGCGGTTTGAGAGTTAAGGGGGTCATCTGCATAGAAGGCCCACCCCCACATTGCCGGCCATAGGAAATTGCCTTTGAGCCGGAGCAACAGTTCAAACACCTTCTCATAGAACTCATGTCCACCGTAATTGGTTCCGAATGTGTTTTTCACCCATGTCGTAAGACAAGGCGCTTCGTCGTTAAGAAAAATCCCCCTGTAGCGCACGACAGGTTCACCGTCGGTATAACTGCCACTCATTACGAAGATTTGGTCATGGTGTTGCACCGGCACATCCGCCCAGTAATACCATGGAGAGACCCCCATTTGTCTCGACAGTTCATAAATGCCATAGATGGCACTACGCTTATCGCTACCTGTAATGTTGATTTTGTCTGTACCAACCTGGATGACATATTTCTCCCTTGCTTTCATCTTCGGGTCCACAGCCACACGAATATCAGCACCGTCAGCGTTATCGACCATCACCGCCTCGGTGCCGCAAACCATTTGGAAATCGGCGCAGAGGTCGTTGGCAGCCCTTTTGATGCCTTTATCCGCCCCGTTGTAGAAGATGCGTACTTGATGGTTTTTGTTGAGGAGCCATCCATTGCCCTCAAAATTGACGAATTGTTCAGCAGCCGACATCATGCCCGGTAATACGAAAGCCATACAAACGGCCAGGAAAAGCGAGTAACGTTTCATAAGTGAGAATGGGTTAGTTTTCTGCAAAGTTACTGCTTTTCACAATAGGCTGTGCACATTTTTAATAAAAAATGTTCCCGATGAAACAAAAACAAACACAAAAGTGATGATTTCGTTTCATCGGGGAATAGAGACTATCGTATTCCAGACGATGTCTGGCACTACAGGGAAGAGAGATACCCGATTAGAAATTGAGTCCGAGTGTGAGGTTGAAGGCACCAGTGTGGGTATCGTCAAAACTGTCTTTGCCCACATTTGCAAGTCCGAAATCGTAGGCCGCCTCCACATACATCTGGTCGATGGAGAGGCCGCAACCTACCCGGATACCGCCATCCAACCGATTGAAGTTGTCGCGGTAATCATCGCTGAAACTGCTATAGGCAGCCCGATTTTGATAGTCTTTGATTTTACCATTGACCCCACAGGCGAAGAAACCTCCGGCAAAGGGTTCAAGTGCCACATCATCACCGAGGTCCACCTTATATTTAAATGTAAGCGGTATTTCCACATAGTCGAGCGCATAAGTGAATTTCTCACCGCCCGTCTCACTCTTTCCACCTTTCTGTGTGAAATAGACCCCGGTTTCGAGGTAAAGAGGAGTCATATCGGAAAGCCTCGTTCCCAAGACAACACCACCGACGAAACCCGTACGCGTCTTCTTGCCATCGAGGTATGGAGAATCGGAATTGACCGTAGAGAGACCCAGACCGAACCTCACTCCGCCGTAAGTGTCACCCGCCCTGTAGTGGTGTCTATATGACGAGTGGCTTTTCCTGGCGTGATGCGTTCTGCCATAGGGGTAATACTGTGCCTCGGCTGATATAGAGACCAGCAAGGCTGTCATCACCAAAAACAATAACTTTTTCATATTCCTTTCAATTAAACAGTTAGACATGGTGCAAAAATAAGCCAAATGAAGGAACCAACGTCAGGGGGTTATCCTATTTTCAAGTAGGGGAATTCCTATTTATGCGTTGTGATGAAAGAGAAATGTTAAAAAGGGGCATCCACTTGTAGATTTGGTACATTCATTTTTGTTTTTTTAAGAACTATGCCGTAACTTTGCAGCCGACTTACAGAGCGTAAGTTAAGGGGTGCCCTACCATTTGGGCTGAGATTATACCCTCAAACCTGATCCGGGTAATGCCGGCGGAGGGATTGGCATAAGCCAAGCGCACATCAACCATTTTTCCCCTTTTTGTATTTATTTAATATCATCACCAAGATGAGAAAAACGATTTTCTTGGGCGGCCTGTTCATTGTCACCGCCCTATCGGCTCAGGCACAAGCACTTGACACCTCAGACACCTTGACTCTTCAGGAACTGCAAGAGGTGCAGGTTGTATCAACTCGTGCCAACAAAAAGACCCCTGTAGCCTATTCAGACATCGACAAGGCACAGTTGAAAGAAATCAACTACGGCAAGGATATCCCCTCGCTGCTGAACATGACCCCGTCGGTGGTCATGTCATCAGATGCCGGTATGGGTGTCGGTTATACGGGCATTCATGTTCGCGGTACCGACCCCACACGTATCAACATCACCGCCAACGGCATCCCTATTAACAACCCGGAGAGTTCGCAGGTATATTGGGTGAACATGGGCGACTTCGCATCGAGCGTAGAAACGATGCAGATCCAGCGTGGTGTGGGCACCTCGACCAACGGTGCCGGTGCTTTTGGTGCCACCATCAACATGCAGACTGAGAACGTAGGCATGAAACCGTATTTTGGCATCGACCTGTCGGGAGGCAGTTACGGCACACATAAAGAGACACTTCGTTTCTCCTCGGGCATGTTGGGTGGACACTGGGGTGTGCAAGGCCGTGTGTCTAACATCGGCAGCGACGGTTACATTGACCGCGCCTCGACCGACCTGTGGAGTTACTTCCTGCAAGCAGGCTATTTCGGCGCGAACACCGTTGTGAAGTTCATCACCTTTAACGGTTGGGAAAAGACCTATATGGCTTGGGACTATGCCACACGTGAACAGTTCAACACACTGGGCCGCACTTACAATCCCGCAGGACTATTCACCAATGCGAAAGGTGAGACCGACTATTACCACAACCAAACAGACAATTTCCACCAACAGCACTACCAGCTCATCTGGAACCAGCATTTCACCAACGCGCTCAGCATGAATGCCGCCCTTCACTACACACACGACAACGGCTATTATGAGCAATATAAAACAGATCAAAAACTCTATAAATATTTACTCCAATCACAAGAAGCATCCAAAAGCGACCTTATCCGCCAAAAGCGCCAACGTGGTATTTTTTACGGTGCCGTAGCCTCATTGAACTTCGATAACCGCCAAGGGTTAACCGCCAATATCGGCGGAGCCTGGAACCGCTATAGCGCCGACCACTATGGACGCGTGAAATGGGTACGGCTGTTCAATAACGGTCAGGACTATGACGAGAGTATGACCGACATGCACCACCCTTACTATGACAATGACGCGAAAAAGACCGACTTCAACGTTTACGGCAAGGTCAACTATGAGTTGCTGCCCGGTTTGAACGGCTATCTCGACCTTCAGTATCGTCATGTCAGCATGAAGATGGGTGGTCTGTCTCAGGAATTTGACGACGACCACCAGCAGATACCCATGGATGTGGATGAGACATACGACTTTTTCAATCCGAAATTCGGATTTGTATATCGTTTCATGCCGGGACACAGTGTCTATGCATCGTATGCTATCGCTCATAAAGAGCCGACCCGCAACGACTTCGAGGACATGATGGCAGAAGCCGAAGCCGTGAAACCCGTAGCCGAGCGGTTGAACGACCTTGAGATCGGTTACCAATACGAGAGTCCTGTGTTTTCAGCCGGTTTGAATTTCTTCTGGATGGACTACGACAACCAGTTTGTATTGACCGGTTCACAGGACAGCAACGGCGAGATGGTTGCCCGCAACATTAAGGATTCATACCGTCTGGGCTTGGAGTTGACCGCCGGTTGGCGTCCGTTCAAGGGTTTCCGTTGGGATTTGAACGCCACATGGAGTATGAACCGCGCCAAAAACATGGAACTGACCATCATCGACCCGAATACTTGGGAGATGTCGAAGGAGAACATGGGAACTACTCACCTCGCCTTCTCGCCCGACTGGATTATCGGCAACACCTTCTCGTATGAGTGGAAAGGTTTGAAAGCCACTTTGACGAGCAAATATGTGAGCGAGCAATACATGACTAACTCCGATTTCAAAACCTTCATCGATGAAGACAATGGCGGACGTGCAGAGAGCGCGATGATAGACGGGTTCTTCACTACCGACCTCGACTTATCATATACCTTCAAGTTGAAAGGTGTGAAGAGTCTCACCGTTGGTGCCACCGTCTATAACCTGTTCAACGCGACATACGAGAGTAATGGCGCGTGCGGTCTGAACTTCCGCAAAAACGCCAACACAGGGAAAGTTGAAGCATTTAACAACCACGACTGGGGTTTCTGGACCTATAGTGTGTATTCCGCACAGGCGCCTACCCATGTATTGGCACATCTGTCAATCAATTTTTAGCAGGAAAAGGACAAGGCGCCTCAAGCTATCGCACTCTTGTTTATACACACGACATTCAACAATTATTCCATCATGGAAGATTTGACACAATTGTTCGCTAACCACGGGCTCAGGATCTTGGATATTCTGGGAGCTGTGGTTGGTTTGATATACATCTATTTAGAATACCGGGCCAGTATCTACTTGTGGTTTGTGAGCATCATCATGCCCATCATAGACATGTGGCTGTATTTAGAAGCGGGCCTTTATGCCGATTTTGGTTTAGCCATCTATTACACCCTCGCCGCCATTTACGGATATGTGATGTGGCGGTATTGGGGGAAAAGCCAGAGCAAAGAAGAGAAAGGCAAGAAGGAAGAGCTCAAAATCACCCATCTGCCATTGAAGAAAGTGAAATGGGTCGTTGTGACCTTCTCACTGATCTGGTGGGGTATATATATCATACTGACACATTGGACAAACAGTGCCGTTCCTATCAACGACAGCTTTAGTAGCGCATTGAGTATCATAGCGTTATGGGCTTTGGCTCACAAATACCTTGAGCAATGGTTCTTTTGGCTTATAGTCGATGTTTTCTCCTGCGCACTCTACACCTACAAAGGCATCCCGTTTAAAGCTGGGCTTTATGGCCTCTATGTGGTCATCGCTATTTTTGGATATTTCAAATGGAAACGCATGATGCAAGAACAGCAAGCATCTAAAGCACCTGAAGGCGTGTGAGCGCAGAGGAGATGAGCGCAAGAGGAGATAAGCGCAACCGAGATCGGTTGCGACCGGGATGAATGGAAGAGAGGAGGCGGATGATGACAAATGCGAGAAAGAACTGCACTAAAAGATACTTGAACCAATTGTGTTCAATCCGTTGGCGCACACAATGTTATAAAATGTTATTGGCCTAAAAAAAACGGTCATAAAATTTGGATTGAATGCCAAATGCGTATTATTTTTGCATAAAAATCAAGTTAAATCAATTAAGGTAGTAATATTTTTCGCATGTGTCTCACCTTTGTGAGACAAGCATTCGGCTCGTGAGAGTAGAAAACAAAGTTAATTTTTTAGTAAGTTATATGCAATAACGCCGATATCGTGAGATACCGGCGTTTTTTATGCTTTGAGTTTGAAAGCGTTTTCGATGCTATTGATTTCGTCGCAGAATTTTTGGTCTATTTTCATTCTCTGCTCCACCTGGGCGCAACTGTGCAGTACCGTAGAGTGGTCGCGTCCACCCACGAGTTTTCCGATTCTTGCTGCGGGCATCTTGGTATGTTTCTGAGCCAGATACATCGACACCTGTCGCGGAATGACGAGTTCCCGTTTACGGCTTTTGCTATTGACAGCAGCTGTTGACACCTGATAGTGCTGGCAAACGGTATCGAGGATATCGTCAATGGTCAGCGGGTGGTTATCCACCTTGACAGACCGTTTGATGATTCTCTCTGCGAGTTTCAGGTCCACCTTGCAGTTATAAACCACAGAATGTGCTAAGAGAGAGTTGATGACCCCTTCCAGGTCTCTGACACTACCATTGGCTGTGGTAGCGATGTAGTTGACCACATCTTCAGGTATATCGAGTCCCCCGTGTTTGATTTTCACATTGAGGATATCGACACAGAGCTGTTGGTCGGGCCGTTCCACCTCGGCGATGAGTCCGCAACTGAACCTGGTCAGCAGTCTTTCATTCATCCCTTGCAGGTCAACAGGTGGTCTGTCACATGCGAGCACGATTCTCTTTCCATTACGGAACAAGTGGTCGAAGATATGGAAGAAAGTGTCTTGTGTCTTCTGGGCTGTCATCCATTCCTGGATATCGTCCACGATCAAGAGGTCGATGGTCTGATAGAAATTGATGAAATCGTTGATGGTACCTTGTCTTGCCGCATTGGAGAACTGCACCTGGAATAGTCTGGCACTGATATAGAGCACTCTTTTTTGTGGGAAGAGTTGCTTGGTATGCACACCGATGGCATTGATGAGGTGCGTTTTTCCGCATCCTGACGGCCCGAACACGAACAAGGGGTTGAACTGTGAGGACTGCGGGTGCTCAGCGATGCTGATGCCCACGGAACGTGACAGTCTGTTGCTGGCACCTTCGACGAAATTGGCGAACGTCTGCTGCGGATTGAGTTGCGAGTCAATTTGTTGTGGCGCAGCCGCGTCGAGAACCGTAGGCGGTTGGTTGCCTTTGGTTTGCGGCACCCTTGGCAAGTTCGTTGCTGTGGTCGTGTCGCTTTCAATGTTGGGTCCAGCCCCTGTAGCGCTATCCGTCACCACATGATAAGTGAGTTTCGCACCCATTCCAAATTCCCTCTTGAGTACTTTCCCGAGCAAATCGACATAGTTCTCCTCAAGATACTCGTAGATGAACTGCGAGGGCACCTTGATGACCAGTGTGAGTGTCGAGGGGTTGTACGACTCGAACTCAATGGGCTGGAACCATGTTTTAAATTGCTGCTCTGTGACATTCTGCTGTATGAGATAAAGGCAATTGCCCCAGAGTTGTGCAGGATTACTAATCATTGATAAACAAGAATTGATTTAAGAGGGTCAATTAAGACTGTTGTTCATTTGCAAGTGCAAAGGTCGTTATTTTTTTGTTTCCGTGCAAATGATGTTTTTCTAAAGGTTGAGCCTTTTTTGCGTAAAATGCTTGAATAGCGCACTTTAGGACGCCCCTTAAAAACAACAAAAAAAATTTACATTTGCATTTTAAGAAGTCGTTGAGATTTAGTAACTTGCACCCAAAAAGTCGTTTTTGACAATTTTGTCGGTTCAAGCAAAATTATCACCGCTTAATTTATTTATAATCAATCTATTACAAACAACGGATAAAGTAAAAAATACAATTTTTATTATTTAGATTATTTCTAAATTAGAAAGATTTTTATTCCAATGAAGGTAGCAGATAGAAGATGGAAGTTGATGATTCCATATAGGCGATTTGCGCAAGAAGCGCGAACCACCCCACGCTCATTTATCTTTCTTTCCGAAGAGGGAGAAATGGACGTAACGTTTAGGATGCTCACGTAAGTTGAGGAGCAAAGAATCGGCTTGTTTAATGGTCTCATTGAGGTTGCTATAGAGCGTACGGTCGTTCATCAGCAGCCCAAGTGTCCCATCATTATTGTTCAGTTTCTCCGTGAAAGCCTTGAGGTTATTCATCGTCCCTTGCAATTCATTGAGGGCCGCCTGCAAGTCAAGATTCGCGAGGTTCTCTGCCACTTTTCCCGCATTATCCGCCAATTGGTTGGTATTGTCGAGCACCCCACCCGCTTTTTCCATGAGCTGGGGCACCTTTCCGTTGACCTGTGCGATGAGCGTATTGAGTTGCGAAGAGGTCGTACGCAAACTGTTCGTCAGGTCATATACATTGTTCAGCGTCCCCGCGATATGCGGGTCGGCGAGCAGTGTGTTGACAGAAACGAGAATAGAATCGACCTTCGGCAGCAACTGTTGCACCTGCGGAACGATTTCACCCAGTTTGGCCATGGCCCCACCGTTGATGCGCCCTTCTATCTGTCCGCCGTTTTGCACGAGTGCTTTGCTATCGGAGAAGATGAGGTCCACCTTCACATTTCCCAGCAAATCGGAAGAAATTTCCGCGGTTGTCCCTTGTGGAATGACGAGGTCTTTGTGTATATTAGCAGTGGCCACGATTCCTCCCTGCCGGGAATAATCATAGTCAATCGACTTAATGGTACCCACTCTGAAACCATCCGCCAGAATCGGACACGATTCCGACAATCCGCTGATGTTCTTAAACCTTATATAATAAGTATTGTCATTAGAGAAAAGACTCAACCCTTTTAAAAAGTTCATCCCGAAGAACAGGATGGCCAATCCGATGATAGCTACAAGTGCAATCTTTATCTCTTTAGAAAAAGCGTTCATTTATTTCTTAGCGTATTTGTTTTTGTATTTTCTGAAAGCGTTGTAAAGACCTCGGGCGAGCAAATCCCGTCCCTCTTCGGAGTTCAGGAAACGCTCTTCGTCTGGAGTGGAAATAAACCCGAGTTCAACGAGGCAGCTTGGCATGGAAGTAGCCCTCAACACAAGGAACCCGGCTTGGTGTACCCCTTTGTTCGTCCTTCCAGCAAAAGAACAAGCCTCGTGCTGAATGAGTTTAGCCAGTTCCACGCTGTTAGACATGTTATTATCTTGCATGAGCTCAAACATGATGTAACTCTCTGCTGAATTCGGATCAAACCCGGCATATCGTTGTTGGTAGTCCTGCTCATAGAGAATCACGGAGTTCTCCCGTTTAGCCACTTCCAGGTTGTCGGCTGCCCTGTGCATTCCGAGAGTATATGTCTCGAACCCACGAGTGATTTTTCCGGCAGGCAGAGCGTTGGTGTGCACTGAGATGAACAGGTCGGCCTTGTTTCTATTGGCGATGGCCGCCCTTTCATTTAGGGGTATAAACACATCCGTCTTACGTGTATAGACAACTTTCACATCTGGGCAGTTCTGCTCCACATATCTTCCGAATGCGAGCGCGACACTCAGGTTGATATTCTTCTCGTATGATATGGCACCTTTAGCTCCGCAATCATGCCCTCCGTGTCCTGCATCGATGACGAGCACGAATTTACCGTTATGGTCACGTGCTGTGGAGGTGATGGTCAACGCGAATATAGCGGCCAATAGGAGTAGTATTCTTCTGGTCATAATCTGTCGTTTAGTCAATGATGATAAAAAGAGCGCACAAATATACGATTTTTATTTGAGAAATGTATATTTATTGTGTTTTTTAACTATTCGCGGGGGGGGGTGAATGGGATTTATGGGGCGAACGGGAAGGACAGGGTTATTATGAGTGATGCATGGTGAGAGAGACCGTGGCACCGTCGCAGTCGGCTCCCATGGGAGGGTTCATCTTAGTGATATCGATGTGGACATATTGTGCTTCGGGCCATTCTTCGAACACCCTCTTGGCAATACGCCCCGCCACATGTTCAATCAACCGCGAAGGGATATCCATCTGCTCTTTGACGATACGGAACAATTCAGCATAGTTGAGTGTGTCGGCCACATCGTCCGATTCCAAGGCACGGCTAAAGTCATAGCCTACGGCGATGGTGACGCTAAAGTCACCACCCGTGGTTCGCTCCTGCTCCATTACTCCATGGCGGGAATGGAAACGAATGTTATTAAGTTTGATTTCTCTTATTTCTTTCATTGGCCTTTGTTGTTTGTTAACCCCCCATTGGAGGGATTCCTCCTCGGCCGAGGCCGACCAATTCAAAATTTAATCATTCTTCATCGCCGCAGGCGACAATTCGTCATTCAACATTCTATTTTCTCCACCCAACCCTCCCATGGGAGGGCTTCAACCCTATTCCAAGCCCTTTCCCTCTC
>CAMJFC010000039.1 GCA_946404865.1 uncultured Prevotellaceae bacterium
CGGCATTCTTCACGGCAGAGGTGAAGGCGCGGTATTTCTCCACAGAACCCGTATTGGAGATGGTCACCTCGCCGATGACAGGACCGTCCACAGCATCGAGACGCAGGGTGACGACGGACTGTCCGTCGGCCGCTGCGGTGATATTGAAACGTTTGGCGCCGCTGCCGAAATCGACACCATGCAGACGGATATACTCGCCATCGTCGATGTCGAAGATATACATATTACGACGACCCGTCGAGGCGGGCATATCGGCCACCACACCCGTATTGGGGATGCCCATCTTGGCCGACTTCAAGCCATAGCCCCATGCCATGGTCTCCGCCTCCACCCGCTGATAAGGGTTGAAATGTCCGACCTGTGCGACAGGCTGCTGGTCGAGCCAGTAGGGCACTTCGGCGATGGTGCCGTCAGGCTGGTAGTTGATTTCCACCACCGACACGCTGCGGCGCTCGTGGTGCACGAAGGTGTCGAGGTGCATCAGGTCGTAGTTCTGTCCGAAGATATAAGAACGCCCTTTGTAGTCGCAGATGCCCGGGTGATTGCCACGGTCGCGCTCGGTGGGGCGCATGATATAGCCTTTGCTGGTCCACGGTCCGGTGGGTGAGTCGCTCATGGCGTAGCCAAGAGCCTCGGGGCAACAGGTCGTGGCATAACCGAGGTAGTAGTGACCGTTGCGCTTATAGAACCACGGTCCCTCCTGATAATGTTCGATATGGTAATCGAGTTTCACGATGTCACCTTTCAGTGATATCATGTCGTCGTTGAGCCGCACGTAATAGGTGTTGGGGTTGCCCCAATACATATACGCCTGTCCGTCGTCATCGATAAAGACCGTGGGGTCGATGTCATCCCAATGTTCCTTCTGCCAGACGAGAGGCTCGCCGAGGGGGTCATGGAAAGGTCCATAGGGTGAGTCGCTCACGAGCACGCCGATGCCATGTCCGTGCAGCGGGGCATAGAGGTAATACTTTCCATTGCGCTCCACCGTCTGGATGGCCCATCCGCCGTTGTCGCGCGAACGCCACTCGAAATCTTTCAACGATGCCACGGCACCGTGCTCCGTCCAGTTGACCATGTCGGTCGTGGACCAGAGCAGCCAGTCGTACATGAAGAAACCGGCAGAACTCTTCTCATTGGGGTCGGCGATGTCCTCGGGCGATGAGTCATGCGACGTATATAAGAATAAGGTGTCGCCCAAAACCATTGGAGAGGGGTCGGCAGTGTATTTGGTCTGGAAAAGCGGCATGTTCACCTGTTCGAGGTTGCGCATCTCCCACCAATCGAAATTGAAGAGTTTCGGTCCTTTCCGTCCTGTGAAGACGAAATAGAGGTCGCGAGGACGAATGTCACCCGTAATCATAGGACGGAGCGCCGACACATCAGTCAGGTCGGTGGTCAGCGTCTGCCAGTTCTCCCATCCGCCGGTGGCAGGCACTTGCAGGCGTCCGAGCAGCGGTCCGCCGATGCTGTCTAACCGCACCTCGATGGCACCGCCACGCAGTCCCGAAGCCACTCGGGCCGTGAACGTGCGGGGCACCTGCCGGCCAAAATCGACATTTTGCAGTTTGATGTAGTCGCCATTATGGATGTCTGTGACATAGACGCCCGTCTGTTCGTTTTGCTCCGTTTTCACGCCTCGCGAGAAAGCCATCGTCTCGGCCTCGACACGGCGGTAGGGACTGAATGTGCCCACGGGGGCTACGCCCTCGTCGGTGGGCATGATGACGGGAAAAGTGCCATCGGCATTGTATTTGAACTCTTCCACGGCCACGCTGCGCCCGAAGCCTCCACCGCCGGGCAGTTTGCCGGTATGATAGAAGAAATAGGAGTGCCCTTTATAGTCGGCCACACCGCAGTGGTTGGTGAACGACCCCGTTTCGCACAGCGGCATCACCTCGCCCGCATATTTCCACGGACCGAGGGGCGCGGGTGCCGTGCTGTAGGAGATGTGCTCAGGCACGCCGCCAGCGGCATAAAGAAGGAGATAAGCCCCCCCGTTGCCCCCCGAGGGGGACTGTTGCGTCTTTTGCTTCTTCGCGTTATTCACATATTTCGGGTTTTTCATCAGCCACGGCCCTTCCACATAACTGTCGCGGTAGGTCTTGCCAGGTTGTCGCTCGTTCATCTTCGGTCCGCCGAAGGCTTCTTCGGTCATGGGTATCATGCCCAGTTCGCCCTCGTAAGAGATCATGTCGCGGTTGAGCTTGAGGTAATACAACTGCGGATTGCCCCACATGAGCCACGCCTGACCGTCATCGTCAATCATCACGGTCGGGTCGATATGGTCCCACGAGCCGTTCTCAAAGAGGGGCTTCCCCAAGGCGTCATGAAACGGACCGGTGGGTGAATCGCTCACCGCCACACCGATGGCCATGCCTTTGGAAATCTTTGAGTGGGCACAGATGTACCAATAGAATTTCCCGTCGCGCTCAATGCACTGTGATGCCCAGGCGCGGTCGTCGGCCCACGAGAAACTCTCTAAGGCCAGCGGCGAACCATGGTCGGTCCAGTTGACCATGTCCTGTGTGGAATAGACGCGCCATTCCTGCATCCAGAAGAAGTCGGCTCCATCCTCATCATGGCCCGTATAGACATACAAGGTGCCATTGTGTACCATGGGTGCGGGGTCGCTCGTGCACCACGTTTGCACAAAGGGGTTTTGCGCCGACGCCTGAAGTGCGACAGCCGCGAAAAGGGTTAAAAGCGTTTTTTTCATATTGATGTTGATTCGATTATTTCTTGATGACCACGCCGCCATTGACGGGAATGGTGAGGGCAATTTGTTGTTTCTTGTTCAGCTTGACGGTCTTCACGCTGCCTTGCAACTGACTGTCATCGGAGTAAAGGGTCATGGTGGCACCTTTGTCAAACATCGGCAGGGAAACGGTTGTTTTTAATGTCTCCGGTCCGGCATTGACACCCACGACAAACCACTGATCGGCATGGCGGCGGGCGAGGATCACATACCGACCGGGGTAACCATCAATGAAACGCACCTCGTCCCATGTGGTGGGCACCTGTTTCATGAAGTCAACAGCCCATGCGGGGGCATCGGTCAGGTTGTTGGGAGCCAGGGCGAAATGCTGCACCGCGCTCTGGAAGAGCACAGCGGCAGCCAGGGCGAACACATCGCTGGTGACGCGCCGTGTGCCATGTTGGTTGTCGGCGCCATAAAACTTATTCAGCGTGGAGCCGCCGAAGTCCATCGACCCCACCGTATTACGGAGGAAAGGATGGATGCAGGCATTGCGTGCCTCGGCATCGCAAGCACCCTGTCCGAAATGCAGGTTCTCGGAAGCCAGCACGGCCTCGCTGGCCGCATAGTTAGGATACATACGCTCCCAACCGCGTGGCAGCGTACACCCGTGGAAGATGACGAGCAGTCCGTAGTCGTTGGCATCGGCGAGGATATCCTCATACAACCGCATCATATTCTGTTTGTCGCCTCCGAAGAAATCAACTTTGATGCCACGGATACCCGTGTCGCGCATCCATTTCATCTCCTCGCGGCGCGGGATGGGACGGTGCATCCGACCGATGGGGGTCTGCGGCGCATCGTTCCAACTGCCGTTGGAGTTGTACCAGAGGAAAAGGCCCACACCCTTTGTCCGACCATAGCGTGCCAGTTCGGCGATGCGCTCATAACCAATCTCACGGTCCCAGAAAGCATCGATGAGCACGCTCTCATACCCCATGGCGGCCGCAAAATCGATATAACGGCGCTGTTCGTCGTAGTTACAACTGGGGTCCATGCCGATAATCCAGCTCCACGTGCCACGGCCATAGACATACTCTTGTGACGCTTTGTACTTGGGTTGGACAAGGTCGAATGGCACGGTGGTCTCGACAATGTTCTTCAAATCGCGCCCCACGGTGATGGTGCGCCACGGGGTCAGTCCGGGCATGGGCACCTGGGGTTCCACGCTGCCCGAGCCGTTGCACTCGCCCTGCTGGGGGAATCCGACACGATAGAGGGCACCCTCGTCGCAGAGCAACCGACTGGCGCAATAGTCGCCATCGACACCTGTCTCGGAGAGAAGCACCCATCCGCTGTCGCCCACCTTGAAGAGGCAGGGGAAGGTATAGCCCTCGCCCCACCCGTTGCGCCCTACGGGTTCATCCAGCGTGTAAGGCGTCTCATAACTGGGAGAGGTGCGCGCGAAACCGCCCATGGGTTTCGACTGCGGACAGAGGAACGTGGTGGTGCCTTCAGGGAAACGGAACCCGCTGGCCTCGGCGAGCACACTGCAACTACGCGTCTCCCTCCGTTGCAGGATACGATAACGGAAAGCCACATCGCGCTCGCTGACGCGGAAACACACCTCCAACACGGGTTTGCCCTCTTGGGCGAAATGACACACCGCCTCGGTGGCTTGGTAATCGACATGGCTCTGCTTGATATTGCGCAGGGTGTAGGTATCGTTGACTTGTTGCACATCGCATGAGGTCAACGACAGTCCCACGGTCATATCACTGACATTGGTCTTTAACCCTAACGGGGAAGACGACAAGAGTGTAACTCCTTGATAGCTAACCGTATAGGATGGTTTGCCGTCTGCATCGCTGACTACAACTGAGATGTTACCAGCGGGACTGCTAAAGGTTTGCTCGGCAGCCTGCAGATGGCAAAAGCCTAACGATAAAATGGCCAATAATACTTTTGACTTCATCTCTTTCTTCGCTCAGACTTATTTCTTAAACAGATGAGGAACGAACTGGCGGAAACTGCGACGCCAGGTGAGCCACTCATGGTGTGTGCCGGGCGACACATAGAAATCGACGTTGACACCTAACTGACGCAAGGACTCGGTCAGTTTTTCGGTGCCGAAATTCTCCTCGCTGCCGCAACTGAGGAAGAGATAGTGTATTTTCTTGTTGAACTCATCGGCACGGGCGAAGATGCCATTATAGGCGGTCTTCACATCCAGTCCGAAGATGGCTCCGCTGAAGGCACCCATATAAGAGAAGAGGTCGGGATGGGTGAGCACGATGTCGAACGTCTGGTGACCGCCCCACGACAGTCCCGCCATGGCGCGGTGCTCACGGTCGGCACGGGTGCGGAAGGTCTTGTCGATGGTCGGGATGAGGTCGTTGATCATCACCCCATAGAACGATGCGCCATACTGGCTCTCGCCCTGACGGTTGCTGGCGCCGCTGGCGAAATTGAACGGTGCTTTCACATCGCCGCTCTCCATGACGACAATCATCGGCACAGCCTCGCCTGAAGCGATGAGGTTGTCCATGATGTTCTGCATGAATCCCTGTTTCGACCATCCCGTCTCGTCCTCGCCCATGCCGTGCTGCAAGTAGAGCACGGGATAGCGTTTCTTCGACTTCTCATATTCTGCGGGGGTATAGACCAGTGCGCGCCGCCATTCGTTTTTATAGGTGGAGTAGTACTGCACGCTGCGCACCTGTCCATGAGCCACGCCCTGCTGCGGACGATAGTAGTCGCCTTCAGCCCCTTCAGGAATCTCAATGCCGCTGGCCTGCACATTGCAACCGAAGAACGTGTCGCTGGCCGGGTCGTCCACCCGCACGCCGTCCACGAGGATGAAGTAATAATGGAATCCCACCACCAGCGGGTCGGTGACACCCGTCCACACACCTTTGTCGTCGCGGTCGAGGTCATATTTCTTGCTGCAAATATCCACCTGCACCCGTTGTGCGCCGGGAGCCACCACACGGAAATAAGCCTTCCGTTCTTTGTCCACTTTCGGGAAGTCGGAACCCGGGATGGCGTAGGGTGAGAGCACCGCATCGGCCGGCACCTGAATGCCGGGAGCCGCCTCGATGCCCATCAGCGACAGCATCTTATAGGCATAACGTTTGCCTAATTCACGATAGCCGGCAGCATCGAAATGCAGGAAGTCGGGGGCATTGGTACACCCTTCGGATGAGATGACATGAGCGGTATGGATGGTCTGGGGCAACTTCTGGATGATGTCGTTCATCGAGGCGCACACACCACGTCCGCCGGCACGCACCACCTCGCCAGCCAGCAACGGCACATCCTCGGCACGGAGGTTGAGGTCGGCAATCAACTGGTGATAGACATAGGCCACCTTGTCGGGCCAGCGCTGGTCGCCCGTGTTCGACTCGCCCTGATGGAGCAGGATGCCCTTGATGACGCCGTCCTGCTGCGCTTTGCGAGCCAGCGTGACAAGCCGCTCATAGGGGTTGTCATTGTATGCTTTGAGCATGCCCGCCATCCACTGGGGCGCACGTGTCTTCACATACTGGCCGATGGAGTCCTTCATAAAGGTCTCGATATGGCAACCGCCGATGGCCACATTGATGACACCCACGCGGACATTCTTCGGCAGGTGCTTCACCATGGTGCGACCGAAATAATCGACAGGAGTGAGCCCCGTGCGCTCACGGCAGAGGGGCGGCACAGCGGTGTACCACTCACCCATCTTCCTTCCACGCTCGGCATCATCCACGGCAGCCATCATCATAAAGCGCGAATCGACATCCTCCAGGTCGCGCTGCTCTATGCGGGCGTTGCCCTCCATATTCGACTGTCCAAAACACAAGAAAATGTAAAAATCAGGATCGGCTGCCTTGACGCTTTGCGCCCCGACAACCACACACAATGCCATCAAAATGGCTTTACAAAACTGCTTCATAAAAATTATCGATAATCTAAAAAATACGTATTTCATCAGGTAAAACAAGCCACTGCTGTTTGATTTCGCAAAATTACACATATTATATGGAAATGATGACGGTTTTCCGTTACATAAACGCCACAAAATGTTACATAATCACAAATTTTGACCTTTTTTCTTGGTCAATGGTTAATAATTGAGTATTTTTGCAACATCTTACAAATCTGTTGAAACCTAAACCCATGAAAAGGCTTATATTTTTAATTTCCTATATATTCTTATGCTGTTCCGCGCACGCGCAGACGGGCGAGCTTTATAATACCACCGACAAATTGTCGAGCAACCTCATCACGCAGGTATATACCGACCGCCTGGGCTTTATATGGATAGCCACTTGGAACGGACTGAACAGTTACGACGGCTATCAGTTTACCACCTTCAAGCACGACCCTAACGATGAGAACTCTCTGGCCGACAATGTGGTGCGATGTGTGATGCAAGCCAACGACGGCACGTTCTATATCGGCATGAGCCGTGCCCTGCAGACCTTCCGCAACGACCAATTCCACACCTTGAGGGTGACCGATGTACACAACCGTGTCATCACGGCCAACATCACCTGTATCTATCAACGGAAAAACGGTGATTTGCTCTTCGCTACTTCCGGTCACGGTGTGCTGCGCATCAAGAATGAAGATGAGGCACAAGCCGACCCCACCCTGAGCGCCTTGACCAACTACCCCAGGCGGATTTTGGAAGACTACAACGGACAATTGTGGATCACCACGGAAGATGATGGTGTGTTTGCCATCAAAGGCCAACAAAAACGGCATTTCTTCGCAGGCTCGCGCTCATGTGTTGACATCATCACCGACGAGGCCGGCAATATCTATGTCGCCCGGTTGGACGGCGGCGTGTATATGCTGAAAAACGGAAGCGACGACTTCCAACTGCTGCCGCATACCGATGTGGTGCGGGCCCAGTCGCTCTGCTTCACCCGAAGCGGAAAACTGCTCATCGGCACCAACGCACAAGGGCTTTACATCTACGACCGGGTGACGATGACGCTGACGAAAGACCCGTATTATAGCAACCAAGTAGATTTGTCAAGAGGCAAGGTTGAGTCGATTGTGGAAGACAACTTCGGCAATATCTGGTTGGGATTGTTGCAAAAAGGTGTCTTCAAACAACCCAGCGGCACCTCCCCCTTCGCCTATATGGGTGGTAAGTTGGGCAATAACAACACCATCGGCACGGAATGCGTGATGAGCATCTTCCAAACACGCGACGGAACACGGTGGATTGGCACAGACAATGACGGACTGCGCGCTGTGGGACACGAAGCGGCTCTCTTGCGACGCTATACGCCACAAGCCTCATCGCCCACTGCCGTGCCCTCAACCATCCTCAGCATCACCGAAGACGAGAACGGACGACTCTGGGTAGGCAGTTACCTGAAGGGGTGCGGATGGATTGACGCCGGCGGCAACTACCATTGGCTCGACTGCACCAAAGGAAAGGCGGAAAACGTCTTCGGCGTGATTGCCGACCAACGCGGCGGTCTGTGGATTGGCACCATGGGCGACGGTCTGAAACGCTATGACCTGCAGACGGGCGAGGTGAAAGAGTATCACGCCAACGAGGAAGCCCTCTTAGACCCCTATCACAACGCATTAGTCAACGACTACATCGCACAGTTATACCTCTCCGACGACCACCGCCGCCTGTATGTGGGCACCAGTCTGGGGCTGTCGTGCCTGGACATCGACAAGGACAGCTGGGTCAGCGTGTTCGGGAAGAACCGCATCATCGATGATAAAGCCATCAGCGACATGACAGAGGATGCTGACGGCAACGTGTGGGTGGGTTCGACCGACGGCCTCTATTGCTTCAACAAAAAGACCCGTGAGATAACCGTCTATACCAAAGCCCAACGGATGGCCGACGACCACGTGGCCGCCATCGAGATAGATAAGAACGGCCACCTGTGGGTGAGCACCAGCCATGGTCTGACCTGCCTGAACCCCAAGGACGGCAGCACAGAGAACTACTTCGCCGGCGACGGACTGCAAGACAATGAGTTCTCTGAAGGTGTATCGATGATAGACCATAACGGCATCATCAGTTTCGGCGGCATGGGTGGCATCACCTGGTTCGACCCGAATAAGATGAGCAAGCAGAAACGGCATTTCCATGTGCACCTGACGCAGTTCTTCGTCAACGGACACAGGGTGTCGGCCGGCATGCAGTCGGGCAGCTATACCATCACTGACAGCACCGCCATTGACGCCAACCACTTCGAACTGGCGCATCAAGACAACTCCTTCTCCATCATGCTCTCCACGCTCACGTTCGACAACCCCGAACACGTGTCCTATCTCTACAGCATCAACAAAGAGGGATGGATACAGATGCCCCACGGCACCAACGAGCTGTCGTTCAGCCACTTGCCAGCAGGCACCTACCGCTTCCGCGTGAAAGCCATCATCAACAATGAGGAGTCGGAAATCAGAGAGTTCACCGTAGTGATACACCCGGAATGGTACCGTTCGACGATGGCTTATATCATCTATCTGCTCCTTTTAGGTACACTCATTTGGTGGTACTTCCGCAACCGCAAACAAAAAGAGCAAACGCGCTTGAGAATGCAGGAGCATATCCATGCCGGACAACTCAACGACTCGCGTCTGCGTGCCTTTATGAACATCAGTCATGAGTTGCGCACACCTATGACACTGATTTTCGCACCGTTAGAGACGTTGATGAACGGAGAGAAAGACCCCCACCGGTTGAAGATTTACAACACCATCAAGCGAAATGCCGACCGCATGATGAACCAGCTCAACCAGATGATGGACCTGCGCAAAATAGACAAGGGCCAAATGCACTTGAAGATGCGCGAGACCGACCTGATACAATTCACCAACGACATCCTCACGCTGTTTGAGCACCAGGCCACGTCGAAACAGATTACTCTGCGCTTTGAGCACGAAGACGAGACACTCCCCATCTGGATAGACCGCAGCAACTTCGACAAGGTGCTCATCAACCTGATAGCCAACGCCTTTAAGTTCACGCCCAAAGGCGGCCATATCACCCTCCGTGCAAAACGAGAAGACGGCAAGGCCGTCATCAGCGTGGCCGACGACGGCATCGGAATACCCGAAGAGAAACTGCCACGTGTGTTCGACCGATTCTATCAGGTATCATTAGGCTCGGACCACCACACAGGTACGGGCATCGGACTGGATCTGACGAGGTCGCTCGTGGAACTGCATCACGGCACCATCGGCGTGAACAATAACAAGGATAAAGGGTGCACTTTCACCATGACGTTACCATTAGGGCGCGACCATCTTAACGAAGAAGAGATTGCCACCGAAGAAGAACAGCCGACTCAAACGGAAATCTATCACCAGCCCATAGAACAGGGAACGCCCGATGAAGAGTTGACGAACGAGGAAGACCAGGAGGAAGAACAAGAGAAAGAGCAAGCTGGCGAGAGCGGGAAGGCCGGTGCCGAAGACGAAACGGAACAAAAACCCAAGACCGACTTCAACACAGGCAAAAAGAAACGCAGCTTGGTAGTGGTGGACGATGACCAAGAGATACGCGAATTTCTGGTTCATGAACTGAGCAAGGACTATCATGTGACCACCTACACCAACGGACAGGAAGCACTCACAGGCATCCTGCAACACGTGCCCGACCTGATTATCACCGACTATATCATGCCTGTGATGAACGGTGCCGCACTGTGCAGCAAACTGAAAGCGCACGTCAACACCAACCACGTGCCCATCATCCTGCTGACTGCCAAAGACAGCGACGAAGACCACCTGTCACTCCTCGAATTGGGAGCGAACACCATCATCAACAAACCGTTCAACCTGGAGATTCTGAAGGTGACAATCGAAAACCTGTTGCACACCCGCGAGGTGCTGCGCAATAAATTCTCCGGCAATGAGTCGGCTGAGAACAAGATTACGAAAGTGATAGCCGAGTCGCCCGACGAACGGTTGCTCAACCGCATCATCGCGGTCATCAACAAGAACCTGGGCAATCCCGACTTCAACGTCAACTCCATTGCCGACGAGGTGGGTGTGAGCCGTGTACACCTCTTCCGCAAGATGAAAGAGTTGACCAACCTGTCGCCCAGTGTCTTCATCAGCAACATACGACTGAAACAAGCGGCCCAACTGCTCTCCGAACAACACCACAGCATTGAAGAGATTACCTACATCTGCGGTTTCGGCTCCCCCTCTTCATTCTCCAGAAAGTTCAAGAGTTTCTACGGCATGTCGCCCCGCGACTACATGAAAGAACATCTGGGAGATAAATGAATGTTGAATGTTGAGTGTTGACGAGTTGTTGAGGACTTTGTCCGAAAAATGTTGAATTATTACGCCCTTTTCATGCGTTGATTCAATTGGAAGAGCGCAGGAAGGAGGAGGCAGAAGGAGAAGGCCACAGCCAGAAGTACACGTTGCTGGTCGCCTCCAAACAATTCATCTAACGACATTTCGCTCAAGCCCGGGAACAGGTTGGCCACCACAAAGGCCACGGTGTTATTGACCCAGTGCAAAAGGATGCCAGGTATGATGCTGCCCGTGCGCCAATACATCCACCCCATCAGCACGCCGATGAGGAAGGCATGGGGCATCTGCGCCGGGTTGAAATGAACCACAGCAAAGAACAACGCTGAGATCAAGATGGCTATCCAAGGACGGTACGACTCGAGCAACGCCCTGAGGATGGCTCCACGGAACACCACCTCTTCGACCAACGGGGCGAAGATACAGATGGCCAAGTAGCCCCAAGGCGTGGCCATGATTTTAGCGAACAGCTCGGCATTGACATTAGGCAGATTCATCTGCTCCAACAGCCATTCAGAGGGGATAATCGTGCCCAGAGCCGCAATAACCACCCAGAACAAAACCCCCACAGGCCGCGATTTGAGATAGGTGCGCGACACCACGCACCACCGGCATGCCAAGAAGATAATCAGCAATATCAAACTATAGACCGCGGAAGAGACAATCATCACGGGGACTGACATCATCAGGCTCTCATCTACAGTCACGCCTTCGGCCCAAGCCCAAACCAACGACACGGCATAGTTGCCGAGAATCTGCACGGCCACAAATACCACTAAATATAATAATGCTTTTTTCATTTCTTATCGAATAGACAGATTGTATAGAGCCGATAGTGGCTATTGCTTTTGTGCCTCAATAATCATTTTTAAATCTTCTTGTAACTGCAGCGCCAATGCTTCAGGGGAGTCGAAAGGCCGCTCTTCGCGCAGCCGGCGGCGGAATGCCACGGTCAACCGATGGCCATATAAGTCGCCGTGAAAACGCGGGATATGCACCTCGAGCGTGACATGGTCGCCATGGAACGTGGGGCGCGTGCCGATGTTCATCATCGCCGGACGCCATTGCTCCTCATCGTCAATCCGCGCCGACACCTCATATACGCCTGGCGCCGGCACCAGCAGACAGGATTCGGAGCGTGAGATATTCGCTGTGGGGAACCCGATTTTACGCCCTTGCTGTTCGCCCGGCACAACCGTGCCCGACAGGGTGTAAGGGTGACCGAGACAATGGCAAGCCTCTTCCACCTGCCCTTGGTGCAGACATGCCCGGATGCGCGATGAGCTGACACACTCGCCCTCCACATCAACCTCACCAATACGCTCCACACGTATGCCCAGTTGCTGTCCGTAGCGCACATAGTCGTCGATGCCCTCGCTGCGGTCATGCCCGAAATGATGGTCATACCCCACCAACAGACATCTGACATTCATCTGGCGCGACAATATCCGGTCCATAAACGCATACGCACTCATCGCTGCCATCTGCATGTCAAAGCGCAAAACCATACACACATCAATGCCCGTAGCAGCGAGCAACGACAGTTTCTCGTCGAGCGATGTGAGCAATTCAGGTTGAAACTCGGGTTGCACCACCTGACGCGGGTGTACGGCAAAGGTGACGACAGCCGACACCAACCCCTGGGCGGCTGCGATGTCGCGCACCCGCTGTATCAGATACTGATGACCGCGGTGGACACCATCGAAGAACCCGATGGTGGCCACACATGGTTGTATGTCCGTCGGTCTGTCTGAATAAATGATTCTCATTTCAGATGAATGACGAATTCCAATGATTTGTTACCGTACTTCACACGGTGTTCGGGCAGGGCTTCGGCACCCCAACTGTTGATGCCTCCCACGCCAAGGTGCTCGCTGTCGATGAACAAGTTGGTATATTTCGATTTCGCCACATCCGACGGGTGACGCTGAGCTTTCTCCGCCCCCTCGTCGAGCGCGTCGATATCATAGTGCAAAGCACTCATGCTCAAGAATTTCCTGTCCCTACACGTGATTTTCACCCCTTGTCCGGCACTGTCGGTCTGCCGCCACCAACGCACATCGCTCTTCAAACCCGTCTCTTGCGGACGGATATAGGGATAGAACTGCTCGTCGGCTGTCTGGCGGTAAATACCCAGGAGTTGCGACTCCTTGCGGTCGATGTAATTCTCAATCGGTCCCCGTCCGAGAAACTCGCTCTGGTCCATCTCATAGGGTAGTTGCATGACCATGCCGAAACGGAACATATCGCTGACCTTGGCCTCGGAGTCGGTCTTCATCTTTTGCTTGACGGTGACGGTACCGGCCTTATCATCCAACAGATAAGTCACGTCCAGTTCCGCATGCACATCGGGCATTTGATAATGTGCCGTTACTGTTGCCTGATATGCCTCAGGTTCACCCACCACGAGTTCGTTGAGATGGATTTCCGGGTGACGCCACACACCATAGCGTTTTTGCAGATGCGCCCCCATATCATTGTCGGTCACGGCACGCCAGAAATTAGGCAGCAGCGAACCGCCTTCGCCTAAAATGTGCCGGCCTTTGTAACTGATATCGCGAATGAAACCCGTATTCTGGTCAAAGACAACGGTCATACTGTCGGACGCAATCTGCGTGACAGCGGAGCCCTTCACTTCAGTGACATGAAACGAAGGAGTCTCATTAATGATTTTTCTCAAGAGGCGGTCGCGCTTTTGTACCAACATACCCAAATAGCCATCAACCTGGGCGTAGGCAATGACCGTGCCGGCTGACATCAGCGGTTCGTCCTCTTTCAACTGGAACTCACAAATGTAATAGGGGTCATCGACACTGGCGGGCGGCAGCTCGGGCAACATCTCAATGAACTGCTTCGAATGAGGGGCGGCATGGAGGGTGTCTATCACATGAACACCATCCTTTACGGGCACGCCGTCGTACATCAGCCGCATCACCAATCGCACATTGCTCAAGTCGCGGAAGAAATACTCGTTATACACCTCGAAGCCACGCCTGAGGGGTACCAGGTTTATCCAGATGTTCTGGTAGAAATATCCCACCTCGTAGAAATGGGGGTTGGGCACACGGTCGGGACTGACCAGTCCGTTGCAGTTGAAGTTATTATCCGACGGGTCGTAACTGTTGTAGTCGCCGCCATACGCATAATTTCTGAGCGACGGAGCGACGGAGACCGGAGGATAGAGCGATGCCACGGGATAGGCTTCGCCCGCCTCTTGACCTTTGTCGGGCGCTCCCCGTCGGAGGCCCTGGTCCACGAAGTCCCAAATGAATCCACCCTGGAAAGAAGGATAACGCCGCACGAGGTCCCAATACTCCTTGAATCCGCCGCAGCTGTTGCCCATGGCGTGCGAATACTCGCATTGGATGAGCGGCTTGGGCACATTCTCGCCACTGGCATATTTCTGGCAGTCGTCCTGCGACATATACATCGGACAGAAGATATCGGTGTTGTCGCCCACGCCTGACGGCTCATACTGCACGGGGCGCGTGGGGTCTTGCTCCTTGATCCACTGCCGGGCAGCGGCGAAGTGGGCACAGTCTCTCGTCTCGTTGCCTAAGCTCCAGACGATGATGCTGGGATGATTGCGCAGCAACGCCACATGATGGCGGTTGCGCTCCATAATGGGTTTGGCGAACTGCGGTTGCGTTGACGCTGGCTCTTTCTCGTAGAGGAAACCGTGACTCTCGATATTGGCCTCGGCCACCACATAGAGCCCGTACTCATCGCACAGGTCGTACCAAAGCGGGTCGTTGGGGTAATGGCTGGTCCGGACGGCATTCACATTGAAACGCTTCATCAGCGCGATGTCCTGCATCATCCGTTCACGGCTCACCACGTAGCCGCCGTCGGGGTCGAGCTCATGGCGGTCAACACCCTTGATGAAGACGGGCTGGCCGTTGACGAGCAGTTGCGCGTTTTTGATTTCCACACGCCGGAAGCCCACCTTCTGGGTGATGACCTCGCCCTGCTGTCCTTTTTTCGGGGTGAATGTCGTCACTAAGGTATAGAGATAAGGAATCTCAGCCGACCACTGGCGGACATTTTTCACCGTAAGCCGCAGTGCACCCTGTGCCGGTTCGCTCTCAAGCCAACTGTTGACTTTCCCTGATGCCACTTTTTTGCCATCCGCATCGAGCAGCTCTACCGCCACATGGCCACTACCCTTCCTGACGACATCCACATTCAGGATACCATCACGGTAACTGTCATCCAAGGTGGCGTTCACCCGGAGGTCATCGATATGAGCGGCTTGGGGACGGCAATAGAGATAGCTGTCGCGCGCCACGCCCGAGAGTCGCCAGAAGTCCTGGTCCTCAAGATAGGAGCCGTCGCACCAACGCAGCACCTGAAAAGCGATGAGGTTGTCGCCCTTCTGCACATAGGGTGTGATGTCAAACTCTGCCGCCACCTTCGAATCTTCCGTATAGCCCACGAAATGACCGTTCACATATAGGTACATGCAAGAGGTGACAGACCCGAAATGAGCGATGACCTGTTGCCCCTGCCATGTGTCCGGGATATGGACGGTGCGCCGATAAGTGCCCACATGATTATCCTTGACAGGCACCTCAGGCGGATTGTTTTGGAAATGGCCGCGCCATGCGAAGCCGATGTTCACATATTCGGGGTCGCCATAACCGTTAAGTTCCCAGATGGCCGGCACCAAGAGCATCGACCAACCCGAATCATCATAATCCGTACGGTAAAAGTCGGTGGGCCGCTCATCGGCATTGGCCACATAATGGAATTTCCACGCCCCATCGAGTGGCAAATAACGGTCCGACTGCGTCTTATCGCCAGTAGTGGCCTTCGCCTTGCTCTCGTAGGCGAAGAAAGAGGTGTGAAGCGGCAAACGGTTCACCTCATTGACCGACATATCATGCCACTCCGTGAAAGTAGGCTGCGTCTGCGCCTGTGCCATACCGGCAGCAAAGCAAAGAATGGACAAGACTGTTTTTCTCATTGTTGATTGGTTTTTTATCTTTTTATTTCGGGATAATGATTAACGGGATAAAGGGATTTCGGGATTAAATCATTTCGTTATTACGTTATAACGCTATAAAAACATCACGTTATCACGGGATTACGTAATAACGTTATAACGACATAACGACATTGCGACATAACGACCACATCATCATTAAACTCATTTTGAAAAACCCCATCAAAAGCTCTGGAGCCACGCCTTTAATTCGGCCATCATTTCTACATGATGCTTGAAACCGATGCGACTGCCCCATCCGTGGCCTCCGGTGGGATAGACGTGCAGCGATGCGGGAATCTGAAGGCGGTTGAGCGACAAGTAATAGGCGGTGCCGTTGATGGCTGGCACCACGTTATCGTCGTTGCTCAAGGCAATCCATGCACGCGGGGTTTTCTGCGTCACCTGCATCTCGCCGCTGTAGAGGCGCTCCAAGGCCTTCAACTCATCAGCACCGTGCTTATTACCGAAGAAATTGTCGTGCGAACCTCGATGGGTGAAATGCGGTTCCATCGTCACCACGGGATAGAACAAGATTTGGAAGTCGGGACGTGCCTCGTCGGGGGCATGGGTAGCGACGGTAGAAGCCAGATGACCGCCGGCCGACGACCCCATGATACCCACATCCTGCGGGTTGACATGCCATGGTTTGGCATTGCGCCGCACCATCTTCACCGCCTCCTCGGCGTCGGCAATAGGCACGTTGAAGTTGCCATGGGGCATCCGATACTTCAAGACCACCACAGCGATGCCTAAATGGTTAAAGAATCCGGCCCAGTCCTTCCCCTCATGGTCGATGGCGAGATGCGAATAACCGCCACCCGGACAGATGACCACAGCACGACCGGTGGCCTTGTCGGCATCGGGCAGATAGATAAACACTTTCGCCGTGTCGGCGGGATTGCTGCTCTTCAAAGGAGCACCATTAGGCCACAACAGCGCCTCGGAAGGCTTTTGAGCGCTTGCACCCACCGCCAACAGCGCCATCACGGCCGCTAAAATGATTTTCTTCATCTTTTTTTGGGTATTTGTCGTTTTCACGTGCAAATGTAATGAAAATCCACGAATTAAGATGGTTTCACTCAAGAAAATTTGGATGTAGCTGCAAAATGCGATAACTTTGCAAGCAAAACAATCAACCTATAATGAAATGAAAAAACTACTATTGATGGTGTGCGCTGCTGCCATGACAGTCATGGGCGCACAAGCTAAAGTGAGACTGCCGCACATGATTGGCGACAACATGGTATTGCAACAGAACACCGAAGCCCGCCTCTGGGGCTGGGACAAACCCGGCAAAAAAGTGAAGGTGACGCCCACGTGGAACAATGAGACCTATACCGCCAAGACCGGCGACGACGGCAAATGGATGGTGAAGGTGAAGACCCCCGCCGCCAGTTACACCGAATACAGCATCACCTTCGACGACGGCGACCGAGTGACCATCAATGGCGTGGTCTGCGGCGAAGTGTGGGTATGCGCCGGACAAAGCAACATGGAGATGCCCGTCAAAGGCTTCGGCAACTGTCCCGTGGAAGGTTACAACCTGGCGGTGACCGATGCGGTCAACTCCAAGGGTGTACACTATGTGAAGATACCCAGTGTGATGTCGATGACGCCCCTCGAGGATGCCGACTGCGAATGGAAGGTCTGCAACCCCAACACCGTGGGCGAGGCCTCTGCCACCGGTTATTTCTTCGCACGCTTGCTGAGTCGCACGCTCAATATCCCCGTCGGACTGGTCATGGCTAATAAAGGAGGTACGCGCGTGGAAAGCTGGCTCACTCGCGACAATCTGCAACGCTATACCCAAGAGACGCTCGACTCATTAGAGATGGTGAAACGGTTTGAATGGGACTACCACCGTCCGCTGCTGTGGGGCAACGGCACCTTCAACCCCATCCTCAACTACACTGTCAAGGGCATCCTCTTCTACCAAGGCTGCTCCAACGTGGGCGACCCCGGCAACCAATATTCCGACCGTCTGGCCCTGCTCGTGAAACAATGGCGCTCACAGTTCGGTCTGGGCGACATCCCCTTCTTCTTCGTGCAGATAGCACCTTACTACTACGATGACGATGTGAACGGCATCAGCGGCGCTCTGTTGCGCGAACAGCAGTTCCGTGCCTCGCAAATCATCCCCAATAGTGCTATTGTCTGTACCAACGACCTGGCCTACCCCTGGGAGACACAGCAGATACACCCGTGTCAGAAACAACCCGTGGGCGAGCGACTCGCCTTCCACGCCCTGAACAAGACCTACGGCATGACGAGCATCATGTGCGAGAGTCCTTCGTTCAAGGACATGACCATCAACGAAGACACCTGCTTCGTACACCTGCAGAACGACTACTATGGCATCAGCCGCTATGAAGACATCCAAGGGTTTGAGGTGGCCGGCGATGACCGCGTGTTCCATAAAGCCAACGCTTACTACTATTGGACCAAAGGCATCATCATCACCTGTCCGGAGGTGAAGAAGCCTGTGGCCGTACGCTATTGCTTCCGCAATTTCCAACTCGGTAATGTAGCCAACCAAGCACTGCTGCCCCTCTTCCCGTTCAGAACAGACCAGTGGTAATGCCATGACCCTGAAGCCCCCTCCCCTGCTCTCCCCGAGGGGAGGGAGTGATTGACGGGATGGCGTTATAAAGTTAAACGAAATAACGTAATAACGTATTAACGAAGTAACGCCCCCTCTCAACCCTAAACCCTAAACCCTCATCCCTAAACATTCCCCCCCATGCATCCATTAGATAAGTTTTCACACTGCCCGGTATGCGGAAGCGGGCACTTCGTCGTCAACGATGAAAAGAGCAAACGGTGCGCTGATTGCGGATATGTATATTACCTTAATCCGTCGTCGGCCAATGCCGCTTTCGTGGTCAACACCCGAGGCGAACTGCTCGTAGAGCGGCGCGGACGCGAACCCCAGAAAGGGCTGCTCGACCTGCCCGGCGGCTTTGCCGACATCGGCGAGACGGCAGAGCAGGGGGTCATCCGCGAGGTTTTGGAAGAGACGGGACTCGTAGTGACGGAAGCCCGTTACCTCTTCAGTTTTCCCAATACCTACCTGTACAGCGGCCTCATTGTGCCGACACTCGACCTCTTCTTCCGATGCCAGGTGAGCGACCTCAGCACCCTCCGCGCCAGCGATGATGCCGCCGAGGTGAAATGGATACCATTGGACCAAATACGAGCCGAGGATTTCGCCTTTGACTCCATCCGCCATGGAGTGGCCGAATTCTTAAAAAATCCTAAATAACCACCTATATAATAAGGTGGATAAAAAGTTATGTGTACTTTTGCGCCCCAAACATAGCGACGATCAAAAGTATGCAAGAAAATTTAGTAATTGTAGAGAGCCCTGCCAAAGCCAAGACCATTGAGAAATTTTTAGGCAAGGACTACAAAGTCATGTCGAGCTATGGTCATATTCGTGACCTGCGTAAGAAAGAAATCAGTGTTGACACCGACACGATGGAGCCCGACTATGAGATTCCAGAAGAGAAAAAGAAATTAGTCAGTGAACTGAAGGCCAACGCCAAAAAGGCGAAGAAGATATGGTTGGCTTCCGATGAGGACCGTGAAGGAGAAGCCATCTCATGGCATTTGTGCGAAGTGCTCGGCCTGGACGAGGAGAACACCAGCCGCATCGTGTTTCATGAGATTACCAAACCTGCCATCCTGCAAGCCATCCAGGAGCCACGCAAACTGGACATGAACCTGGTGAATGCCCAGCAAGCACGCCGTGTGCTCGACCGCATCGTCGGTTTCAAACTGTCGCCCGTGTTATGGCGCAAGGTGAAACCCGCCCTCTCGGCTGGACGCGTGCAGAGCGTGGCCGTCAGACTGATTGTGGAACGCGAACGTGAAATCCAAAACTTCAACAGCGAGACCTACTATCGTGTAAATGCGACGTTCATCCACACGCTCGCCGACGGCACACAAGCCGAGGTCAAAGCCGAACTCAACACCCGTTTCAAGAGCCACGAAGAGGCCACCGCATTCCTCGAGAAATGCAGCCGGGCCGACTTCACGGTCGAGAGCATCACGAAAAAACCGCTCAAACGGATGCCGGCACCGCCCTTCACCACCTCAACCCTGCAACAGGAGGCCGCCCGCAAACTCGGTTTCACCGTGTCGCAGACGATGATGGTGGCACAACACCTCTACGAAAACGGATTCATCACCTATATGCGTACCGACTCCGTCAATCTCTCCTCGCTCTGCATCGGAGCATCTAAGGAAGAGGTCGTACGCCTCTACGGCGAGGAATACAGCCACCCACGCAATTTCCAGACCCGTGCCAAGGGGGCACAGGAAGCGCACGAGGCCATACGCCCCACCTACATGAGCAACACCGAGATAGAAGGAAACGCTCAGGAGAAGCGGCTCTACGAACTCATTTGGAAGCGCACCGCCGCCTCGCAAATGGCTGAGGCACAGATAGAAAAGACCACCGTCAACATCAGCGTCAGCGGCACCGATGAACAGTTCATCGCCAACGGTGAAGTGGTGGTGTTCGACGGTTTCCTGAAAGTCTATCGCGAATCCAGCGATGATGATGACAAAGAGCAGACAGCAATAGAGGAGATGACCCACACCCTGCCCGCCATGAAAAAAGGCGACCCGCTCAACCGCAAAGAAGTGACCGCCACACAGCGTTTCACACTGGGTCCTGTGCGCTATACAGAAGCCAGCCTGGTGCATAAGCTCGAAGAACTGGGCATTGGCCGTCCTTCCACCTACGCACCCACCATCAGCACCATCCAACAACGCGAATATGTGCAGAAAGGTGACAAGAAAGGCGAGGAGCGCACCTATACCATCGACACGCTGAAAGGTGCCAAGATAACCACCAAAAGCAAGAAAGAGATTGTGGGAAGCGACAAGGGAAAACTGCTGCCTACCGACATCGGCATCGTGGTCAACGACTTCCTGCTCAAATATTTCCCCGGCATCATGGACTATAACTTCACCGCCAAGGTGGAGACACAGTTTGACCAAATCGCCGAGGGCAAGACAGACTGGACAGCCATGGTGAAGGAGTTCTACAAAGACTTCGAACCGACAGTTGAGAAAACAATCAACATCCGCGCCGAGCACAAAGCCGGAGAACGCGAACTGGGCATCGACCCCAAGAGTGGCAAGCCCGTGTTCGTGAAAATCGGACGCTACGGACCTATCGTACAAATCGGAACCGCCGACGACGAAGAGAAACCCCGGTTTGCCCAGCTGCCCTCCAGCCTGAGCATGGAGAGCTTGACTCTCGAAGAGGCCCTCGAGCTCTTCACCCTGCCCCGTGTGGCGGGCGAATACAAGGGACTGCCCGTCACCATCGGTACAGGACGCTTCGGACCTTATATCCTCTACGACAAGAAATACGTGTCGCTGCCCAAGACCGAAGACCCCCACACCGTGACCCTCGAGACGGCTGTCGAACTGATTGAGAAGAAACAGCAGGAAGACCAGCAACGCCACTTGAAACGCTTCAGCGAGGACGAGAAACTGGAAGTGCTCAACGGCCGTTACGGCCCATACATCGCCTACGACGGCAAGAACTACCGACTGCCGAAAGCCAAGCATGCCACCGCAGCCGAGTTGACCTACGAAGAATGTATGAGCATCGTCAACAGCACACCCTCGAAGAAAAAGTAAGCAGATGACACGTATCATCATCATCGGTTACATGGGCGCGGGAAAGACCACCGTGGGCAATGCCCTCTCGCGCCAATTAGGAATCCCCTTCTACGACCTCGACTGGTATATCGAGACGAGGATGCACAAAAGTGTGGCTCAGATTTTCGAGGAGAGGGGCGAGGAGGGATTCCGCAAAATCGAATATAATATGCTGCACGAGGTGGCTGAATTTGAGAACGTCATCATCAGCACCGGCGGCGGCACGCCTTGTTTCTTCGACAACATGGACTACCTCAACCAGCAGGGCGACACTATCTATCTGAAAGCGACGCCCGAGGTGCTCTACGCCCATCTGAAAATGGGGCGCACAGTGCGTCCGCTGCTGCTGAACAAGACACCCGAAGAGATGCAAGCGTTCATCACCGAACAATTGTCAAAACGCGAACCGTTCTACAGCAAGGCCCGCTATACCCTTGATGTCAACCTGCTCGACAACTACGAGAAGATTAACACCTCGGTGGCACGCATCCGCGAGATGACAGGAGTGTGAACGGAGAGTAATGTCCAAACTCCCAAACTCCTAAACTCCCAAACTCCCAAACTCCTAAACTCCTCCAAACCAACCAATCCCCCAAACACCAATCATGAAGAAATGGACCATTGACGACGCAAGAGAGCTCTACAACATCAACGGATGGGGCACCTCTTATTTTGGTATCAACGACGAAGGTGATGTCTATGTCACACCGTGCAAAGACCAGACGCAAATCGACCTGCGGGAAGTGATGGACGAACTGGCCCTGCGCGATGTCACATCGCCTGTGTTGTTGCGGTTTCCCGACATCCTCGACAACCGGATTGAGAAAACATGGAGTTGCTTCAAAAAAGCCGCAGAGGAATATCACTACAAGGCAGAAAACTATGTGGTCTATCCTATCAAGGTGAACCAAATGCAGCCCGTGGTGGAAGAAATCATCAGCCACGGACGCAAGTTCAACCTCGGATTGGAAGCCGGCTCAAAACCCGAGCTGCACGCCGTCATCGCCATGCAATGCCAGAGCGACAGCATCATCATCTGCAACGGATATAAGGACCAAAGCTATATCGAACTGGCCCTGCTGGCGCAGAAGATGGGCAAACGCATCTTCATTGTGGTTGAGAAACTCAATGAGTTGGACATCATCGCCAAGATAGCGAAAAAGCTCGATGTGCGCCCCAATATCGGCATCCGCATCAAACTGGCCTCTTCGGGCAGCGGAAAATGGGAAGAAAGCGGCGGCGACGCCTCGAAATTCGGACTGACCGCGACCGAGCTGCTCGACGCGCTCGAGACACTCGACCGCAAGGGACTGCACGACTGTCTGCGCCTCATCCATTTCCACATCGGTTCGCAAATCACGAAGATACGCCGCATACAGGCCGCGCTTCGCGAAGCTTCGCAGTTCTATATCCAACTCCACAAGATGGGTTATAACGTCGATTTCGTGGACTGCGGCGGCGGTTTAGGCGTCGATTACGACGGCACACGGTCGCCCAGCAGCGAGAGCTCGGTCAACTACTCCATCCAGGAGTATGTCAACGACTGTATCTATACGTTCGTCGAGGCATCCAACAAGAACAACCTGCCCCACCCCAACCTCATCACCGAGAGTGGACGGTCGTTGGCCGCACACCACTCCGTGCTCGTCATCGACGTGCTGGAAACGGCTTCACTGCCCGAGATGCCCGAAGAGTTTGAGCCCGACGAGACCTCGCACCAACTGGTGAAAGACCTATACGACATCTGGGACAACCTGTCGCCCCGCAACGTGCTCGAAGACTGGCACGACGCCGAGCAGATACGCGAAGAGGTGCTCGACCTGTTCGCACACGGCATCGTCGATCTGAAGACACGGGCCGAAATTGAGGCGATGTACTGGAGCGTATGCCATGAGATCAACGCCCTGGCGAAGAACCTCAAACACGTGCCCGAGGAACTGATGAATATCGACAAACTGCTGGCCGACAAATACTTCTGCAATTTCTCGCTCTTCCAGAGCCTGAGCGACTCTTGGGCCATCGACCAGCTGTTCCCCATCATGCCCATCCAGCGGCTCAACGAGCGCCCCACCCGCAACGCCACCATCCAAGACATCACCTGCGACAGCGACGGCAAGATAGCCAGTTTCGTGACCAACCGCCACAACTCGCACTCGCTGCCCGTCCACGCGCTGCGGAAAAACGAGAAATACTATCTGGGCGTGTTCCTCGTGGGGGCCTATCAGGAGATTCTCGGCGACATGCACAACCTGTTCGGCGACACCAATGCCGTGCATATCTCCGTGAAAGACGGACACTATAACATCGACCAGATTATCGACGGCGAAACAGTAGAAGAGGTGCTCGAATACGTGCAGTACAACCCCAAGAAACTGGTACGGCAACTGGAAATATGGGTGACCAAATGTGTGAAACAAGAGAAAATCACACTCGAAGAGGGTAAGGAATTTCTATCCAACTACCGCTCCGGCCTTTACGGCTACACCTATCTTGAATAGTCGAACGCCATGCGTGCCGCCCGCCCCATCCGTCCGTTCCCGTTAGTTATCCTCTCTCTCGTCGTCCTCCTGGCAAGTTGCAGGGGAGGACTTCGCTATCCCCGCTCCCTCACGCTGGCCGACAGCCTGACCGAGTGCTGTCCCGACAGTGCCCTACGCTATCTGAACCGCCTGCGCCCCGCGATGGACGGTGCCGACGAGGCCGACCGCATGTACTACCGCCTGCTCTGCGTCAAAGCCGCCGACAAAGCCTATATCCCCCACACCTCCGACAGCCTCATCCGCCCCGTGCTCGACTATTACGAGCAGGGCGGCGATGCGCGTCTGCTCCCCGTCGCCCGCTACTACGCCGGCCGCGTCAGCATGGACCTGGGCGACGCGCCGCAGGCCATCTCGTATTTCCAGAAGGCCATCGACATCATGGACGACTCATTCGTCACGAATAAAGGGCTGTGCTACAGCCAGATGGGTTATCTGCAAGTGCAAGAGTCGTTCTACGATGAGGCTCTCGGCTCCTTTCAAAACGCCTTGTCATGTTTCATCTCGCAGAGCGACACCACCCAGATGCTGATCTGCTTGTCCGACATCGGGTCGGTTTACAATTTCATGGGCGAACGGCGGAAAGGACTCCGTGTCTTGCTGCAAGCCAAGGGAATCATCGACAAGTATCACTTGCCGCAACTGCCCGAGGTCAACAATCAGATAGCACGCACCTATTTGTTTTTGGAGCAGCCCGACTCCTCACGGCATTATCTCTCATTAGCGTTAGACCATCTCACGCCAGGGTCTGAGATGACCACATATACCATTGCGGCAACCATTTATCAGCATACTCAGATGCGTGACTCCATGCTGACGTATGCCAACAAACTGTTGGAGGGCGATCTGGTCAACAGAAGGTTCGCCCACCGCCTGAGGGGTGATTATTATCAGCAGACGGGCGACGTGCGCTCTGCCATGTCTGAATATCAAGCATGGGCCGACATCAACGACACCGTAGATGAAATTTCTGCGACTCGCATGGTGGCACAAATCCATTCTTTGTACAATTACCAATTAAGAGAGAACGAGAACCGACGGCTTCAAATTGAGAACAAAACACAAAGGATGGTGATTGCTATTGCAGTCATCATCAGTGGCTTGCTTGCCATCATTCTGTTGTTATTTGTCAATTACCAAAAAAAGAAACGGATGGTATGGAAGTTGAAATTGGAGAAATATCAACGTATGGTCGATGACTATATGTCAAAACACCAAGAGCAGACATCACCGGCCTTGTTGATGACGGAATCGGGTGTCTATAAAAAATTGAGGACGTGCGTCAGCAAGGAGAAAAAGATGACCGACGAATTGTCGGAAGAGTTAATGGAAGTATTCAACCGCACTTACCCTGAGTTTTACCCGCATATCACGGAACTGTGCAAACTCTCCGACCTCAACTATATGATTTGTGTCTTGATTAAAATAGGTTTCAACCCCACCGACATTGGCATTTTGGTGTGCAAGTCCAAGCAAGCCATCACTTCCGCACGCAAACGAATGTACAGCAAGGCATTCGGAAAGGATGCTAAACCCGAAAAATGGGATGAGATAATCCTCTCATTATAAACGCGTTATAAAATGCGTACTTTTTGCGTACTCCAATTCTTGACTTAAGAAAGGGCTTTTCATAATTTTGCAGTAATATTAACCAATACTGCAATATGATGAAAAACCGAATTCTCACTTTTTTACTTTTTTCCGTCTGTTCAACCATCATGTTGGCTGACGATGTCATGTTACAATCCGACGACAAAGGAGCATCAGGCAGGGGCAACCGCACCGAGATTCCCACCCCTCGCGTGCAGGCCGACGACGCTACCGTGGAAATCACCTGCGACAGCCTCGTGACCAACGCCGAGGTCACCATCACCGACTTCACCGGCACCGTCATGCACCGCAGCACAGAGACCCTCTCGCCCGCCAACACCCTTCTCTTCGTCACCGACACCCCCGACCGCCCCAAGTACTACATCGAGATAGAGACGGACGAAAAGGTGTTCTACGGATATTTCTAATAGGATAAGATTACTTCCCGACCTCCTCAAGGCTCTGATACGCACAGAGCCGGAGGAGGCTTTCGGAACGTTTACAGACCAGACAGAGGAAGGACTCGGGTCAAAGTGCCTGTCCCCGTGACCCGCTATCTCCAAGATAGGCTGTGCCTCAACAAACAAATAAAAACTCGTTGTTTTGTTTTGTCTTGTCATCAATTTCAATTATCTTTGCCACATCTATCAAATCTGACACATGCAAATAGGTAAAAAGACATTATTACTATTATTACTTGGCTGTTGCCTACCCATGCTTGCAACGATGAAACAACCAGCCATGTCTTTACCGCCCGACACGGTCAAGCCCTTTGCCGTGCTGCCATCGGACACGGTCAAGAATATGGCCGGCAACGTCACGCCCCCGAGAACCACAGGAAACAACTCCGATGTCACGCTGACCCCTACACTCCCCGCCTCCCCGCAGGCGGCGGCCTTCCAACGGGCGGGCGAATATACCGTCACCAACGCCTCGGGCATTCCCGACATCAGCATCCCCCTTTATGAGATAGATTATCACGGTTATAAGATTCCTATTGTTTTACGGTATTTGCCGACACCGCTTAAACGGGGATATAACTATGATGTGACAGGTCACGGCTGGTCGCTCTCTTTGGGATTCTGCGTGTCGAGAACCATACAATCGTCACCCGATGAGAATTCAGACTTCAAACTTTACCTGCACCCGATTGACAGAACTTTGTATGTCAATCCAGACGCGCAAAACCTCAATCAGTATTTAGAGTTGTGCAATTTTGAACAAGACAGGTTTAACGTCACGCTCCCCAACGGAGAGTCCTTCGGTTTTTTCATTGTTAATTACAACGATAATATCAGCGTATTATCCGCCAAGAAAGGCTATGACATCCAATTCAACAGGTCTCAGAGGGAAATCAATAGTTTCACCATCACCGACCCGTCAGGCGTCCAGTATTTCTTTGATATTTTAGAGCGTTCACTCAACCCGTCGCCCCAGACAAACCTGGAGGAAGTGGCATGGTATCTGAGCAGGATTACGATTCCCAATGTCAGTCAGCCTGTCTTTTTCACATACGGCAGGGGCATCACACAGAGTGGAGGGAATAACGGCACGGAGCCGATGCTGACGATGAAACGGCTGTGGAGCATCCCTCAATACAGTCCCTCGGGCAACCTCAGATTTTATTATTCACATATAGACACATGGACCCATTATCAGACAAAACTCCTTACAAAGATAAGTTTTGGTTCGACCACGGCTGATTTCAATTACAACAACCCGAATGATACCACATATAAAAACCTGACCAGTTTCACCATATCCGACAGTGCCCGCATAGTGAGGAAATATACTTTCGACTACGACTACCGCTACCCCTACGGCACCGTGGCCCTGCTCAGCAAACTCACCATTACAGGACTTGAGAATACGGATGATAAACTGGTCTATAGATTTCAGAATCATTCAGTAAACGGGATTTTCGGAACTGACCATTGGGGATACGGCAACAGCGTGGGAGCCGGCGACCACAGTTATAATCTGCGCCAGATAGCCAATATGAATTACTACACCGAATACACCGAGACCCCTTTATATCCCCAGGGTTTACCTTTCACACTTTTGTCTTTAGCACCCGGCGAAGATACCCATAGGCAAAAACTTAAGTTGCTCCAAGACATGACAGGGGCAGACCCGCGCCAGCCGGCTCCGCCCGAATCCCATGGAATCCTGTCCGCCATTATCTATCCTACAGGGGGCAAGACAGAATTCGTCTTTGAAAACCACCGCTTTGTCACTGCGACAGACGCTAACGGTGACTATGTCGCCACCAAGAGGAACCGCCGGATCACCAACGCCGCCGGGTTCCGTATCAAATCCATCACCAATTACACTTCCGACGGACAGGTGTCTGACGTGAAAGAATACCGTTATGGTCCGACCAGAAGGGAAGTGCAGACTAACAATTTGAACCTGCCCGTCGAGACAGGGACGGACTTAGATGAGCACATCGGATATGGCGAACCCGTGGTGGACCCTAATATCTTCACTTATACCTCCATCAGGTCTTCTTCCGACCTCGCCGGTACGATACAGAATGTGCTGACTGGCAATTTTAACGTCTCCACTTTCCCTACCGAGTTTTGGATAACGAACAATCCGGGAAATCACGGCTATCAGTTCTCTTTCAGCCCCCTCCATTTCCGCAGTCTGGTGCAGGGGCGCGAGCCGGTGGTCTATTCTCAGATTACGGAATACCAAGGGGCTATTGGTAATAACATGGCACTACAGAACGCTTCGGGAAAGACGGTTTGTGAATATGAGATTTACAACATATCTGCCACCGGGTCGGACTCCGTCTATGGTGTCCCGTTAAGAAGAGCAGGGAACCTCCTGATAGTCGATGACCACGTTTACAAGAGAGACTATCTGAAAAAGAAGACGGACTACAGCTTTTATACGAGTAATTCTTGGCCGACAACAATCAGGACAGAGACTTACAACTATTCCCTTAATCAGGCCATCGTGACGGGCTACTCCCTCGACAACTACTACGACCCGGAATGGCGTGTGTCTGACGGGTATCTGGGCGGCAATCCGGTCATTCAGCTGGGCACTCCCGGCATTTACGCCAGCGCGGGCTCTTACGACATGACGGGGAAGACCGTCGCGCAGGACGGCGTCACCACGACGGAAAACATCGGCTATAACACCTACGGCCTGGTCTCGTCGCGGTCGTTCACGGGCGCGAAGCCCCATATCACGACTTATACTTATCCTTCTTCCAACGGTTCACAAATGGAGCAGAGACTATATAATATGCACATGTATTCCAGTGTGTTGAGTAGCCATACGCAAGCCACCGGCACCAGTGCCCGTGATGTCTCCGGCTACAAAATAGACTATGACACATGTAATCTTCCTAACATATTATATAAATTATCTGTAGTCAATGGTGTTTCCAACGGTTTTGAAGAGGAAATGCACGTGCGGTCCTACTCCCCCAATGGTAATCCTACTGAGGTCGTGGACCGCAGCGGCATGCATACCGTCTATGTCTGGGGATATGATGACAGATACCTGGTAGCTGAGGTCAAAAATGATTCTTTGGTAACGGTCAATTCGGTCTTGAGTGGTTCGCCAAATGTTAGTGTGCTCCGCACCCATCCCTCACTCGCCAATGCGATGGTTACCACCTGGACCTACCAACCGCTCGTAGGCATCACCTCACAGACCGACCCGGCAGGCGTGACGACCTATTATGACTATGACGGGTTAGGACGGCTGAAGGAGGTTTACCGCTATACAGACAACAATGCGGCTGCCGGCACCAAGGAAATCCTGAGCCAATACGACTATCACACCATCACACAATAGTATCTGTAAGACGATGACATATCACAAATATATATTTGTTGTTTCACTACCGTACCTGGCGGCGATGCTGGCGGTCACACCCCTGCCGGCGCAGACGGTGACCGCGCCGCTGCCGCCGGGGCTGTCGGCGCAGTACAGCTACGTGCTGTCGCGCACCATGACGGCGGCCGACGGCAGCGCGTGCCTCGACCACGTGGATTACGACAACGGGCTGGGGCAGATTCACGAGCGGGTCGATGTGGGTGCCACCCCCGACGGCAATGCCGACCTCGTCACCCTCCAGGA
>CAMJFC010000040.1 GCA_946404865.1 uncultured Prevotellaceae bacterium
TTTATTCTTATGCGAAAAATCATGGCTTTCCCTTTAAGTTTCATACACTCATTTGGGGCTCGCAATACCCCAATTGGATGAACAACCTCTCTACTTCCGCACAATATGATGCCATTGTGGAGTGGATGGATGCCATCAAGGCACGCTACCCCGACCTGCAACTGATAGATGTGGTCAATGAAGCCATTGTCGGACATGCGCCCGCTCCTTATAAAGAAGCACTCGGAGGCGATGGTGTCACGGGCTACGACTGGATTATACGTGCTTTCGAGTTGGCGCACGAACGCTGGCCGGATGCTATCCTTATCTATAACGACTACAATACATTCCGCTGGCAGAAAACGGAGTTTATCAACCTCGTTCGTACACTACGTGATGCCGGCGCTCCCATCGATGCTTATGGTTGCCAGTCGCACGATCTCACCGAGATGCCCGAATATGAGTTTAAGGCAGCGATGGTAGAGATACAGAATGCCCTGAAGATGCCGATGTACAGCACGGAATATGATATCGGCACTGAGGATGATGCGCTGCAAGAACAACGCTACAAAGAGCAGATTCCCTATTTGTGGGAGGCTGACTATGTGGCGGGCGTCACACTCTGGGGATATATCTACGGACACACATGGACGACCAATGGCAATTCTGGTCTCATCCGTGATGGTGAGGACCGACCAGCCATGACATGGTTGAGGGATTATATGGCTTCGGAAAAAGCGAAAAGTGCCAAAAGTCCTTTCCCTGGCATGGTCAAAGAGGCATCGGTTTATGTCAAGTGCGATGGAATCAATGTGACTGAGGGTGACCATGTGACCATTTCTGTGGATGCGCGCCTGAAGACGAAGACCATCGACCATATCGAAGTCTATGTCAACAACCAATTGATGAATACCTTCCAACAAGAGCCTTATACTCTGCAATATGAAGCAGCACGACAGGGACGGTATAATGTCAAGGCGGTGGTGGTGGCCACTGACGGCACGCGTTATGAGCGGATGTCGGGATTCAACGTCTATCCGCCAAGAATGGCTTTCATGGGTGGTGTCAACTTGCCTGGTACTATCCAAGTGGAGAATTTCGACAGCGGCGCTGAAGGAATGACCTATCACGATTCTGATGACAAAAACGAAGGTGGCACCAATTACCGGCAGGATGGCGGCGGCGTCGATATCGTAACTGGCAATGGCAGTTATGCCATCGGATATACAGCAGCTGGTGAGTGGCTCGAATATTCGGTCAATGTCGTCGTTCCAGGTACCTATTCTTACGAAGCCTACGCCTCGTCTGGACTTAACGGCTCAGGATTCAACCTGTCTTTGGTGAATGACGGGAAACTGGTTCCTCTTGCTAAGATTAGTGTACCACAGACTGGGAATAACAACTGGGACACCTATAACGCTTTGACAGGTACACTCAGTGCCGAACTGCCTGCAGGGAAGCAAATCTTACGACTCACCATTGACAATCCTTACTGTAATATCGACAAAATCGTGTTCAAATGTATCGCTCCTTCGGGCATACAACAAATCAATGCTGATGCCGATGACTCTGATGTACCACTTTATAATGTATATGGTGTGAAGGTCAATGACCAGTACAAAGGTGTTGTCATCCAAAACGGAAAGAAATATTTGAAAAAATAACACTTTCCCGAATTTAAGCATCTAATAGAGATAAAGGACAAATGAAATCAAAATCATTTGTCCTTTATCTTTTCCCCTATCTATCTCATTATAACGATAGCCTCTATGCCCCCTTCGCCTGCAACATTTCTTGCAACCTAAGCAACTCATCTCGATACTGTGCAGCTTGCAGGAAGTCTAAATTCTTGGCGGCCTCACGCATCAGGCGCTCCGTATTGGCGATGGATTTCTCCAACTGCTCTTGTGACATGTATTCCAATATCGGGTCGGCGGCAAGATGGCCTGTCGATTCCACATAGGCTTCCCCGTATGATTTGCCGACAGCAGGTTTTTCACGCTCCTTGTCCGGAGTAATCGACTGAAGAATAGCTTTCTGTATCTGGGCCGGCGTAATATGATGCTCTTCGTTGTATTTCAATTGTTTATTGCGCCGGTAGTTGGTCTCGTCAATGGTTTCTTGCATACTCTTCGTGATGGTGTCGGCATACATGATGGCCTTGCCATGGATATTACGGGCGGCACGGCCTACCGTCTGGGTCAGCGAACGGTGACTGCGAAGGAAACCTTCTTTGTCTGCATCAAGGATGGCGACAAGTGATACCTCGGGCAGATCCAAGCCCTCACGAAGTAGATTCACACCCACCAACACGTCGATGCGACCGGCACGAAGGTCGTTCAAGATGTTCACACGGTCTAACGTGGATACATCACTGTGGATGTAGTTCGTGCGGATTTCATGATTCAGGAAATACTCGGTCATCTCCTCAGCCATGCGCTTGGTCAGCGTCGTCACCAAGACCCGCTCGTCGCGCTCAGCTCGGACCTCTATCTCTTCCATCAAATCGTCTATCTGATTCTCGCTCGGACGTACTTCAATCTCGGGGTCCAACAGTCCCGTCGGGCGAATCACTTGTTCCACATAAACGCCCTCGGCCTGAGCCAACTCGTAGTCGGCGGGGGTTGCTGACACGTAGATGACTTGGTCTATCATCTCGTTGAACTCATCAAAGCGCAACGGACGGTTGTCAAAAGCCGCAGGAAGACGGAAACCATACTCCACAAGATTGGTCTTGCGGGCATGGTCGCCACCATACATAGCACCTATCTGAGGTACACTCACATGGCTCTCATCTATCATCATCAGAAAATCCTCAGGGAAGAAGTCCAACAGACAATACGGACGCTCACCTGCCTTCCGACCGTCGAAATAGCGCGAGTAGTTCTCAATGCCCGAGCAATGGCCTAACTCCTTAATCATTTCCATGTCGTATTCCACGCGTTCCTTGATGCGATGCGCCTTAATGGGGTCGCCTAAGTCGGTGAAAAACTCTATTTGTTTCAGTAAATCGTCTTGGATGAGACGGATGGCTCGTTCCTGTTGTTCCTTTGAGGTGACAAACAGATTGGCCGGGTAAATTTGATAATCCTCAAACTGCCCCATACGCTGATAGGTCAGCGCATCTACTTCTTCAATGCTGTCAATCTCGTCATCCCACCATGTTACGCGAAGCACGTGGTCACTGTATGCCATGAAAATGTCAACCGTGTCGCCTCTCACACGGAAATTACCACGGTTCAACTCGATATCGTTACGGACATATAGTGCATCCACCAAACGGCGGAGAAACATATTGCGGTCTATCTTTTGCCCGCGACGGATGCTGATGACGCTGCCAGCCAACGTGGCGGGACCGCCCATACCGTAAATACACGACACAGACGACACCACCACCACATCGCGACGGCCAGACAACAAGGCCGAAACGGCCGACAAACGCAGTTTGTCTATCTCGTCGTTGATGGCTAAATCCTTTTCAATATAGGTGTCTGAAGAGGGGAGGTAGGCCTCGGGCTGATAGTAGTCGTAATAGGAGACATAATACTCGACAGCATTTTCTGGAAAGAAGCCTTTCATCTCCTCATACAACTGTGCGGCAAGGGTCTTGTTGTGACTCAAGATGAGGGTGGGGCGGTTCACGTTCGCAATGACATTCGCCATCGTGAAGGTCTTGCCCGAACCAGTGACACCCAAAAGCACTTGTGACTTGTCGCCACGAAGAATACCATCGGTCAGTTCACGGATGGCTTCGGGTTGGTCACCTGTCGGTTGGTATTTGGAGGTTAACTTGAAATTCATGCTGCGAAAATACAAAATCTTTTGCATTTATCGCAATTTTTCCTAAAAAATCATGGGATTACTTGTCTAATCGTACAATTATCAGTAACTTTGCAACTTGAATTGATATGATTATGAAGAAAAACGTTCTGTTCATGCTGCTCGTCATGCTGTTGTGCTCTTCCTGTGCGAAAGAGTTCAATGCGATGTACAAGACGGACAATTATGACCAAAAATATGAATATGCCAAGCAATGTTATGCCAGTGGCAAATACACACGGGCATCATTATTGCTTCAACAGGTGGTCACCATCATGAAAGGCTCTGATAACGGCCAGGAATGCTTGTTTATGCTCGCGATGTCAACCTATTTGGGAAAAGACTATGAAACGGCATCACAGTATTTCAGAAAATATTATACGTCCTATCCCAGAGGCACTTACGCGCAGCAGGCATCTTTCTATATCGGCGAGAGCCTTTATGAGAGTACGCCCGAACCAAGACTCGACCAGACTCCTACCATCGCTGCGATAGCCGCTTTCCAAGAGTTTCTCGACCTCTTCCCGGATGCCTCTATGAATCTCAAGGAAAAAGCGCATAAACGCTTGTTTGAATTGCAGGATAAGCTGGTGCAGAAAGAACTCAATTCGGCAAGATTATACTACGATTTGGGGTCTTATTTCGGTAACAGTAGTGGTGAAGGTTCCGCCAGCAACTACGAGTCGTGCATCATCACAGCTCAAAATGCCATTAAGGATTTCCCCTACAGTTCAAAAAGGGAAGACTTCGCTTACTTAATCATGAAAAGTAAGTATCAACTGGCCACTCAAAGTGTGGAGTCTAAAAAACTTGAACGGTTCCGCGATGCGGAAGACGAGTGCTACGGTTTCCTCAACGAATATCCCGACTCTGAATACACCAAAGAGGCTGAGAAATACATTGCTGTCTGCAAAAAGCACATCAAAGACTAAACCCTCTATCTCCTTTTATCTCCTTTTATCTCCTTCTATCTCCCTCTATCTCCCTTTATCTCCCTCTATCTCCCTTTATCTCCCTTTATCTCCCTTTGAATACTATTTTTAAATTCTAATTTTATATTATTCCAAAAATGGATTACAAGAAATCAAAAGCTCCGGTCAACACCGTGACACGTAACATCATGGACCTCTGCGAAGAAACAGGCAATATTTACGAAAGTGTCGTCATTATCTCCGAGAGAGCCAACCAGATTTCAGCACAAATCAAGCAGGACCTGAAAAAGAAACTCGATGAGTTCGCTTCATACAATGACAGCCTTGACGAGGTGTTCGAAAATCGTGAGCAGATTGAAATCTCACGCTATTATGAGAAATTGCCGAAACCCACATTGCTTGCAACCCAGGAGTTTGTCGATGGCAATGTCTATTGGCGCGAAAAAGATGCCGCTAACGATTAAACGAACGTTACGATGATACAACGCATACAAACAGTTTATCTGCTGCTGGCATTAGCAGCCACGATTCTCTGTCTCATCAATCCCGTGGGAATCTATCATTTCGACGCGCTTGGCACAACAGATGCAACGATGTATAATCTGTTCCTTGCGCAGGGCGAGGCAAAATCTTTTACGGTATGGCCGATGTTCGCATTGTTGCTCTTGACCTGCCCGCTGACCATACTCGCCATCTTCCTCTTTAAAAACAGGAAGTTTCAAGCCAGGGTATGCGCATACAATATCCTTTTGTGCCTCGTATGGATAGCAGTCATCGTGATCTTCGGTTATGTGAATAAACCCGAAGGATCGCAGTTCACTCCTTTCTTGTGGGCTTCTTTGCCGGGTGTTGCTCTCATTTTCCACGTCCTGGCAAGAAAGGCCATCATCCACGATGAAAAGCTCGTACGTGCCGCCGATAGAATCCGATAGTATTTAGTGGCATCAAAACTATCAAACAATAAAAGGTGCAACCTCTACGGTTGCACCTTATATTTTTTTGATTGTAATTATTGAATAAATAATCTCTGAGAGTTATTTGATGGCATTCTTCAGGGCATCAGCACCTTTCTGAATGGCATCTTTGCCAGCTTGCTTGGCAGCGTCAGCAGCAGCGGCGGGAGCTTCCTTGACAGCTTGAGCGGCCTTGTCTGCAGCTTGCTTCACGTCCTCAACGGCTTTCTCACCAGTTTCCTTGGCACCTTCAACAGCACCTTCAACAGCGCTCTTGGCTCCTTCAACAGTCTCTTTTGCGCCTTCTGCAGCACCTTCAACGGCAGCAGCGGCAGCGTCAGCACCCACCAACTTAGAAATGTCGATGCTGCTCACATTGTCAATCAGACCACTCACCACGGCGTTGTCACCAATGAATGCCTTGATGTCAGCAGCTTTCTCCTTCAAGAAGTTCTGTGCTTTCTCGATGTACTCCTTGAATTTCGGGTCAGCAGCTTTCTCTTTCACTGTGTTCAGAAGAGCCTCTAACTTGCTCTGGTCCTTAGCAGCAACAGCCTCACCCAATGCAATAGCGGGGTCAGAAGCGGGATCAATAGCATCGGCAACAGCAGTTGTGTCAGCTTTCTCTGTTTTCTGCTCTGTACCTTCAGCAGCCTTGTTTTTGCAGCCGGTCAGACACAAACCAACCACTGCAAGTGCCATAAATAAAACTTTTTTCATGATTTAAAAATTTGATTAGTAAAACAATTGTTTTTAAAAACGAGGCAAAGATAAGTGATTTATAAATAGGTTGTTCCTTTTATTTATATTTTTTAACGCAATTTTAACGACTAACTTCAAAAAACGACGTCTTTTCCCTCTATCTCCTTCATCGCAGCAGTCTTTTCTCTCCCTCAATTTCTGTCTTTGACGCTATCTTTCCCCTGTGTTCATGGTCTCTTTCTTCCACCTTTTATCCTTAAAACCCACTTTTTTTCTTCATTTCTAAAAAAACTTCCCCAAAAATTTGGTCAGTACAAAAAAACATCGTACTTTTGCAACCGCATTCAACGAAGGAGGCTCCCTAGCTCAATTGAATAGAGCATCTGACTACGGATCAGAAGGTTGTGGGTTTGAATCCCGCGGGAGTCACTTAAAGGAAAGGCTGCAAGTTACTTGCAGCCTTTTTCTTTTAGTGGTAAGGCCATCTATCACTTAACCATCTATCTCACTCAGCTCCAGCCAACGCATGGTTTTCTCGTCCAGTTCATCGGTAAGCTCTGGCAGGCGTTTGCTCATGGCGGTGATCACTTCGACGGACTGCTCGGTACCACAAAGGGCGGCTTCAATTTGCGATTTCTCCGTTTCCAATGCTGCTATGTCTTTTTCCAACTGTTCAAACTCCGTCTTTTCCTTATAGGTCATTTTACGGCGCCGCGCAGACGGGGCTGATTTTGTGGTGTCATCTGACGGGGTGGGGGAAACTTTCTCTTTCTGCCGTGGCTGTTCATCTTGCAAAGCAAGCCATGAACGATATTGGCTGTAATTGCCCGGGAAGTCTTTGATCTCACCATCTCCTTTGAACACTAACAGATGGTCCACCACCTTGTCCATGAAGAAACGGTCGTGACTCACCACGATGACGCACCCGGGGAAGTCGATAAGATATTCTTCTAAAATCTGCAGTGTCTGTATGTCAAGGTCGTTGGTTGGCTCATCTAAAACCAAAAAATTCGGGTTCTTCATAAGCACCGAACAGAGGTAGAGTTTCCGCTTCTCACCACCGCTGAGCTTATACACATAATTATATTGCTCTTCGGGCGAGAACATGAAATGTTGCAAAAACTGCGAGGCACTCAGGTGCTTGCCTCCACCCATGTCGATATATTCCGCGATATCCCGTATCACATCAATCACCCGCTGGTCTTCACGGAATTTCAGGCCCTCCTGCGAAAAATAGCCGAAACGTACAGTGTCGCCGATGTCAAACTTGCCTCCATCCAATTTCTCTAGACCGAGCAGCAACTTGATAAACGTTGATTTGCCGGTGCCGTTGTTTCCAACGATACCCATCTTCTCAAATCGTGCGAAATTGTAGTAAAAATCTTTGAGGATGACGAGGTCGCCGTAGGCTTTTGATACATACTGACACTCAAAAATCTTACTGCCAATATACACATTACGTGATTTCAATCGCATCTGCCGCTCTTCGATACGTTGTTTGGCCACCTTCTCCAATTCATAGAATGCCTCCTGACGGTAACGGGCTTTATGCCCTCGTGCTTGTGGCATTCGCCGCATCCACTCCAACTCCTTGCGATACAGATTGTTAGCCCGGGCTATCTCTGAACGGGTGGCGTTCATGCGCTCCTCCCGTTTTTCGAGATAATAACTGAAATTACCCTTATAAGTATAGAGCCGCCGTTGGTCCAGTTCCATGATGATATTACACACCCGGTCGAGGAAAAAACGGTCGTGTGTCACCATAAGCAAGGTCTTGTTGCCACGGCTCAGATACCCCTCCAACCACACAATCATGTCGAGGTCAAGGTGGTTGGTCGGCTCGTCGAGCACTAACAATTCCGGCTCGGTGATAAGCACATTGGCCAGGGCAACGCGTTTCTGCTGACCACCGCTCAGTTGGCGCATGGGCTGCGACAAGTCGTTGATTTTCAACTGGGTGAGTATCTGTTTGGCACGCAGCACCCGTTCCTCTTCGCCGTGATGGTTGAAACAAGCATCCAGCACCGACTCATCAGGGTCAAACGTCGGAGTCTGATCCAGATAGCCTATCCGCAAATCCGTCTTACTGATGATGGCACCACGGTCATAGCCCTCATGGCCCGTGATGATGGAGAGCAATGTCGATTTGCCCGTTCCATTCTTGGCGACAATGCCAATGCGCTGACCTTCGGCGATAGAGAAGGAGATGTCTTCAAACAGCACTCTCGCACCGAACGACTTCGTCAAGTTCTGTATATCTAAATAAGGTGTCACTGAGCCAATGAACGGTTGATTTCTTCGATATAATTCAACACTTCTTCGCGTCCTGCTTTCGTTTGGCTGCTTGTAATAAAATAAGGTGGCAGCTCTTCCCAGCGGTCTTCCATCGAAACCATCCAAGCCTTAGCCTGTGCATTCGCCTTGCCCACACTCAGTTTATCGGCTTTGGTGAAGACGATGGCAAATGGGATGCCGCTCGAACCCAGCCAGTCGATGAACTCGCGGTCAATCTTCTGCGGGTCATGGCGTATGTCGATGAGTACAAACACATTGGCCAGTTGCTGCCGTTGTAAGATATACGACGTTATCATCTGTTCCAGTTTCTGTTGCATTGTTTTAGAACGCTTGGCGAACCCATAACCGGGCAAATCTACCAGATACCACTCATTGTTGATGATGAAGTGGTTGATAAGCAAGGTCTTTCCCGGTGTCGATGATGTCTTGGCCAATCCTTTGTGATTGCATAACATATTGATGAGACTGGACTTCCCTACGTTAGAGCGTCCGATAAAAGCATATTCCCATTTGGTGTCTTTAGGACATAATGTAACCGTGGGGCTGCTCAATGTAAATTCTGCTTTCTTGATTTCCATAATCAGTTGCTTTGAGCTGCAAAAATACAACAAATAATTGAGAAATCATACTGCTGACAGTCCAAATAAGACTTTTTTTGATGACAAAATACATGTTAATGTGTGTCAAAATGATGTTATTCCCTATTTTTTATATAATTTTGCAAAAAAATAGCCATGAAATATCTGAAATGGGGATTTATCGGTTGCGGAGAAGTGACGGAAAAGAAAAGCGGTCCGGCATTCAATGAAGTGGATGGTTCCTCGGTTTATGCGGTGATGAGCCGTAATATCGAGCATGCCCGTTCGTATGCCAAGCGGCACCATGTCCCGCAGTGGTATAATGATGCGCAAGAGTTGATTGACGACCCCAATGTGAATGCCATTTATGTCGCTACGCCGCCCTCGTCACATGCCACGTATGCCATCATGGCGATGAAGGCGGGAAAACCCGTTTACGTGGAAAAGCCGCTGGCGGCCTCGTACGATGATTGTGCGCGAATCAACCGTATCAGTGAACAGACAGGCGTGCCTTGTTTCGTGGCTTATTACCGTCGCTACCTGCCCTATTTCCAAAAAGTAAAAAGTATCATCCAAAACGGGACGATTGGAAAGATTATCAATGTGCAAGTACATTTTTCCTGTCCGCCGCGTGACTTGGATTATGCAGTCGATTCCGAACTGCCATGGCGCCTGCAACCGGAAATCTCCGGAGGAGGATATTTCTATGATTTGGCCCCGCACCAGTTGGACTTATTGCAAGATATGTTTGGTGTCATTATCGATGCGAAAGGCATGTGTACCAACCGGGGCGGCCTCTATGAACCGGAAGACACCGTAAGCGCTTGTTTCCGCTTTGAGAGCGGACTGTTAGGAAGCGGTTCGTGGTGCTTCGTCGGCCATCAGTCGGCTCAAGAAGACCGCATTGAAGTGGTCGGCGACAAAGGCTCCCTCTGTTTTTCTGTATTCAATTATGCTCCCATCTCATTAGTCACAACAGAGGGAAACACCAGCATCACAGTGCCCAACCCCTCCTATGTGCAACTGCCCATCATCAAGGCGGTTATAGAAGACCTGCAAGGCCTTAATGTATGTACCTGCACCAGTGTTTCGGCCACTCCTGTCAATTGGGTACTCGATCGTATCTTAGGGAAATTTTAGTGTCTTTCATGAGATGAAGGGGTTTGTTCTTTTGCTCTTAGCTGTGGTCATAATGCCGTTGGTCGTCCTTGGTCAGACACCAACCGATACCCTTGTTGACGGTAGGCATCTTTGGGCAGGAGATACGCTCATCCTGTCAAGAGATACGACAACAGCCGTAAGAGAAGCCGCAGACTTGCCAGGTGACACTGCCGTGGTCAAACGAAAGAAGAAACCTTTTTACAAGAAAATCGGCCATGCGCTCCATTTGATTATCGATGAGTTTAACGCTATTGACTCCAGTTATGTGGAGCCTCAGAAATACAAATTCACCGCCATGGTCCAGGGCACGTATTCTTTTGAGTCGTACCAACTGACGGCAAAATCAGGACAATCCATCCGATTCGCCCCAAAGGCGCAGGTCAGGGTGGGACCCTACTTCGGATGGAAATTGATTTTCCTTGGATATACCATTGGTTTTTCACAGATTCATATTGACTCGAAAAAGCAGATTGACCTCAGCCTCTATACATCGGCCATCGGCATTGACATTTTTTATCGACGTACAGGGCATGACTATAACATCCGTTCGGTGGATCTGGGTGAAGGGGTTGATACGCGACAACTCAATGGCATCTCTTTTGACGGTCTGAAAGTGGGTATGACAGGATTCAACATTTATTACATCACCAACCATCGTAAATTCTCTTATCCGGCGGCTTTCAGTCAGAGTACATGCCAGTTGCGAAGTTGCGGCTCACCGATTTTCGGCATCGGTTACACCGTCCACACGATGGATTTGGATTATGACAAGCTCCAGTCGGTGGTGGCCTCTCATGTGCCTGAGACCGATTATCAATTGGATGAAGGGTTGAAATTCAGCAAGGTGAAGTATAAAGACTTCTCTATCTCTGGCGGTTACGCCTATAACTATGTGATCACCAAGAACATCATGGTGGCAGCCTCGTTGTCATTGGCGGTGGGTTATAAACATGCCACTGGCGACCGTGAGAATTTTAAGAGCATTTTGCGCGACTTCTCTTTTTCCAATCTGAATTTGGATTTGGTGGGACGTTTCGGATTAATATGGAACACATCGAAGTGGTACGCCGGCAGCAGTGCCATCATCCATTCTTACAATTATAAAAAATCTCAGTTTTCCACATCCAATTATTTCGGTTGTGTGAATATCTATTTCGGTGTTAATTTCGGAAAAAAGCGTCATTTATAATATTACTTCAAATCATGAAAAAGATTGCTTTATTTTTTGCCATTCTGCTTTCTGCAACCCTGTTGCACGCCCAACCACAATACACCAAAGCAGACAGCATGAAGGTCGTGTCGTTATTGACCGGGGCGAAGTCTCTCCCCGCGAACACCAACCTGATGGTTTATTTCGCGAATAAACTGACGGGGCTTCCATACGTCGCACACACCTTGGAGGTGAATAAGGAAGAACAATTGGTGGTCAACCTCCGTCAACTGGATTGCACCACGTATGTGGAAAATGTGTTGGCTTTGTCGTGGTGTGCCAAAAACGAACTGTATACATTTCAAGATTTTTGCAATACGCTGTGCCAGGTGAGATATATCGGCGGAAGGATAGGATACACTGCGCGCCAACATTATTTTACCACCTGGGTAGAGGACAACAGTCAAGACGGTTTTGTGAAAGAAGTGCAACAACCGAATCCGCCTTTCAGTGCCAAGCAGGTCGTCCATGTCGATTACATGTCGCAACATCCTCAATCGTACAAGATGCTCAAAGAGCACCCGCAGTGGTTGCCGTTCATCAAGAATCAGGAAGCCGCTATCAATGGAAAGAGTTTCCAATATATACCTAAGGCGAAAACAGGCGACAATAGTCTCATGAAAAAGGCAGTACAAGATGGTGACATCATCGCCATCGTGACCAGTGCCAGCGGCTTAGACATTGCTCATGTAGGAATTGCCGTTTGGCATAAAGACGGCTTGCACATGCTGAATGCTTCGATGGCTCACAAAAAAGTGGTGGATGAGCCAATGACGCTTTATCAATACCTGCAAAAGCACAATACCCACCTCGGCGTCCGCATCGTACGCCCACAATGATGGAAAACAAACGTTTACGTGATAGAAAAGTGCATTTCCATACAAATTAAAATAAAAAAAAGTTGCGCATTTAGAATTATAACGTTACCTTTGCAATTGCAAACTCGAGTTTGCAATTGAAGTTGACGAATTCTACTATGAACAAAATCAATCATGCAGGTGTTGTGGAAGATGTGCAGGGCGATTGTGTGAAAGTGCGTATCGTTCAGACTGCTGCATGCGCCTCATGTAAAGTGGCGGCCCATTGCAATGCCTCAGAGGCGAAGGAGAAAATCATCGATGTGAAGACGCCCTTGGCCCGGCAATATGCTAAAGGCGACCCTGTGATGGTGTCCACTACTACCGGTAATGCCCATCGCGCCGTGTTGTTGGCTTTCGGCGTCCCTTTCGTGCTGATGGTGGCGGTCATTGTCATCGTTTACCTGCTGACTGGAGATGAAGGCATCGCTGCCTTGAGCGGCATCGCTTCGCTTCTGCCATATTATGCTGTCCTGTATTGGATGCGAGAACGTATAGGTAGTCATTTCGCATTTCAAATTGACACAATATCTAACTAAAACAAATAAAACATTATGAACTTTTTATTGAGTGCGGTACTTGTTCTTGGAGCCATAGCATTGATCGCTTCGGTGATTCTCTATGTGTGCTCTAAGAAATTTGCTGTAGAAGAAGACCCCAGACTGGCTGTTGTCAATGAGGCCTTACCGGGTGCCAACTGTGGCGGCTGCGGATTCCCCGGCTGCTCGGGTATGGCTGATGCCTTGGTGAAAGGCGCCGATGCCGGTTCGCTGGAAGGATTGAATTGCCCCGTGGGCGGTCCCGATGTGATGGCCAAAGTGGCTGATCTGTTGGGTATGGCGATTGCCAACACCGAGCCTAAAGTGGCAGTGGTGCGTTGCAATGGAACCTGTGAGCTCCGTCCCAGGACAGCCCAGTATGACGGGTTGCGTACCTGTACGGCTATGAACGCTACAGGTGCCGGTGAGACAGGTTGTGGTTATGGATGTCTGGGATGTGGTGACTGTGTGGCCGCCTGTCAGTTTGATGCCATACACATGAATGCCGAGACCGGACTGCCCGAGGTGGACGAGGAGAAATGCACCTCGTGTGGCGCTTGTGTCAAAGCTTGTCCCCGTCACATCATCGAATTGCGCAAGCGTGGCCCGAAGAGCCGCCGTGTGTATGTGCGCTGTGTCAATAAGGACAAAGGCGCAGCTGCCATGAAAGCTTGTAAGGCTGCTTGTATCGGTTGTGGAAAATGTGCCAAGGAATGTAAATTCGAGGCCATCACTATCGAAGCCAACCTCAGTTACATCGATCCTGAAAAATGCCGGCTGTGCAGAAAGTGTGAGGCTGCTTGTCCCACCAATGCCATCATCGCGGTCAATTTCCCACCTAAGAAGGAGAAACCCGCTGAGGCAGCGACAGAGAAAAAGGCAATCGTGGCTAAAGCAGAAGTGAAAACGGAGAAGGCTGACGACAAAGCCCCCCAAGCTGTGACAAAGAGTATTGACCCAGAAACCAAGACCCAAGGAAAGGAGGAGCAGGTATGAATTTGAAAACATTCAGAATAGGCGGTGTGCATCCAGAGGAAAACAAACTGACCGCCGAGTCGAAAAGCGTTGTTGCAGAACTGCCGAAACAAGCCGTTTTCCCCTTGTCACAACATATTGGCGCTCCCGCGAAACCGGTGGTGGCTAAAGGAGATAAGGTGAAGGTGGGTACGATGATAGCCGAGGCTGGCGGGTTTGTCTCTGCTCCCATCTTCTCGTCTGTGTCGGGAACTGTGCTTAAAATTGACAATGCGATTGATGCCACAGGATATTTGAAACCGTCAATCATCATCAAGGTGGAAGGTGACGAGTGGGAAGAAAGCATTGACCGCTCTGAAAAATTGGAGCGGTTGGAAGACCATCCCGAACTGACCCCTGAAGAGATTGTCAACAGAGTGAAAGCAGCTGGTATCACAGGTATGGGTGGTGCTGGTTTCCCCACCTTTATCAAACTGACTCCGCCACCGACAGCCAAGGCTGAATGTGTCATTATCAATGGTGTGGAGTGCGAGCCCTACATTACTGCCGACTACCGCTTGATGATGGAGCACGCTGATGAGATATTAGTGGGTCTCGACTTGCTGATGAAAGCAGCGAAAGTGACCAAGGGATATATCGGTATCGAAGACAACAAACCCGCTGCCATCGAGTTGTTTGAACAAAAGACAGCCGGTCGAGCAGATATTGAAATCGTACCACTTGCCAAGAAATATCCGCAAGGCGGTGAGAAACAACTTGTTGACGCCGTCATCAACAGACAAGTGCCGGCACCGCCTGCCATCCCTGTCAACGTGGGTGCCATTGTGCAAAACGTGGGAACAGCATTCGCCGTTTATGAGGCTGTGATGAAAAACAAACCGCTCTTCGAACGTTATACGACGGTGACAGGCAAAAAGCTGTCTCAACCGGGCAATTTCCTGGTTCGCATGGGTACACCGATGAAGGATTTAATAGAAGAATGCGGCGGCATGCCTGAAGGTGATAACAAAGTGTTGGCTGGCGGACCGATGATGGGCAAGGCCCTCAATTCTATTGATGTGCCCATCTGTAAGGGTACTAATAGTGTCACGGTGCTCTCTGGCGATGATGCGCATCGGAAAGAGCCTCAACCGTGTATTCGTTGTGCGAAGTGCGTGAGTGCTTGTCCGATGGGATTGGAACCGTTCCTTTTGGCAACGGTCTCGTCATTGCAACTTTGGGAAAAAGCCGAAGCCGAAGACATCACCTCGTGCATCGAATGTGGGTCGTGCCAGTTCACCTGCCCGGCTCATCGTCCCTTGCTTGACAATATCCGTCAAGGAAAATCAACGGTCATGGGCATCATTCGTGCCAGAAATGCGAAGAAATAATCATAATGTATATCCTTTATATTTGAAATAGAAATGTCAAAATTTGTAGTTTCACTTTCACCACACGCACATGGCACGGATACAGTCGAGCGCAACATGTATGGAGTGATTATCGCACTTGTGCCGGCATTGCTCGTGTCGTTCCTGTATTTCGGATTAGGTTCGGCAGTGGTTTGTGCAGTCAGTGTGGCGGCCTGTGTCTTTTTTGAATGGGCTATCAGTAAGTATATGTTGAAACGCGAACCGTCTATTTCCGACGGCTCAGCGATTCTCACGGGTTTATTGCTCGGATTCAATCTCCCCTCCAATTTGCCAATCTGGATTATTGCGATTGGCGCCTTGGTGGCTATCGGCATCGGTAAGATGACGTTTGGCGGATTAGGATGCAACCCCTTTAACCCTGCATTAGTAGGACGTTGTTTCCTGCTTGTCTCTTTCCCCGCACAGATGACCTCATGGCCTGTGGTCGGACAATTAGGCAGTTATGCGGATGTCACGACGGGGGCCACACCGCTCAGTATCATGAAAGAGGCCATCAAAACCGGCGATGTCTCGTTGCTCGACCAATTACCCGATTCTATCACGCTGCTGCTCGGTAATCCTGCTAATGGTTTCGGTGCAGGTACCATCGGCGAGGTGTGTGCCTTGGCGTTGCTCATCGGCTTGGTTTATATGCTGGTCCGTAAAATCATCACATGGCATATCCCCGTGAGCATCATTCTCACCGTTTTCGTGTTCAGCGGTTTGTTGCATCTTGCCAATCCCGTATATGCCAATCCTGTGGCTGAGATTCTCAGTGGCGGTTTGATGCTGGGTGCCATCTTCATGGCTACCGACTATGTGACGTCACCCATGACCGGGAAAGGACAATTGATTTATGGTGTCTGCATCGGATTCCTCACGGTTGTCATCCGTAATTGGGGCTCTTATCCCGAAGGAATGTCGTTTGCCATCCTCATTATGAATGCGTTCACACCGCTTATCAATACTTACATTAAACCTAAACGTTTCGGGGAGGTCGTGAAAAAATGAAAAAGTTAGAGTCATCCTTAAAAAATATGGTACTCGTGCTGGTGCTCACCGCACTTGTCATGAGTGGTATCCTCGCGCTGGTCAATCACATCACCGAAGGGCCTATCAACGCGCAGAAAGAGAAATCGCTGGCCGATGGCATTAAAGCGGTGATGGGTGGAGGAGAACTCTCCGTTACGGCTAATGACACCATCAAAGCTGATATGGATAAAGACGGCAAGGAAGAGACGTTCATCATCCACAAGGCTGAAGCTGCTGACGGTAAGCAGTTGGGTGCCGCTGTGGAAAGCACGACCCAGGGCTTCGGCGGAGATTTCAAAATCTTGGTGGGATTGGATGCTGAAGGCAACATTTTGGGTTATACCATCCTTGAGACGACCGAGACCCCTGGATTGGGCGCAAAAGCCGACACATGGTTCCAAAAAGACCAGAAAGGCGACATCATTGGTAAAAACCCGCAGCAGGAGTTGAAAGTCAAGAAAGACGGTGGCGAAGTGGATGCCATCACCGCATCGACCATCACCTCGAGAGCTTTCCTCAAAGCCGTCAACCAAGCGTATATGGCTTATAAGAAAGGTGGCACTGAAGATGCCAAAACCGGGGCCACTCAAGTTAACAAGCAATAAAAGAGATTCAACATGAGCAATATCAATATTTTAAAAAATGGACTGATCAAGGAGAATCCTATCTTTGTGCTTCTCCTCGGTATGTGTCCCACGTTGGCTACCACCACATCAGCCATCAATGGCCTGGCCATGGGATTGGCCACGATGACCGTATTGGTGTGTACCAACTTCGTGATTTCCTGTATCAAAAGCATCACGCCCGACAAGGTGAGAATCCCTGTGTTTGTGGTGGTCATCGCCTCTTTCGTCACGGTGCTGCAACTCTGCATCAAGGCGTTCCTGCCTGCCATTGACGAAGCGTTGGGACTGTTCATCCCGCTGATTGTGGTGAACTGCATCATCTTAGGACGTGCTGAGGCCTTCGCCTGCAAAAACACTCCCGTAGCAAGTGTTTTTGACGGAATAGGCATAGGCTTGGGCTTTGCCTTCGCACTGACATTATTAGGTGCCGTACGTGAACTGTTGGGCGCCGGCTCTATCTTCGGCTTCACATTGTTGCCCGAAACGGCCAATATCCTCTTGTTTGTTTTGCCTCCGGGAGCATTTATCACTTTGGGGTATCTCATTGCAATCGTTAATAAACTGAAGAAAGCATAGTCATGGAATACATCTTAATATTTATCTCCGCAATATTTGTCAATAATATTGTCCTGTCGCAGTTCTTGGGCATCTGTCCGTTCTTGGGCGTCTCTAAGAAAATAGACACAGCCTTAGGCATGGGTGGAGCAGTGGCCTTTGTCATGACGTTGGCCACGATAGTCACCTATCTGGTACAAATCTATGTGCTGAATCCGCTGAACCTGGGTTATTTGCAAACATTGGCGTTTATCCTGGTCATTGCTTCGTTGGTGCAGATGGTGGAGATTGTCTTGAAGAAAGTGTCGCCAGCCCTCTATCAGGCGCTCGGCATCTTCCTGCCGCTCATCACGACCAACTGTGCCGTGCTGGGTGTGGCCATTCTGGTCATCCAAAAAGATTTCAATCTGTTGCAAGCCATTGTCTATGCCTTTTCTACCGCAGTTGGTTTCGCCCTCGCTCTGACCGTCTTCGCTGGTCTGCGGGAACAACTGTCGCTGGTGAAGGTGCCGAAGGGCATGAGTGGCATGGCCATCGTGCTGGTAACCGCCGGTCTGCTCAGCTTGGCGTTCATGGGTTTCTCCGGCGTGGACGGCGGCTTGAAAACTTTGTTCGGTTTGAATTAGTATTCACCCCTAAAGCAGTTATTGGAAGTCGCTGAAGTCTTTGGCTGCTCAGGAGATGAAAAGACAAACATCCTGAATCTTTAAACATTAGATAGATATCAACATGAAACAAACAATTTTGGTAACAGGTGGAACGGGGTTTATCGGTTCTCATACGACGGTAGAGTTGCAAGAGGCGGGCTACGAAGTGGTCATCGTTGACAATCTCTCAAACTCGAAGGCGGATGTGGTTGACGGTATCGAAAAAATAACAGGCAAACGGCCTGCCTTCGAACAAGTTGACTGTTGTGACATCCAAGCCTTGGAGGCGGTATTTCAGAAATATCCTACCATAGAAGGCATCATCCATTTCGCGGCGTCGAAGGCCGTGGGTGAGAGCGTTGAGAAACCATTGATGTACTACCGCAACAACATCAATTCGCTCATCAACCTCTTAGAATTGATGCCCAAATATCATGTTAAAGGTATTATCTTCTCATCTTCTTGTACTGTGTATGGTCAACCGACAAAAGAGAATCTGCCGGTCACTGAAGAAGCTCCAATCCAAAAGGCTTTAAGCCCGTATGGTAATACGAAGCAAATCAATGAGGAAATCATACACGACTATATTCATAGCGGAGCACCCGTGAAGTCGGTCATTCTCCGTTATTTCAACCCGATTGGTGCCCATCCCACGGCGTTGATTGGTGAACTGCCCAATGGTGTACCGATGAATTTGATACCATTTGTCACACAGACTGCTATTGGCGTGAGACAACAATTAAAGGTGTTTGGCAATGACTATCAAACGCCCGATGGCACATGTATCAGAGACTATATCTACGTGGTGGACTTGGCCAAGGCGCATGTGAAAGCAATGGAGCGTGTGCTGGACAATCCCGACACGGATGCAATAGAAATATTCAACATCGGAACGGGTAGGGGTGTGAGTACGCTGGAAGTGGTCGAAGGTTTTGAGAAGGCCACAGGCGTAAAGGTCAATTGGACCTACGCTCCCCGCCGCGAGGGTGACATCGAGAAAGTGTGGGGTAACGTAGATAAGGCCAACCAGGTGCTTGGATGGAAAGCTGACACACCGCTTGACCAAGTGCTCGCGTCTGCATGGAAGTGGCAACTCAAACTTCGTGAAGATGGCATCATGTGATGCCCCTGCATGGCCGTTGAATGGCAAACGCGCCTCCGGAAGATGTTCGGAGGCGCGTTTCTGGTTCTAGTCAATAGCATAATTTATGATAGGGGCAGAGTTCGCATCGTTTTTTATATGGTGTCGGCTCAAACTGTTGACTGGGATTGAACAACTCTCGGAATAGTTCTTTCAGGTGGTTGTTAAAGTCACCACTATATCTCGACACATCTGTTACCAATTCTTTGTTCATCATAAGAATAGGATTATAATTGTCTTTCACACTGTGTTGAATATAGAACAGAGCAGGACTGACCGGAACCGAACTGGTTTGATGGACAATGGTAGCATATAGAAATGTCTGCAACAAATAGTCACTGTGTTTGTCGATGTTTTCGGGATTGAAGATGTCGTCTATAGACTGTATCTTACCGGGCTCGGAACTACCTGTCTTATAATCGACGACCCTGACAAGTTTACCATCTTTGGTGTCAATCTCATCCAAACGGTCGATGATGCCTCCGAATGTTACTTGAAGACCATCCACATCCATGGTGTCGGACACAGAGCATTCCTTATCGATAATCCGGAATGGGGTCAGCTGCAAATCTGCCTTGAGCAGTTGCTGCAGATAGTGGATAATCACATCACGATTGATGAGTTGTAAGCCGTTATATTCACCAAGGTCCCGGGGCTTATTATTGAATAATTGCTCCTGAAACACACTGTCAACATATTTCCCTATTTTCTTTTTGTCTTCATACAGGGATCTGATCACGGATTCTCGTACGGATTCCGGAAAGTCATCATACATTTTTCTTGCTGACTCATGGAAGATAATGCCGAAAAGCCTGTTGTCGATGTCATCGATGGCATCATCATCTTTTTCTTTGAGGTTGGCTATTTGATAGTAGAAAAAACTGACAGGACATCTCAAATATTTGCCGATGGCAGTAGGAGAAAAAGAACCTATGTGATGGAGCTTGTCCATGACGTGCTTATCCTTGAAGATAGGTTTCGGCCCTTGATTGCTCGTTTTTGCATGGGTATGTAAGGTCTCTCTTCGTATGATTGGGTGATTAGGGTCCTCAACCAGCATTTGAAGCATAAATCTGCTCATCTCACCCTTTTGTCCTTCATCATTGGCATTGCAATAGAGTATGGTGACATCTTCGGCACGCTGCAACAACCGAAAGAAATAGTAAGCGTAAAGACTTGTTTGGTGCTCTAACGTAGTGAGTCCGTAAGCCTTGCGTAAGATGTAGGGGATGAACGAAGGGGTTTGCTCACCCTTCGGCATCTTACCTTCATTGCAGGATAAGATTAGAAGATGGCGGAAATCAATATTACGTGTTTCCAAAATTCCCATGATTTGCAAACCTACGGCCGGCTCTCCATGAAAGGGAACCGAGGTGCTATGGATCAACTGATTGAGCAAGCGGATGAATGTAGTGAGGTCGATGCGCAACTCCTCGCTCATCATGAGTCCATAGAGTCTGTTGATGATGGTGTATGTCCGGTAGATGGCTTCTTGCTCCAAGGGCAAGTTATGTGGGCTACCCTTTTGATTGGCACCTATTCCTGCTTTTTTTAATATCTTTCGCAAATATTCAGCCATCGCAACCGACGGCTGGTAATCAACGTTTTGGGAGGGGGCGAACTCTTCGAAGAGAGCCTGAACCCCCTCTTCCAAATCCGCCATGTCTGCTCGTTTGATGTACAGACGGTAGTTTTTGAAAAAGCGGATGACCTCTTCCTGATGCTCGCAGAGATAGCGCATATACGGATGACGAATCACAGTGTTGACAAATGTCATGCGAAACGTGTCTCCGCCCCGTGGATTACCTTCCATCCTTAATGCAATGAGTTGTTGGACAAAAGATGCCACTTGCGATAACTGCAGGGGATAGCCAGAGGTGATATTGACATCTGAGACGCAGTCTGGTATATGGTGGATAATGGTCGGCAACAGATTTTCGTCGCACAGTACGATGGCCGTTTCTTGGTCAATCTGTTGATTGCCTTTCCGGGTTAACCACTGGCTGACGTATTGCACCTGTAGATAATTCGTTGAACAACTGACAAAGGTGATGTCCTTTGGCGATTGATACTGACGGTAGATGTCGGCGTTATGGTTGTCAAGCTCATTGGGAAAATCGCTCATATATTCAGCGATAAAACGCCCCGGCTTATAGCGCAGGCCTGAATCCTCTTTGGTTGGCATGTAATAGTCATCAAAATCCCAATAAAAATGAGCCTTTTGTTCCTCTTTCAGCCTCTTGAAAAGACGATGCTCAGCGGTATGAAGAGCATTAAACCCGATAAAGAGATAGTCATCGTAGTCGAATGAGAGGTGTTCATCTTCTGCCACCTGACGAAGAATCATTCCTTCGTAGGCGATACCTTTCTTTCTAAGTTGTCGCTGATAAGCATGGTAAACATCACCTAATTTTGACCATACCTCGAGAAAGCGTTCTTTCAGTTTATCGTTATGGCCATCAGAGAAATTAGAAAAGAAAAGTTTCAGCATTTTCTTCTCTTCGTCATCAAGATGTGTCACATCGTCATATTCATGCCAGTCGCGCAGATTGCGAAACACCATTTCCGCATTGGCCATATTTTTATCGATATCGTCAAAGTCGGCCAACAACACCTGTCCCCACGGAAAAAACTGGTCAAGTGATTCCGAGGTCTTGATCTGGCTGGTGTAGCAATGGTATAATTGGCATACTAATTGTATCTGGTCGGCCAAAATCAATCCGCTATGCTTCACAAACAGGTCGGAGATGGTAAAATAGTTGGGGCCCAACATGGTATGTCCTACCATTTGGTATAAATATTGATTGAGAAACAGAGAAGCTCGTTTGTTGGGAAACACAATCGCCACCCGGTGTAAACGCCCTGAATACTTTTCAAGGATATCAGCAGCTACATATTGTAAAAAAGATTGTTTCATACTTCCTTTTGAATGACTGGTGTTATTTTCTGTTCGCCTAAATACCACAGGTATCCTTTGACCTGGGGAAATCCCATTTCTTTCAACAGAGTCATATATGACAATACTTGGCTCTCATACTGCGCCTTGGTCTCATCTCTTTCGTGTCCTGATTTATAATCAATGACGATGGTCTCATGCTGGTCGGTCATCACGCGGTCCGGTCTGCGTTGGATGACGACACCATCCACCTCTTCCAAAATAGTACATTCGGTGTAGATGGTCCACTTGTCGCTGAACCAGTCTTTGGCAAAGGGGTGCTGCAGCGAACGCTGAATGATATGGACTAATTCTTTTCGGTTGATGTCTTCGGTGTAGATGATTCCATCATTCTCCAGTTCCTGCAATACCCGTTCCACATCGGCAGTGGTACGGAGACGCGACATAATGGCGTGTATCACATTGCCTCTGTGGATGTACTCGTTGATATGTTTCTCGTCTTCCTCCTCGTATTCCACAAATCGCTTGCTGTCATTGCTCTGCGTGAATGAGGCACGCTGCGGGAAAGACTTGAAAGGTACAAAGACTGAGGTTTCCTTTTTCAAAAAAACATTTCCAGTGTCATCGGGCTTACCCGTATCACTGCCTTCGTTTACCGCAGTCTCAAATTCCCCATATTCAAGGGTGTATGACTGGTCTTGGCACTCTAGGGAGGCATCGATTTCTTTTGCCACCTTTTCGATGATACCTGCCATCAATTCACTTCTCAGCTCTGAGGCGTTTTTCGTCTTTTCTTCTTTTGTGCGCCCGTAGATGAACAGACTGTTTCTTGCCCGGGTAAATGCCACATACATGAGATTGAGGTTGTCAACGACAATTTGTAAATACTCTTCTTTGAAGTCGTTTTCGTAAATCGTTTCCATCAAATGATTGCCGAATCTGACATATACGATAGGCAGGAGGTTGTAAGGTGCATCCTTTGTGACGCAAAGAATATGATAATCTTGACTGGTGACTTTCCAATCGCAGAATGGGAGGAACACATGCTTATACTCAAGTCCCTTGCTCTTATGTATTGTCGTGATTCTCACACCATCAACGGTGTCGCTCTGAATGCACTTCTGATGAAGATAATTGTCCCAGTAATTCAACAGGCTGCAGATGTCGGCTGTGTTATCTTGCACAAATTTGGTCAATGCATCGAAGAAAGTGCTGATATAGGCTTCATCGCCTTTCAAAGTTGACAGCTTGAATATGGAATAAATGGATTCCGCCAGTTGGGGAATCGGCATGGAGATAAGTTCTTCTTGTTTGTCGATGAATTGGGTTGGAAGCTGCTGTGACCGTTCTGTTGTGGTACATAACAGTTCGGATTCGCTTTGTCCCCCCCCATGCTCGATTCTGTTCCATACTTTGATTAAATAGGCCTGTGACAAGAGGTCTTGAGGGTTGTTTAAACAGCGCATGGCTGCGATGATGGTGTTGACGGCTGCCGAGGAGTCTAACTGAAATGCCAGATCAGAAATCATTCTAATGTCAGGCTGATTTGCATTGAACCACTCCGCAATGTCAGGAATCTCATGATTATAGCGTACGAGTATGGCTATGTCGCTCTGCAACTGTCCCGCTTTCAACAATGACCGTATCCGTTCGCTCATATCTGATAATATCTTTTCAGAGGCATCTTCATCGAAAGGAAGAAGTTGCATCCTCACATAACCACGTTTCACGACCGAGTTTTTCCCGCTCACTTCTTGGACAACATCTTGATATGCTTTTTCTAACTGCTGCGCATTGTCAATATTTTGCTTTAGCAATTGTTCACAAGTATATTCCTCAGCAGAACTGAAAATAGCGTTGTTGAATCGGATGACATATTCACATGAACGGAAATTCGTTTTGAGAGGTTCATGATGAATCATGCTTTTTGCATTGGCAAACTGACCGTCGATGTCATTCAATAACCTCCAGTCACCGCCTCGCCAACGATAGATGCTCTGTTTCACATCACCCACAATCAAACAAGTAGAAGGGGTGTCTTGGTCATTGTGACTCATACACTCATCAATCAACACTTTGAAATTGCGCCACTGTATCGTGCTGGTGTCTTGAAATTCATCAATCATGATATGTTTCAAGTGCCCTCCAATCTTTTCATAGATAAAGGGGGCGTCAGTGTCTTTGATGAAAGCTTGTAGTAGATGCTGCGTGTCACTCAACAGAAAGCGGTTGGCATCGGCATTGAGCCGGCGGACCTCTCTGTCAACAAAAGTGAGCAGTTTCAGTTGATTCAGATATTGTAGCGTGTATTTCGCGGAATGGGCATAATACTTGCATTCCTTTCTGATTTCTTCGCTCTTTTCTAAATGGGGTATCAGAACCCGCTGCGCCACGTCTTCAACAAATGAGCCTAACTTCTTGTCTGATGGCTTCCTCCAATGTGCGGCGTCGTTCGCGAATTGGTCAAAATTCTTACCCTTAACACTATCTTCATATTGGCCACTTCGTAATTTGTTGAAATAGAGGTTGATTTCTTTTTGCTCTCCTCCATTGATATTTTTTGGTATGAGATGGTTTTGGGATAGTAAGTCAAAATAATTCTGTCCGCATGCTTTTACTTTTTCTACATATTGTTGTGTGCTTTGTTCAATTATTTTGGCTGCATCGTCAAAATATTGATTCCATTTCTGCTCTTTTTCCTGTTCATCCATTTGGTCTGCGTTGGGACCCAAAACGGTTGACTCAAAAAACTCGCGTTTTTCTTTGTAGATGTCAGAAAAGATCTCTTTTCCGAATTTCTTCAGAGATGAAATGACATTCCAACTATTATTTTTGCTGATTTTTTCATAGATAAAGCTCATGATAGAATCAAGGATTGTGTGACCATTTCGAAGTGACGCGATCATATGGTCGACGGCCATCCCTTCTACTTCCGTATCATTGAGCTCCAAACGAAGATTGGGCGTCAGTTCCAACTCCCTCGCCAGATTTCTTAGGATACGCTGAAAAAAAGAGTCTATGGTTTCAATGTGAAATGAACTATAGTCATTGAGCAGGTAGTGCAAGGCCTGTGCGGAGCGTGTTTGGATTTGGGGTTCACTCAGTCTTGTCTTTTTTTTAATCTTCTCCAAATAATCTTTCGACTCTTTGAGAGTCGTAGGTCTGGACAAACCATACAACTGGCTGAGAATGCGCTGTTTCATCTCTTCTGTCGCTTTGTTGGTGAAAGTGACGGCCAGAATATGCTTGTAATCTTCTGGGCATTTCACAAGCAGCGCGATGTATTCTACAGCCAGTGTAAAAGTCTTTCCACTTCCTGCACTTGCGTTATAAACGGTTAATGGTTTTTGTTGTGTCATGATATGGGTAAGTGAGCGAGGTTCGTTAATAGGGTAGGGCATGCGGCGGGTTACCAACTGTCAAATAGTTCAAACCCAAATTTCATGCCAAAGGAATCATAGTGTCCCTCTTTTAGTGAGACGAAAGCACAGGCAGAAAACAAACGGTTGGAAAAGCCATATCCAAACTCAAAATAGTGTTTGATTTCAGACACGCGCAGCGCACTGAAGTAGATGCGTTCCTTTTCCATGATACTGCCTACAAGAGGTATTCTTGACAAGACCATCAAGGGCGACTCAAATGTCATGTTGGCTCGGAGGTAGTATTTAGAAGCATTATACCAATTTCGGTTGAGCAGTTCAAACTCGCCCGTCCAGTCATCATGCCAACCTCCGTTGATGTTGTCCTCCCGGAAATTGGTATAATCCAAGAAATAGACATTCTTAAACCTCGATGTAAAAAAACCACAACCAACCCTGTAGGCCAGACGGCGGGTGACAGGCAAATGGATAATATGTGAGAGGTCCATCTCCCATCGTTCATACTCCTGACTGGAACGGAAGATGCCATTGACACCTCTTTCATAGTCAAGCGTAAATACGGGGCCATGCCACCCTGTTGGCCTGAATTGTATCTCTACGAGCGGCGCGAAAGAGTAGTATCGCAAAGGCTTATTCGTCTCCATAAAAGCCTTTTTGTTGATGGCTGTTCGCTTATGATAGACGGCACCCAGTAAAAAGCTCCATTGGTCATTGATATTATAATGACCAGCGATGTTGAAATGGGTGTTCTTGAAATAGTCCAAATCCATTTCATCCCAATTCTTTTCATTGCCACGCTCCGCCTTGACCTTGTCAAGCACGGTAGAGTTGACAATCCGGTTGCCATTGCTGATTTCAAATTCAATATATCCGTCTTGCTGCTTATTAAAGCGGTAAATAAACGGGAGCGTAAAATAGACCTCATGCAACTTAAAGGAATAGCCGGCTTTTAATTGCAATGCCAATTCCCTGTTCTCATCAATGTCATAACTGCTCCGAAAACGGAAACGGTAATAGATACCTTTGCTATGTGAGTAGCCGAAATATAAGGGATTGAGCAGGGGCGAGATACGATACGAACCTTTGTCGTGGTCGAAATGACCACGGATACGATTGACCAATCGGTCGCCTATCTCGTCCCACAGCACATCTTTGACAAAATCTCTCCGTGTGGGTCGTGGCGAGATGCTGTCCGCCACTCTGCGTGCCAATGCGATGGAGTCGAGCACGTCATAGATATGGTGCTCTTCTTGGCTAAGTGTATCGGGTCTGATGCTTTCTATCAATTCCCGGTCGGAATAGTCATCGCTTTTATCGGGTAGTTCCACACCGTAAACGGCATGATAATTACCTGTCATTTTATTTCCGAGGAAAACAAAACTGGCTTGTAAAGAACAAGATGAGGGCAGTAACGACCATTCCCCTTCTTCACCCAAAGTGATATCCAACACAAATCTGATATGGTCAAACTCACCTTTCATCTTGACAGAGGCGATACGGCCAGTATTCTTCTCTACGATGGCCTCACCGCTGACAGTCTGCGTGTTATAGGTCTTCGGCTTAAAAATCACTTGAACCGATTCTTCGTCGATGTCCTGCAACTGATAGCGGTATAATCTATGGTTTTGCCGGACAAAGGGTGACAGAATGTCATTGTCGAATATCGTGGTTTGATAGATGTGGGGCGTGAGATAGCGCAAAACGACAGGCAGGGTGGTGCGGTTCTTCCTGATGTTGCTGAAACGGCTCTTCCGTTCACGGCGGGTCTTTTGGCCGTTAAGAAAAGTCACTTCTGCATACTCCTCGCATAAGAAGTGCCGCTGTTTAGCTCTGTATATGTGATATAATGTGGGAATGCACATTAAAATGGGATTCTTCCTGACCACATCGAGCTCATATTTGACGTAAACGCCCGAACGGAGGGTGTCAGACGGATGAATGGGTTGAGAATAATCAAACAGACGATCAACCACCGTCGTGTCGTTGCTATGAGCCGACACAACAGAGGCAGAAAAAATATAAAGCATCAACGATAGAAAATATCGTGTGGCAAGCGTCCGTTTCACGAGGACAAAGTTAGGAAAAATCTGATAGACATCCAAATAACTTTGCATTTTATCAAAAAAAATCCCTCAACCGGTAGCGTTGAGGGATTGTGGTGACGAAGGGATTACCCTAAATATTTCATTAAGACACGTACATTACCGCTGTCGCGCAGTTTGGCGATGCTCTTTTCCCTGATTTGGCGCACCCTTTCGCGTGTGAGTCCCAATTGGTCTCCAATCTCTTCCAACCCTTTCTCATGGCAGCCAATGCCAAAACAAGACCTGATGATTGTAATCTCACGCTCTTTCAGCACTTGCGACAAAACGGCATCCAACTCCACGGCCATGGACTCATGGTCCACCTGACGGTCGGTCCGGCTGTCTTCGCCGCTGGGCATGACATCTAACATGCAATTCTCTTCTCCGTCTTGAAAAGGTGCGTCGATGGAGACATGATGTCCATCGGCCATCAGGCTCTGACCTATTTTCTCTTCATCCAGGTTTGTAGCCTCAGAGAGTTCCGACACGGAAGGACGACGCTGGTTCTCCTGTTCAAACTTATTGATTTCGTGGTTGATTTTATTCAACGAACCCACTTGGTTGAGGGGCAGGCGGACAATACGACTCTGCTCAGCAATCGCCTGCAGAATGCTCTGCCGAATCCACCATACCGCATATGAGATGAACTTAAAACCGCGGGTCTCATCAAATTTTTGGGCTGCTTTGATCAAGCCGATGTTGCCTTCATCTATTAAATCCGTCAACGAGAGTCCTTGATGTTGGTATTGCTTGGCCACAGAGACAACAAAACGCAAATTTGCTGTCACCAATTTGTTTTTAGCACGTTCGCCCTCAACGCCTCCCTTTTTAATCTGTTGCGCCAACTCTATCTCTTCGTCAATAGAAATCAATGGCGCACGTCCAATCTCTACCAGATATTTATCTAATGCTTCGCTTGAACGGTTTGTAATGCTCTTCTGAATTTTTAATTGTCTCATCTCTTACACCTTAAAACGTACTAATATACTGATTATCAAAACGATAGATAAAAACATACCGAAAATCGGTGCAAAATTAGTAAATTATCATCACAATTCATCAAATATTAGTGATATTTAACAAAATAATCAAAAACATCAGTCTGTTCCATAAGGCGGACCTACCTCCGATCATAAACAGTATTTCTTCAAACAAAAGACTGACATTCTCTTAACATCAAGCAGAAAAAAGACAGGCAGTCACAAATGCGACTGCCTGTCTTCAATTATTGGTATCAAGAAAAGATTATTCGCCTTTCTCGAGTTTAGCCTTCAGTTCTGCAAGGACATCGATGTCGCCCAGGGTTGTACCTGCTGCTACATTGTTGACCTGAGAAGCTGCATCTTCTTTCTTCGTTGCATGCTGCTGCTTGCGAGCGGGTGCTTTCTTCTCGTCCTTAGCCTCTTCAAATGTGCGGCTGTGAGAGAGGATGATGCGTTTTGTCTCTTTCACGAACTCAATCACCTTGAACTCGAGCTCTTCGCCTGCCTGTGCCTGCGAACCGTCTTCTTTCACGAGGTGTTTAGGAGTAGCAAAGCCTTCGCCGCCCTCATTGAGTGTGATCACGGCACCCTTCTCCATCATCTCTGTAATCTTACCCGTGTGAACAGTTCCGGGTTTGTAGATGGTCTCGTAGGTATCCCAAGGATTGTCTTCCAACTGCTTGTGACCCAAGCTGAGACGACGATTGTCCTTGTCGATTTCCAAAACGACGACGTCGATTTCTGCGCCCACCTGAGTGAACTCTGAAGGATGTTTCACCTTCTTGGTCCATGACAGGTCGCTGATGTGGATCAAACCGTCAACACCTTCTTCTAACTCAACAAAGATACCGAAGTTGGTGAAGTTACGCACTTTAGCAGTATGCTTCGAACCGATGGGGTATTTGACCTCAATAGCCTCCCACGGATCCTCGCGGAGTTGCTTGATGCCGAGCGACATCTTACGCTCGTCGCGGTCGAGTGTCAAAATGACAGCCTCCACCTCGTCGCCAACGTGCAGGAATTCCTGAGCGCTACGCAGGTGCTGGCTCCAGCTCATCTCAGAGACGTGAATCAGACCTTCCACAC
>CAMJFC010000041.1 GCA_946404865.1 uncultured Prevotellaceae bacterium
GTACTACTTCTCTGTCTTGTATGTAATCCTTTCAAAGAACTCTTTCTCGTGCGCTTCAGGGTGCAATTCCAGGGGGAAAACCCGAAATTTTGGCTTGTCAGCCGAAATTTCTCTCGCTCGGCATAACCCAAGCGAGCTTGGTTCTGCTCTCAACTCGTGAAATTTTTTCCCGAAAGCGGATGCAAAAGTACGGCAAATTTTCCATACCCGCAAATTTTCCAAGGTATTTTTTCAAGAAAAGACGAAAGTTTTCGAGTTTCTTGACAAATATCAAGAATTTTGAAGGTAATTGTCCTCTGGGACAAGGAGGCGATGCATCTTACACCTTATTATATTATAGGCCACCCCCCGGCCCCCTCCCCTGCGATCCCCTGCGAGGGGAGGGGAAATAGCTGGCATATCGCGAGGATATGGTGCTGATGTCCATGATAAAATGCAAAAAAAACAAAAAAGGAAGCATTTCTTTTGGTCTTTCTGTCATAAATGGCTAATTTTGTGGTTCTAAAACGGGCCGGCACCCGTAAGAGAGCCATTTTGAGTATTCATTTCGTTTATTGATTTAATCGTTTTTTATAATGACACAAGAAGAATTAACCAGAATGATTAATGAGCAGGAAGGCACATTGTCAGCCGCCTTCCCTGCCCTCATGCGTAAAGTGTATTTATGGATGACATTGGCGTTGGCCATCACCGGATTCACGTCAATGATTGTTTTGTCAAACGAGCAGTTCGTTTTCACCATCATCAGCAACCAAGTATTATTTTGGGGCTTGATTATCGGTGAGTTGGTCTTAGTGTTCGTCATCAGCGGCAGAATCAACAAGATGTCCATCACGACCGCCACGATATTATTCGTGTTGTATGCCGTTGTCAACGGTCTGACGCTCTCGCCACTATTGTTCGCCTTTACGAAGGCATCCATTGCCAAAGTCTTCTTTATCACAGCAGGCACCTTCGGTGTGATGTCGGTGATTGGCTATACCACGAAGACCGACCTCTCATCCATGGGCAAGATACTGTTCATGGCCCTCATCGGTCTGATTATCGCCACGGTGGTCAACTTGTTCATGCACAACAGCACACTCGACCTCATCATCAGTTACGCGGGTGTACTTATCTTTGTCGGACTGACCGCTTGGGACACACAGAAGATTAAGAACATGCTGGCCATGTGCGAGGAGCCCAATGAGCAGGCACACAAAATCGCCTTGATGGGTTCACTGGCCCTCTACCTCGACTTCATCAACCTGTTTATTTATCTGCTCCGCATTCTGGGCGACAGAAAGTAGGCAATCCGCTGAAGGTCCTGTATAAGAACCAGCAATCCATCAACAAAAACCCAAAAGCGCAGATGGCGATTTTCGCTATTTGCGCTTATTATATGCATTTATTCGCATAAAAATTTGCATGAATGTATAAAAATGCGTACTTTTGCATCCCAAAAGCATAAAAATACGGACATGAAAGTAAAGAACAGTAGAATGGAAACGCTTAAGATGCTGATTTCGAGCATGGAATTAGGCAGCCAGGAAGAGGTATTGCAAGCGCTGGAGAAAGAAGGTTTCAAACTGACGCAAGCCACTTTGAGCCGCGACCTGAAGCAACTGAAAGTAGCCAAAGCCGCGAGCATGAACGGCAAATACGTTTATGTCTTGCCCAATGAGACGATGTATAAGCGCATCAGCAAGCCTCGCAGCGCGATAGAGATGCTCCAGACCTCAGGTTTTCTTTCTATCAACTTTTCCGGCAACATGGGTGTCATCAAGACCCGTCCCGGCTATGCGAGCAGCATCGCATATAACATCGACAACAGCGACATCCCTGAAATCTTAGGGACGATAGCCGGCGACGACACCATCTTCATCGTTATCCGCGAGGGTTCATCGCACAAGGATATCATAGATGGTTTAAACCTGATTATACCAAACATCAACTGACATCAAGACATAGAATGAAACACATTGAAGTGGTAGTGGCCGATGCGTCGCACGAGAAATATGTCGATACCATCTTGAACACCATCGCCGACGCGGCGAAAGTGCGCGGCACAGGTATCGCTCGTCGTACGCACGAATATCTGACCACAAAAATGCGCGAGGCGAAAGCCGTTATCGCGCTCGACGGCGACACGTTTGCCGGATTCAGTTACATTGAGACCTGGGGCAACAAGCAATATGTGACGACCTCGGGATTGATAGTCCATCCAGACTACCGTGGTATGGGCATCTCCAAACGGATCAAAGACCTCACCTTCTCATTAGCACGCACCCGATGGCCTCATGCCAAGATTTTCTCGCTCACCAGTGGCGCCGCCGTGATGAAGATGAACACAGAACTGGGTTACCAGCCCGTCACCTTCGCCGACCTGACCGACGACGAGGCATTCTGGCGGGGATGCGAGGGGTGCATCAATGTGGATGTGCTGCATCGTACTGGTCGCAAATACTGCATTTGCACCGCGATGCTTTACGACCCCGAGGAGCATCTTCCCGCTAAGATACCAGAAGACGTGCTTGCCCGCATCCGGGAGATAGAAGGAAAGAGTTAATTCATACAAAAAATATATCTTTAAATCATATTCATGATATGGAAAAGAAAAAAGTAGTGGTTGCCTTTTCTGGTGGTTTGGACACCAGCTATACGGTAATGAAACTCAGCCAGGACGGCTACGACGTATATGCAGCCTGTGCCAACACAGGCGGTTTCAGCGAAGAGCAGTTGAAAAAGAATGAGGAAAACGCATATCAATTGGGCGCAGTGAAATATGTGACCCTTGATGTGACCCATGAATACTACGAGAAATCGCTAAAATACATGATTTTCGGCAATGTGCTCCGTAATAACTGCTACCCTATTTCGGTGAGCAGCGAGCGCATTTTCCAAGCCATAGCCATCGCCCGTTATGCCAAGGAGATTGGTGCCGACGCCATCGCCCATGGTTCGACAGGTGCAGGTAATGACCAGATTCGTTTCGACATGACCTTCTTGGTGATGGCACCCGGTGTGGAAATCATCACCTTGACACGCGACAAGAAACTCACCCGCAAGGAAGAGGTCGATTACCTCAACGAGCACGGTTTCACGGCTGATTTCACCAAGCTGAAATACTCCTACAACGTGGGTATCTGGGGCACCAGCATCTGTGGCGGCGAACTGCTCGACCCCACGCAAGGACTCCCCGAATCGGCTTATCTCAAACACGTGACCGCCCAAGAGAAGGAGTCGCTGCTGACCATCACGTTCGAGAAAGGCGAGATTAAGGCGGTCAACGGCGAGGAGTTTGACGACAAGGTGAAAGCGATACAAAAGATTGAAGAGATAGGTGCCTCGTATGCCATCGGTCGCGATTGTAACGTGGGCGACACCATCATCGGCATCAAAGGCCGTGTGGGTTTCGAGGCCGCCGCTCCGAAACTGATCATCGAGGCACACCGCTTGTTGGAGAAATCGACGCTATCGAAATGGCAGCAGTACTGGAAAGACCAAGTGGCCAACTGGTATGGCATGTTCCTGCACGAGAGTCAGTATTTGGAGCCCGTCATGCCCGACATCGAAGCGATGCTCACCTCAAGTCAGCGCAATGTGACGGGTACCGCCATCTTGAAACTCCGTCCCTATGGTTTCGAGACCGTCGGCATCGACTCTGTCAACGACCTGACGAGGTCTAAACTCGGCGAATATGGTGAGACGCAGACCGGTTGGACCGCCGACGAGGCGAAAGGTTTCATCAAGGTCAGTTCTACACCTTTAAGAGTATATTACGGTATTCATCAAGACGAAAAGAGGTAAGGAGATGCAGAAACGCTTTTATTTATCCACGACCGACAAGAAGATTGGCGGTGTGTGCGGCGGTTTAGGCGAGTATTTCAATATTGACTCGTTGTTGATACGCGTCGGGTTCATCGCTGCCTTTTTCTGCCTTGGCACCGGTGTGATGGCCTATATCATTCTTTGGCTTTTAGCCCCTAAACAACCATGAATATGATACGAGTAGGAATATTAGGTGCTGCAGGCTATACTGGTGGCGAATTGATTCGGTTGTTGCTCAACCATCCCGAGGCAGAGATTGTGTTCGCCCATTCGGAGAGCAATGCCGGCAATCTGGTGAGCGACGTTCACGAAGGGCTCATCGGCGACACCGACTTACGGTTCTCCGACGCGATGCCCTTCGAGCAAGTGGACGTGGTGTTCTTTTGTTTCGGTCATGGCAAGAGTTCTGCGTTTTTAAAAGAGCACGCCATCCCAGAGCGTGTGAAAATCATCGACTTGGCGCAAGACTTCAGAATCGCCAACAAAGACCCAATGGAATATGTAGGAAGTGACATCACTCCCGAGCATCACGATTTCGTCTATGGTCTTCCAGAAATCAACAAGTTAGCCATCCGCCAGGCACAGCATGTGGCCAACCCAGGTTGTTTCGCCACAGCGATACAGGTGGCCTTGCTGCCCGCTGCCAAACTGGGTTTGTTGAAGTCGGACATTGCTGTCAACGCCATCACCGGTTCCACAGGAGCCGGTCAGAAGCCCGGTGCTACCACCCATTTCTCCTGGCGCAATAACAACCTGAGCATCTACAAGGCCTTCACACATCAGCATCTCGCAGAGATACGCCAGTCGCTGAAACAGGTTCAAGGCTATTTAGACGCCTCCATCGATTTCATCCCCTACCGTGGCGATTTCGCCCGTGGCATCTTCTGCACGGCAGTCATCAAGACCGATGCTGACGGAGCCGGTATCACCGACGCCTACCGCACGTTTTATGAGGATGCCGCCTTCACGCACTACAGCGAAAAGGCCATCGACCTGAAGCAGGTGGTGAACACCAACAAGGCATTGGTGCATGTGGACGTGTTTGATGGCAAGGTGCTCGTCACGTCCGCCATCGACAATCTTTTGAAAGGTGCTGTGGGTCAAGCTGTTCAGAACATGAATATCATGTTCGGGATTCAGGAGTCGGCAGGACTGCGACTGAAAGCCTCAGCGTTTTAACCCCCACCCCGGCCCTCCCCGAGGGGAGGGAGTAATCACATACATACCCCTCTCTCCAAAAACAATAAAGAAATGAAACTATTTGATGTATATCCGCTCTTCGACGTGAACATCGTGAAGGGCAAAGGATGCAAAGTATGGGACGATAAAGGTCAGGAATATCTGGACCTCTACGGCGGCCATGCTGTCATCAGCATCGGTCATTCCCACCCCCACTATATACAGAAAGTCACAGAGCAGGTCAACCAACTCGGTTTTTACTCCAACTCCGTCATCAACACCCTGCAAGTGCAACTGGCAGAGCGGTTGGGACGCGCGAGCGGCTACGATGACTACCAGTTGTTTCTCATCAACAGCGGTGCCGAAGCCAATGAGAATGCGCTGAAATTAGCGTCGTTCACCAACGGACGCACCCGTGTCTTGTCAGCGCAGAAAGCCTTTCATGGTCGCACGTCGCTGGCTGTGGAGGTGACCAATAATCCCAAGATTATCGCCCCCATCAATGCCAACGGCCATGTGACCTACCTTCCGCTCAACGACCTGCCCGCCTGGGAGGCCGAGTTGGCGAAGGGTGATGTGTGCGCCGTCATTCTGGAGTGCATCCAGGGTGTGGGCGGCATTCAGTTGGCCACTGCCGCTTTTGCACAGGGTCTGGCCGCAGCCTGCAAGCGCTATGGCACCCTGCTCATCTGCGATGAGATACAGTGCGGCTACGGTCGCAGCGGTCGTTTCTTCGCCCATCAGTGGTTAGGCATCCGCCCCGACCTCATCACAGTGGCCAAAGGCATCGCCAACGGATTCCCGATGGGCGGCGTGCTCATCGCCCCCGAACTGAAACCCGTCTATGGACAGTTGGGCACCACCTTTGGCGGCAACCATCTGGCCTGTGCCGCCGCGCTCGCCGTGTTGGATGTGTTCGAGGAAGAGCACCTCGTAGAGAATGCCGACGAGACAGGTACCTACCTGATGCAGCAACTCAACGACATGAAGGACGCAGGACACACCCCCATCCAAGAGGTACGTGGACGCGGACTCATGATAGGCATCGACCTTGCCATTCCCCACAAGGATGTGCGTGTGCCGCTCATCAAACAGGAGCACTGCTTCACGGGATGTGCCGGCACGAATATCCTCCGCTTATTGCCTCCCTTGTGTCTGACCAAGGAGGATGCAAATGACTTTATCAAACGATTTAAAAACGTATTATCAACCCTATGAAGATAGCAATAATAGGTGCCGGAGCCATGGGTGGCGCAACGGTCGAGGGCCTGCTCAAAGGCAATTATATCAACGTCGATGACATCACCGTGAGTGACCCGTCGACCGCCGTACTTGAGAAATTTGCGCAATGCGGTGTGCGCGTCACTTCCGACAACCAACAGGCGACCGTCGGAGCCGACCTCGTATGTGTGTTTGTCAAGCCATGGCTGGTGGAACGTGTGCTCAAAGGCATCAAAGATGTGCTCGACTACAAGCGGCAGACGCTCATCATCGTGGCCGCAAGAGTGCATTCGACCGATATCCAACAGTGGATGGAAAAAGAAGGGCAAATGATACCTACATACTTGGTCATCCCGAATATCGCCGTCGCCCAGTTGGCATCCATGACCTTTATCGTGCCCGCCCTTGCCACCGACGCACAGCACACCGAGCAGGTTAAAGCCCTGTTCGACTCCATGGGCGAGAGCATCCTGACCGAAGAGAGTCATCTGGCCGCCGGCACCACCTTGGCATCCTGCGGCATCGCCTACGCCATGCGATACATTCGTGCCGCCTCGGAAGGTGGTGTGGAGTTGGGATTCAAGGCCGACGAGGCCAAGCGCATCGTGATGCAAACGATGAAAGGAGCCGTGGAACTGCTGGCCGCTACCGGTCTGCATCCCGAAGCCGCCATCGACTTAGTGGCCACCCCTGGCGGAGTGACTATCAAGGGATTGAACGAGATGGAGCACGCCGGATTCACATCATCGGTGATACGGGGGCTGAAAGCGGGGTGCTGAATTTTGAATGTTGAATGTTGAATTGTCGCTTCGCGATGAAGAATTGTTCAATGTTGAATTGGTAATTGGAAATTATTAAAACAAATATTATATGGATGACCAACTGAAACAGATAGGTGAGCGGTTGAGCGGACTGCGCGACGTGCTCGAGATACCTGCGAGCGAGATGGCTGAGACCATCGGCATCGACGTGGAGAAATATGAGAAGATAGAGCGTGGCGAAGCCGACATCACCATCTCTAACTTGATGAAAATCGCACATAAGTACGGGGTGTCGGCCGAGGAACTGATGTTTGCCGAGGCACCTCACATGAAATCGTATTTTGTGGTGCGCAAGGGTCAAGGCATGAGTGTGGAGCGCACCAAGGCATACAAATATCAGTCGTTGGTGAGCGGGTTTGTCAATCACAAGGCCGATGTGTTTATCGTGACCGTCGAGCCCAAGCCCGGAGCGCGCGTGGTCTATAAGAACACCCACCCCGGTCAGGAATTCAATATGGTGTTGGAGGGTAAAATGGAGTTGTACATTGGCGGAAAGACCATCGTTCTGGAAGAGGGCGACTCCATCTATTTCGACTCGACCAAGCCACACGGTATGCTCGCTATCGGAGACAAAGCCGTGCGTTTCCTGGCATTCACCGTTTAAGAGAAATTACACAACAATATGATTGAAAGATTTTTACGACAGACGCATTTTGAGTCTGTGGAGGATTACAACCAACATCTGGAATTTATCATCCCGGAGAACTTCAACTTCGCCTACGACGTGATGGATGAGTGGGCCAAGGAATGGCCAGACGGACTGGCACTGCTATGGACCAATGACCAGGGCGAAGAGATACGCACCACTTTCGCCGAATTAAAAGAGCAGACCGACCAGGCCGCCTCTTATCTGCAGACTTTAGGCATCGGCAAGAACGACCCGGTGATGCTCATCCTCAAACGCCGTTACGAATGGTGGGTGGTGATGCTTGCCTTGCATAAGATTGGCGCCATCGTGATACCCGCCACGCACATGCTGACGAAGCACGACATCGTGTATCGCAACACCCGTGCGAGCGTGAAAGCCATCATCTGTGTGGACGACCCCTACGTGATGGGCCAGGTGGAGGCCGCCATGCCAGAGAGTCCCACCACCAAGGTATTGGTGGCCGTGGCAGCTGGTGACGGCAGTAGCGATTTGCCCCAAGCCTCTGAATCTTGCGGCATCCAATGGCATGACTGGCAGCGTGAGTGGCGCAAGGCTCCGGCGTTTGTACGCCCCGCCTTTGTCAACACCAACGATGATACGATGCTGATGTACTTCACCAGCGGCACATCAGGCGAGCCGAAGATGGTGGCTCACGACTACCTCTACGCCATGGGCCATCTGACGACAGGTGTGTTCTGGCACAATCTGCACCGTGGTTCGCTGCACCTGACCGTGGCCGACACGGGCTGGGGCAAGGCCGTGTGGGGAAAATTCTACGGACAGTGGTTTGCTGGTGCCACGGTGTTTGTGTTCGACCATGAGAAGTTCAACGCCGACACGCTGTTGCGCCAGATAGAGAAATACCACGTCACCTCGTTCTGTGCCCCACCCACCATCTACCGTTTCATGATACGTGAAGACCTGAGCCGCTACGACCTGTCGTCGCTCGAATACTGTACGACGGCCGGCGAAGCCCTCAACCCCGCCGTGTTTGACAAATTCTATGAGAAGACCGGCATCCGCATGATGGAAGGGTTCGGACAGACCGAGACGACCATGACATTAGGCACCTTCCCCTGGATGACGCCGAAACCCGGTTCGATGGGCATCCCCAACGCACAGTATGACATCGACCTGCTCCGTGCCGACGGTACTCCGTGCGAGGATGGTGAGAAGGGTGAGATTGTGGTCAAGGCCGGTAGGAAGAAACCCATCGGTCTGTTCAAAGAATACTACCGCGACGAAGAGCTGACACGCGAGGCGTGGCACGACGGCATATACCACACGGGCGATATGGCATGGCGCGATGAAGACGGTTACTATTGGTTTGAGGGCCGCATCGACGATGTCATCAAATCGAGCGGTTACCGCATCGGTCCGTTCGAGGTGGAGAGCGCACTGATGACCCACCCTGCCGTGGTGGAATGTGCTATCACGGGCGTGCCCGACGACATTCGCGGTATGGTGGTGAAAGCCACCGTGGTGTTGGGTAAAGAGTGGAAAGCCAAGGCCGGCGAGGAGTTGGTCAAGGAACTGCAACAGCATGTGAAACGAGTGACCGCCCCCTACAAATATCCCCGTATCGTGGAATTTGTGGACGAACTGCCTAAGACCATCTCCGGCAAGATACGCCGTGTGGAAATCCGCAAGAAAGACGAAAGGAAAGACTGACCGCAAGGCAACACGACCTCTCAGCCGGGCAGAGTGTTTGGCATTAAACGCGATGACAGAGGCTATTTGCAACGAAGATATTTTTGACTTTAAAAGAAATGAAGAATAGGATAGTAGTAAAAGTGGGCAGTAACGTGCTGACACGCCAAGACGGCAAACTCGATGTCACACGTGTATCGGCGCTGGTTGACCAAGTGGCGTGGCTGCGCCGCGAGGGTTATGAGGTCATCCTCGTGTCGAGCGGTGCCGTGGCCTGCGGACGTCGTGAACTGACCGTTGACCACTCCCTCGACTCCGTGGAGCAACGCCAGTTGTTCTCCGCCGTGGGACAAGTGAAACTGGTGGGACTGTATTACGACCTGTTCCGCGAGTTTGGCATCCATGTGGGTCAGGTGCTCACGATGAAAGAGAATTTCGAGCCCGGCGAGCAATACAGCAACCAACGCGCCTGCATGAACGTGATGTTGGAGAACGACGTGCTGCCCATCGTCAACGAGAACGACACCGTGAGCGTCACGGAATTGATGTTCACCGACAACGACGAGCTCAGCGGTCTCATCGCACAGATGATGGAGGCCGACACGCTCATCCTGCTCTCCAACATCGATGGCATCTATACCGGCCATCCCGACGACCCCGCGTCAGAATTGATACGTGTGGTGGAACCTGAATGCGACCTCTCACACTATATCAAAGCAGAGAAGAGCGCCTTCGGTCGCGGCGGCATGCACTCGAAATACACCACCGCCACGAGCGTGCAACATGCCGGCATCCGTGTCATCATCGCCAACGGCGAGCGCGAAGACATCCTCATCAACCTTATCAAGAATCAAGAAAACGTACCCCATACAGAATTTCAACCATGCAACTGAAAGAAACCTTTGAGCGAGTGAAGCGGGCCAGCAAGAGCCTCGCCTCCCTGAGCGACCAACAGCGCAATGACATCTTGCTGTCGGTGGCTGATGCCATTCAAGAGAACCAAGAGCGTATTCTGCAGGCCAACGCTATTGACTTGTCCAAGATGCCGAAAGAGAGTCCGCTCTACGACCGTCTGCAACTGACCGTGAACCGTCTGGAAGGTATCGCCGCCGACATGCGCAATGTGGCCACCCTCCCCTCCCCCCTCGGTCACATCACCAAACAGAAGACGCTGCCTAACGGTCTGCGTTTGTGCCGTGTGAGCGTACCGTTCGGTGTCATCGGCATGATTTACGAGGCGCGCCCGAATGTCACGTTCGATGTCTTCTCGCTCTGTTTCAAGAGCGGTAATGCCTGTGTATTGAAAGGCGGCAAGGATGCCGACGCCTCCAACCGCGAAGAGGTGGCGCTCATCCACGAGGTATTGACACGCTATGGTGTCAACCCCGATGTGGTCACCCTGTTGCCCGCCACCCATGAAGCCACGGGTGAGATGCTCAACGCCGTGGGTTATATCGACCTCTGCATCCCCCGCGGTGGCAGAAAACTCATTGACTTCGTGCGCGACACCGCCCGAGTGCCGGTCATTGAGACAGGCGCGGGTGTAGTGAACACTTACTTCGACAAAGAAGGCGACATCGAGATGGGCAAAGCCATCATCTTGAACGCCAAGACACGGCGCGTGAGTGTATGCAATGCGCTCGACTGTCTGCTGATACACCGCGAGCGCATCGGTGACCTGCCAGCGCTCTGCGCGCCGCTCGCCGAGAAAAAGGTCATCATCTATGCCGACGACATGGCATATCAACAGCTCTACGGCAATTATCCCCTGTTGGAGCACGCCACAGACGACTCGTTCGGTACGGAGTTCATGGACTATAAGATGGCAGTGAAGACCGTCGGTTCGTTAGATGAGGCATTAGACCATATCGACAGCTACGGCAGCGGTCACAGTGAGGCCATCATCACCCGTGACGAGAAGGCAGCCCGCCGTTTCCAACAGCATGTGGATGCCGCCTGTGTCTATTGGAATGTCCCCACCTCCTTCACCGACGGTGCACAATTCGGCCTCGGCGCAGAAATCGGCATCTCGACCCAGAAACTCGGTCCACGCGGTCCGATGGCCCTCGAGGAAATCACCACCTACAAATGGCTCATCGAGGGAGAAGGACAGATAAGGGGTTAAAAGCCCCACCCCTACCCCTCCCGAGGGAGGGGAAAGATATTTCAAAGCATTATTTATCCCAGTTTAACAAAAACCTCCACATAAATGATCCTCCCCCTCGGGGGAGTCAGAGGGGGGCTCAACATTCGAAATATGAAGACTTTTTTCAACGTAGAAGATATCGGTGACCTGAAGAAAGCGCTCGCCGAAGCACAAGAAGTGAAACGCGACCGGTATGCCTATCAGTCGCTGGGTAAGAACAAGACGCTGTTGATGATATTCTTCAACAACAGTCTGCGCACACGTCTCTCCACACAGAAGGCGGCGATGAACTTAGGCATGAACGTCATCGTGCTCGACGTGAATGCCGGGGCGTGGAAGTTGGAGACAGAGCGCGGAGTCATCATGGACGGCGACAAGAGCGAACACCTGCTGGAAGCCATCCCCGTGATGGGTTCGTATTGCGACATCATCGCCGTGCGCTCCTTTGCCGGTCTGACCGACCGCGAATACGACTACGCGGAGACCGTCGTCGGCCAGTTTGTGAAATACAGCGGTCGTCCGGTGGTGGCGATGGAGACGGCCACGGTGCATCCTTTGCAAGCGTTTGCCGACCTCATCACGATTGATGAATATTGGCAACGGGAGCAAAAGGCCGGTAGCAAGGGGCAAGCGAGACCCAAGGTGGTGTTGACATGGGCACCCCATTGCCGTGCTCTGCCACAGGCCGTACCCAACTCATTCGCCCAATGGATGCGTGCTGCCGATGTCGATTTCGTGGTCACACACCCCGAAGGTTATGAGCTCGACCCGCTGTTCGTGGGCGATGCCCGTGTGGAGTACGACCAGAAGAAAGCGTTTGAAGGCGCCCACTTTATCTATGCGAAGAACTGGAGTTGCCCGGGTGTGACCCGCGCTGAGGACTATGGTAAAATCATCTCACGCGACATGAACTGGACGGTTGACACCGAGCACATGTCATGGACCGACAATGGCTATTTCATGCACTGTCTGCCTGTTCGCCGCGGTCTCATCGTCAGCGATGATGTGATTGAGAGCGACCACTCCATCGTCATCCCCGAGGCCGCCAACCGTGAGATCTCCGCTCAGGTGGTGCTGAAACGGGTGCTGGAGAGTCTGTGATTTCAAACGGATTGGATTTAACCGGGAGTTGGCTGAGCAGATACAATAAAAAGGTATAAAATCAACCTGATAGGAGGTGCCACACCATAAAAAAAGTGATTAAAAGATTTTGTCTCATTTTTTTTTGGTAATTTTGCAGCCAAATAAAAAACAAATGGACAAATACACGATTTTGGCCCCGAAAAGCAGAGGGGTTTTCGCTGAACGTCTGGCTGAATTATACCTTCGTGTGGGAGACTACATCGACCAGGAGCAATTAGAAGGCCGGCGTCTGCAATACTGCAAAATATTCCTGAGTGACGCGCAAAACCAATACCAACAACTGGTTGAATCAGAGCTGTTTCAAGAACTGATTTCTCCGGCGTTCTCATCGGTGGTGGAGCAAGCGCCACTCGACAATTCGAAAATCACCCTGTTGCTGAAGACGACCGACGAGGCCGACCGCTACCAGTTCCAGAGCATCCGTCTGACCGAAGAGGAAACGCGTGGCAATAACTCATACCTGCAGACGATGATGCTGTTTGAGAAATACCTGCGTTGGATGGACGAACAGGGGTTGCGCCTCGACACCCACTGCGTGCGCACGTGGATATACGTGGCTGACATCGATGTCAACTACCAAGGAGTGGTGAAAGCGCGCAACGATGTCTTCCGCCGTTACGGTCTCACCATCGACACCCATTTCATCGCCAGCACTGGCATCGGCGGTTTCTCGCAGACACGCAGTGCCTCGGTGGCGATGGACTTCCTCACCTACCCCGACATTCAGGAGAGCGATAAGACCTACTTGAAAGCCCTCGACCACCTGAACCCCACACACGAATACGGAGTGGCCTTCGAACGTGGCACCCGTCTGACACTTGACGACAAACAAATCTTCTATATCTCTGGCACGGCGAGCATCGACAAACACGGGCACGTCATCTACATGGGTGACATCCGCCGACAAACGGCACGGCTTTTGGAGAACATCGGAGCTTTGCTGAAAGACGGTGGTGCCACGATGAACGACATCCAATATTTCATCATCTACCTGCGCGACGGTTCTGACAGTGAGGTTGTCAATGAATTTATGCAACGTGCTTTCCCCCACATCCCACGCGTATTGGTTCATGCTAAAGTGTGCCGTCCCGAGTGGTTGGTGGAGATGGAGTGTATCGCTGATAAATAAGGGGAGTTAAAAAGAGGAGTTAAAAGGACATTTGTTTTTGGTGGCAAATGAACATTAGAGAGTTAACTCATCATCTTTCGCAACGGACGAACCCATCACGCCCCGTATCAAAGACGGGTGTATGGGTTTCGAAGGCTTTTACTTACATGGCTATTGCCGTGTGGGCTGTGGCATGTTTCGCCTTCTTTCATTTGTGCTACCCCTATCATTTTTATTATCAAGAGCAGAACCAGCTGTTTTTGATGTCGAGTGAATATGTCAGCACCTATTTCGACAAACCCGCTTGGTTGGCGTGCCTGACAGGCGACTTCCTCACGCAGTTTTATTATTATATGTATGTCGGCCCGGCCATTCTGACCGTGGTATTGCTCACTGCCGGCGACCTGCTCAGACGTGCCTTGCAACGTTGCGGAATGGGGAATGGTGCCGCGTGGTGGGGCATCGCGCTGATGACCGTCATGGCGGTGATGCACTTCCACATCAGTTATCGCCTTCCCTCCGACATTGCCGTCTGTGGCGGCATCGCCGTCTTCCTGCTCTACGACATCGCCCGGTGCCGCATCAGCAGCTGGCACTTCGTCTTCACGCTCGTCTTGCTGGTGTTCTGCCTCTATTTCTCCTACCGTATGTTCGGTTATGGTTGTTGGTTGACAGCCCTTTTAGCCATCATCAGTGCTTTCAGACAAAAGGCCGTCTATCGTTGGTACACCATGGCATCGCTGCCCCTTATCATCTTCAGTGCCACCCTTGTCACCAACAATATCTACCGATTGTACACCTACGACAACCTGACCTACTCTGGCTTGGGGAGAATCGGCGGTCCGGAGATGGATTTGGAAAGAGAACTGTTGGTTGACAACGAATATTATTTCGGTCACCACGACCAAGTGTTAGCATACGTGAAGAGTCAGGAATCGCCCACTCCCGGCATGTCGTTCTTTTATTATCTGGTTCGTGCGCAACGGGGCGAGTTGCCCGACCATCTGTTCGACCTCAGCACCATCGAGTTGGGCACACTCTATCAAATCGGGCCCGACACCCCGATGCTCACCATCAAGCAGATGAACGAGTTATACTACGTGTTGGGCGACATGACCTTCACCGAACGGGCGGCGATGTTGGGCAACGTCTTCTCGCGCGACAACCGCAACACCCGCATGACCAAACGGTTGGCCGAGGCCAACCTGATTAGCGGCGACACCCTGGCCGCCATGAAATACCTGCGGCTGTTGGACAAGACCATCGTTTATCACCAATGGGCCAAGCACCACACACCGGGCATCTACATGACGCCTGAGGTGAAAGCAGAGATTGCCCACAGACAGCAATTCATCAACCGCACAGACACCCTTCAAGTGGGCGACAATCTGCATATTGTCATGACCGAACTGTTGAAGTCTAACCCCGAGAACACCGCGGCTCTCGACTATATGCTTTGTTCGTTGCTGTTGCTCAAAGACATCAAGAGTTTTAAGCGCGACTACGACCTCTTCTGCATCGACACCGGGCGCGAGCGCATCAAGCCGATTTACCAGCAAGCCCTGATGATTTACTTGGCCGGCTCTGATGCGCCACAAGACCAATGGGAAAAATATATCAAAGACCCTGTGCAGTTGCAACGGTTCCAGGAATATAACCAGCGCCGTGGCGACCCCGCTTTCAAAGACACCTACTGGTATTTCTTTGACAAGATGAAAGGGGCGGAATACTAATAGGGGTGAGAGGTATGAGGTGAGGGGTTAGAGATTTGTTTTGTAACAAGGTTTTCTAAGAATAAACAGTTTGAATAAAATTCTATATCTCCTACTGACCTGCTGGTTGATAGCGTGTGCTGAACAGCCAGAGAATGTGACGGCCAAAAACGAGCTGCCACCGATGTACCCTGACTATACCGACATCACTATCCCCAAGAATATCGCGCCCCTCAACTTTTTATTGCGCGGCGACTTCGAGGGCGTACAGGTCACAGCCACGTGCGGCGATGAGATGATGGAGGTGAACACCCGCGGTCATCGTGTGCAGTTCGACATAGACGACTGGAAAGACTTGTTGGCCGCATCTGCGGGCAAGCGCATCGATGTGACGGTGACCGCCAAGACGGGCGGCAAATGGTACGCCTACAGGTCGTTCACATGGCTGGTGACCAACGACACCGTTGACCCTTATCTCACCTACCGTTTGATTGAGCCCGACTATGAGGTATGGCACAACCTGACCATCCGTGAGCGGTGCGTGGAAACGTTCGACGAGCGTGTCATCAGTGATTATAACCTTGTAGAAAACCGCTGCATGAACTGCCACATCTACGGCAGTCAAGACCCTAACCTCTCGATGATGTATGTTCGCGGCGAGGGCGGTGGTGCCATCCTCAACCGCGACGGCAAATTGTCGAAGTTGGGCATCAAGACCGATGGTATGGTGTCGGGCAGCGTCTATTATGCTTTCAGTCCCGACGGCCGTTTCATCACCTTCTCCACCAACATCATCATTCCGGGGTTCCACTCCATGCCGAAGAAACGTTTAGAAGTGTTCGACACGAAGTCGGATGTGTATGTGGCCGATTTGGAAAAGAACCTGATTCTTGACTGTCCACTGCTTTGTGACAGTACTGTTCTGGAAACGTTCCCCGTCTTCTCGCCCGACGGCAAGTCTATCTATTACTGTGCCTCCGATGCCGCACCGTTGCAGAAAAACGACATTCAGGGTTTGCAGTATTCACTGGTGCGCATCGCCTTCGACCCCACTACCGGCACGTTTGGTGAAAAGGTTGACACGATATTCCCCCAACAGTCAACACTCAAAACACAAAACCCGACATTCAACACTCAAAATTCCGTCTGCCATCCCAAAGTCAGTCCCGACGGACGTTATCTTCTTTATACCGTGGCACATTACGGCACGTTCCCCATCTGGCATACAGAGAGCGACCAACAACTGATGGACTTACAGACGGGAGCCATCGACACATTGGCCGTGGTCAACAGTGCCAAGAGCGACACCTATCACAGTTGGTCGTCAAACAGCCGTTGGTTTGTCTTCGCCTCCAAGCGCGACGACGGGCTCTATGGCAAACCCTATTTCTGCTACATCGACCGTGAGGGCAAGGCTCACAAGCCCTTCGTTCTGCCGCAGGAACATCCCGATTTCTACGATAATTGTCTGAAGTCATTCAATGTGCCGGAGTTAGGCCGCGGTCCCCTGCCCTTCGATGCGATGGACGTCAGTCGCGCGATGAAGCAAGAATCCATCAACTTCCATCGCTGATCATCCCCCAATAAAAATGAGCAACCTACCTTGGTCGCTCATTTTTCATATCTCACTTCACCTTCGTCTGCACCCGCTCATCGTTTAAGATCTCGCGGGCTGCGCTGCGGGCATCAAAGTCCACCTTCGCTTTCGTGAAATCGGGTGTATTGAAAGAATAGAGCGTCTCGCTGTAATACTCCTTGGGATTCCGCTGCGGCAGGAGGAACGGTTTAGAGAAATGCCCCTGTTCATCCACCGAGGCGAGGAAGAGTTGCGTGTAAAGCCCGTTCTCACGCCTTGAGGTGAAAACGACCCAATGGCTGTTCACATTCCAATTGTGATACGAGTCGGCATCGCTACTGTTTATCTCATCAATAGGCCTTGCCTCACCCGTATTCAAATCGAGCAACCATTGGTCGGCTTCCTTATGCCAAACCGAGAAATAGCCATAGTCCATCAGGGTGAAGAGAATATATTTCCCGTCGTAGGAAGGCCTTGGCCATGTGAGGCTTTTCCCCATCTTCACCGCATTGAAGATGGTATCTACTTGACTGCCATAGCGCCCTGTTTCGGGGTCGAAACTGATTTTGCAGAGATTATACTGTTCATCTTTGAAATGAGTAGGATATTCCTGTTGCCGACACGTCATGTAATAGAGCGTCTTACCATCGGGCGAGAACACGGGCGAATTTTCCGACCAATCGGGGGTGGAGAGAAGCGAATCCGTCAGCATCTCGTGTGTGTCGGGATGATAGACAAACACATCCGACGAGAGGTCGAACACCTCGATGCGCTCATCGGCTACCACATGGAATCCCTGCCGCGTCTGGTTGGTTGAGAATGCGCAGTATTTCCCCGACGGATGCCAATAGGGATAGACCATGGAACCACCGAGCAAGTCGTTTTTGGCTTGCAACCACTCGCGTTGCCCATGCTGTTGTATCATTGTGGCACCATGCTGTCCACGTACGTGGAAGACGAACTGTTCAGGGTCGGTACGGTTCGACGCATGGCAGTTGAGACACTGTCCTGGAACACGGCTATTATCCAACACCTCATACTCGTCGAAGGAGGACAGGTCGCGCTGGTAAATGCCCATGTGGCTGAACACCTCATAGCCCGGGGCGATACGGCGGTAGGTCAGTCCCCACTCATCGAGGTCGTATGGGCTCACATGGATGTTAAAATCCTGATACTGCGTCCATTGTCCGTCGTTTTTCACACAGACGGTGACGGTCAGGTCCTGGCCTTTGTTTTGTTCCAGCAATTCGTGCCACTCATCGGTGTCAAAATCCGCGTAGTTGCCATTGGCGTTGATTTCACCCCCTTTCTGTCCTTTCACGGTCACATCCATGCGTTCGCAGTCGCCCTTCATATTGAAGTTGAGCGGTGCGATGCCCACAGGCACCGTCACATCTATGTAGTCGGGATAAATGTCGGGCTTCTCCGCCACCTGCTTAGGGTCGGAAGGCCGGTCAGTGCAGGCACAAAAGCCGCTCAGAAGCAGCAAGACAAAAACGAATTTTACGATTTTCATATCCATTTTAAAAACTTACGCGAGTGACACTTACATTGTTGATTACATCCCCCACACGGTGATGGGATGACCTTGATACACGGCTTCTCTGCGCCAAATCTTCTCCTCCCACGGCTTCGTCTTCGAGCGGTCGAAGATGATGAGATGGCCTTCTTCCACACCGCCGGAGATATCCATGTACTCCCACGTCTGCTGCAAGCCTTTCTCAATGGTTTTCTCCAAGTCACCGCGTAGAATCTTCAACTCCAGCACCACCTTTTGCACCGGGCCACCATAGTGGTCTGTCAGCGGTTTACGCACCAGCAGGTCGGTGCGGCGACGGCCGAGACCATACTCACGGTCGATATATCCGCCCCCGTTGACGATACGTTGCAGGAAACATTGCAACAGCAACTGCGGACCAGCCTCGGCATAGTCGAACTTACCTATCCACGCGTCGGAGTTCTGACGGAAATACTCCTGGAAATTCTCCAACAGTTTCGGCATGTCGATGCTGCCGTCCTCGCGCTGATACCACTGCGGTTGCTGCGTCATGGCCGTCTGCGTGCTCCATGTCAATTCACGGGGGATGATTTCCCGATAGATGCCATTGGCTATGCGACGTGTCTCGCGCCGTTCCGCCTTGATGAGTCCCATATCAACTACATACTGCACATCGTCTGATGGTATCAAGGCCTCGTCGGGTTCATCCTCGCCTGCCAATATTGGTTCGATGACGCGGCGTACGCGCTCCTCTTTCAGTTTGTCGATGAGGATATCGAAATGGGTGTCGCGGCGGTAGATGATGCGCTCCTGCGCTTGGTAAATCATCTCGGGGATGATGCGCACCGAGCGGTCGCGGCACTCACGCATTTCATAGGTTACCTCATTAGCCAAGGCATTGACAAGCCAAGGCTGCCCCTCTGTGGCTCCCCATATCATCGGGAAACACTCCTCGTCGAACTCCTGCCCCGTCTCGCGCGTATGCTGCATATAGAGTTCGTGTATTTCTTCTTTGGAGAAATTGCCGAGCCTCAGCGATTTTGCCTTGATGTTGAATGCCGATCCTCCAGTCACGATGTCTTGATTGGAGAGCACGATGCGGTAGTCGCGCACATCTCGCACGCCACAGAGCACAATGCTATGGGGGAAGGCAGCAGGTCGGTCTGCATATCCCGCCCGTATTTGCCTCAGCACGCTCACCAAACTGTCGCCTACCAACGCGTCAATCTCATCTATCAGAAGCACAAGTGATTTATCAAGTGATTGACATAAGAGAGAGAGATATTGTGAAAGCATAGAATCGATGCCTAAACCTTGTACACGGTTGCGTGCCACATCTGCTTTATCATTACGAAGGATAAGACGGGCGGCACCTGTCAGCGTGTCGATGGTTGAACGCACCACGCTCTCCACGTTGTTTCTCGATGCCTGTCCGCCCTCTACGTTAGCATATACGCAGATATAGTCGCCGCGCTCATTCAGGTAGTCGCGCAAAGCCAACAGACACGAGGTCTTACCCGTCTGACGAGGTGCATGGAGCACAAAATATTTTTTCTGACGAATCAACATCAGAATGTCTTCCAAGTCAATCCGAGTAAGCGGGTCGATGGTATAGTTGTCTTCTACGCGGTTAGGTCCTGCGGTATTGAAAAAGCGTTCCATAGGCTTTCAATGATATTCGCTGCAAATTTAGATAAAATTCGGGAATTATAAGCCAGTCGAGATAAAAATGTTAACAAATTGCCCCGAATTGGACCTTTTGTTCAAATGGTTCGTGGCAACTTCGTGCCGCCGGAAGACCATCATCGAGTGTGCAGGGTCATCTGCGTTGAATGTTAGATTGGCCTACAGTAAGATAATACCACACCGTATTCTTATAAGCATCGAGCGCCGTCGATTGAGGTCCGTCCTGCCATGCTCGCATGAAGCCGTCGAGGCTTCGGAGCACCACGGGATTGACCGTTCCCGGTGGCACAGGTCTCCGTGCTTGCATGCAGGCGAAAGCCACAGCCTCTTGCACGGCACGCGGATGGTATTCTATTTGTTCATTCACCACCTGGTCGTATTGCATAAAACGGTCGAGGTCGCCGTCAAGCAGCGGCATCATCAGCAGATATTGCACAGCCATCATGTTTTCCGGATTTTTCATCAACAGCTGCCCACACGCTTTATCTGCTTCATCTTCGCTGTAGAGGAAGTTGTTATCGAGCCTGCTTTTGCGCAGCCAGCCGTAGAGCGGGTGAACATTGATTTTATCTTCGTCGGCGAGCAAGGCTTCCATCTGTCTTGCCCAGTCGCGATAGAACATGGTCTGCTGAAGCAGTTTCAGGTATTTTCGTGCCACATCGTACTGCCCGTTAATGAGATTCGTCTCTGCGAGGCGCTTCACCACTCTGACGCTTTTGCGCTGGTCTGGCAAGGCCTCCATAGACTCCATGGCGAGCCGCTGTGCAGTATTGACAAGCCCTAAATAGAATGCCACTTCGCCTGTCAGTTGGTCAGAGGTGAAATGTTTTTGAAAGGGCGGTAACAGCCCTTCGCTGCCGTGCTGATAAAACTCGAAGATGCGGTCGCCCAACTGTCCGTTCATGGCCAATGCGAGATTGTTGGCACACACACTCATGGGCAGGTCGGGGTGGTGCTTCTCGGCTTTGGCCACGATGGCATCCCACTGCTTCGTTCGCACGAGATGGTCATACTCCATCAGTTCGTATTTCTGTGGGTCGTAAGCATCCGCCACCAATATTGCCGCAGCCACCGCAGTCAGGAGCGTAAATGTGGCAAAAGAGGCATACCGTGTTTTACATGCCCTTATAGCTGGCAACATACGCAGCAAGAAAGGCAACAATGCACATAACAACGGTATCAATGCCATCAACAAGGGATGCGTAGCCAACAAGCGGTAATAACCAATGCCAGCCAACAGACGGTCAGTGGGATAAGGTGTAATGTTTGCGCTCAGCAGGATACATGCCACTGCCCACAATATGACTGCCACTCCGACGAGCAACCCCCTACCCTTGTTTGAAGCAAGAAGCCTGAGCGCTACAAACACGGCAACCATCAGCACCATCGGTCCGGCTATCCAATACACCAGCGGTATGAGCACGGCAGCCGCCGGCAACTGCCATCTCAACGTCACAGGCCATACGCACATTGCCATGAGGCACACCACCAGCGAGACACCATAAGCCAGCAATACGCTTTCATCACCCATCAAAACCCACAGAAGGACTGAGGGTAGAAACGTGAGTGGATAATAGGCCGTAAGGGGCTGATTGCCCTCCGATTCGAAGACCTTGCAGCACAACCTCCACACGAGGCGTTGTATCAGCACGTATGCCACGGCCAGAACGATGGCACCGGCGGTGAAGCTGATATAGAGCTGCCCGAACCATTCGGCAAGATAACGGGCCAGACCACCCGGCACAGCGAGTGCTTCTCGGAAATAGGAGCCATTTGCGAGAAATAACTGGAACTGCTCTTGATAAGAGAGCACAAAGGGATACTTGATGTTCCAAAACAGGAAGACCACGAGGGCGAAGAGCATCGTCAGCCCCCATTGCACAACTAACCGACTGTATTTTTTCATAATATACTCATCAAGAAATCGTGTAGCACCCCTTCTTTCAAACTATCGGCCATCCGCCGGGTGGTGTTGAGATAATCCTTTCTGATACTGTCGGCTTTAGCGGAGTCGTTGGCGCCACGCAGTGCGGCATCTTCAGCATGATAACGCTCGGTAAGTTCTTTCCACGACTGTAAAGAGTCGTTTTGCGGTGTTCCTCTCCCGCTGCTGACCGAGGCGATGGTCACCTCCACTTCGCCCGGATCCACCACGACGAGCAACGGCTGTACATCCAACTGCAAACGAAAAGCGGTGAGGATCTTCGCCATCATCAGCGTATCGGAGTAGAACTCGAACTTTCCGTCTTTGACCACAGTGGAATCGACATTCGCCTTGGTGCCATTGTAGAAAGGCACCAAGAACACCTGCTGCCCTTCCATCACTGAATCAGGAGCAAAGCCTGAGATATGGCATAAAGGCTGTTGCTCGCGACTGCCGCAAGCCGCAGCCGTCCATAAAATGAGAGCCAGCGCCCATAAAGAAAAGACCTGTTTCATATCGGTGCAAAGTTATAGTAAATCCATGAAACGACAAAACATACGACAGGAAAAAACCGCCCCGCTTTTCAGCGCGGGGCGGTTTTTATCAGAGTGTGAAGAAATGATTTACTCGTCCACTTTAACCATCACCCAGAAGCAGCCTTCCCATGTGGCATCATTGGTATGCTGCGCACGGAGCACGAGGTTGTCCTCGTCAATCAAAGTCACTTCATAACGTGTCGGGTGATAATCACCTTGGTTAATCATAATCGGGTGGATAATGTTACCCGGTTCGGTGGTATTCAGTACGAAGAGTACGTTCGTCTCAGCGTTTTCAGCAGAGAAGTCGAGCGAGAACGGTCCACTGCCAGACTTGTCACCGTCTGTCGCATCTTCCTTCTCCAGTTGCTTCGTCAGGGTGCTGTTTGCGAAGTCGAAGGTCAGCGTACCTTGCGAACCACCTTGATCCCAAACGGTAGTGGTCCACCATGACGGTTTCTTATCATTGTTGCCACCATTACCCCAGTTGTTCTCCGGAGCCATGGTCCATGTCTTGGTAGCCGTAGGCGCGGTCACCGGGTCATAGCCGGTCAGCAGTTTAATGCCCTCGGGCAGGTCGGAATAGGCTTGTGCAGTAAACTTACCGAGACTATATGTAGCAGCCACGCCACGTGCATCGAGGAAGTCAACAAAGAGTTCCTGCTCGACATCGAGTGCATAAGTCACAATCTTACCGATGTTTGTCTCGATTTTGCTGCTACCCCATCTGAAAGTACAGAGAGCCGGGTTGGTGTTCTTTGTGATGGTGATGCTGTTGCCCGGCTTACCGGTCAGTTGGTCAATCGTCTGCGAAATCGTGATGTTGGCGACATTAAATCCCTGTCCGAAATAGGTGGGAGCACCACTCTGCCCGATACAGAGGCGATTTTTGATAGCATCGGTGATATAGCTGATGGTATCGATTTGAACAGAGATCTCCTTGACTGCAGGAGCGCCTCCGTTGTTGGTTGCCATCACGCGAATATTGTTTGTGCCCAGCTTGGTCACATAGATATTCCCTTCAGTAGTAACAGTGTGTGTGGTCGATTCCACGAGTTGGTCAGCATCCCATGCCGTCACCACAGGTGAGTTGGAAGCCACATGAATCACGTTTCCGTTTTTTCCATCCACCTGAACAGGTGTGGCCGTAGCCTGCAGCTGGTTGATGTCGAACTGTGCCCACTCGCCGGCTCCATCAATCTCTGAGGGGTCGCAAGCAGTTAAAGCCATCGCCAGCAAAGGCATCACATAAAATATCTTTTTCATAAAATTGATTTCTTTATTTGCTGTGTTAGACATTATAGGGTTTACCAGCCTTGGTATTCAGAGTCAGAGCCGGTCCATCCTGGATTCTGCACGACGCGGCCTTGTAGCACTTGGTTCTCAGGCATTTTCTGGAAACCTGCAGTAGCATTATAGCGGGCAGTATAACCACCGTTATGTGCGGAGTTGACATCGGTTTTCCCACGCGAATAAGTGGGTTGATTGGTTTGTTTCTCCAGAGCGGCGGCAGCAATGTGCCAGCGACGGATGTCGTTCCAGCGCACGCCTTCGAAAGCGAGTTCCCAGCGGCGCTCGTTTTGCAGGGCTTGTAGCGAGTAGGAGGCTACAGGGGCCAATCCGGCACGCTCGCGTACCTTATTGATACCCGACACATCCTCCTTCAATTCGCTCTGCATCAGCAATGCATCGGCGAAGCGTAGCAGCACGAGATCGTGTATGTTAGAGGTCTGGAAGTTGACACCGTTCTCCCATCCTTTGTCTCCATACATGATGGCCTCAAAGCAAGGCTGATACTTTGTGCCGTCGAAACCTGCAATGGCGCACTGTTTTTTCTCAAACCAATTGGTTTCCTGGATAAAGTCGGCCCAGGTGGCACCTCCGAACTGATATTCAGGCAGTTCGCGCACATCCTGTATCGATGCTTCCAGGCGCACGTCGTTCGGGTTGGCAGCCTGCCAGTCGGTCACGAGGTTGGGTGCCACAGGTCCTGCGCCCCATCCCTGCCCGAAGGGGAAGGTTTTATCCACATCCTGACCGCCACGGATTCCGAAGTGGAGGGCGTAGCCGTTGCCGTAACCGATAGTAGTGCTCCACGAAGCCAGTTTATTGAACTTGATAGCAAACATCGATTCGGGGTTCACGGCATTGTCATCCTCCACCCACTTCAGTCCTTGTCCGGCGGTGTAAGGATACGACTCTACGGAATACTCGTTGGTATAAGCCCACAAGTTGCGATAATCGCCAACAAGTTCATACCCGGAATTGTTCACACAGTCATCGATATATCCAATCACATCCTGTTTTGTGAGTGTGGAGCCATCCGGCAGGTCCACGCTGGTGAGCGGTTTATAGCTTGTGCTGGTGAGAGCAGCGATATCTGTACCATTACCATAGAAGCCGGTATAGAACAACCACACGCGTGCGAGCATAGCCTCGGCAGTATATTTATCGATATGTCCGTCGGAGAGTTTTTTTGCTGGCATGTCTTTCGCGGCATCCCGCAAGTCCATGAGAATCTGCGCCCAGAGGGCAGTCACGTCACCCTGTGCATTGTCATCACCGGGCTGAAGGTTGAGGGGCACGTTGCCATACTGTGAAGCCAGTTCATAGTAGTAGAATCCGCGTAGGAACTTAGCCTCTCCGAGTGCTTGTGCTTTCACTTCGTCAGCCAGGTCGGTATTTGGAAGTGCCTGAATCAGTGCGTTGGCACGTCCGATTCCCTCGTAGCGGTCTTTATAGAACTGCTCGGTCATGTTGGCATTGTAGTTACACATCAGGTCGAGCGCCTGCATCAGTTTGTCGTTGGCGCCGCCGCCACCGAGATTGTCATCAGAAGCGAGCATGGAGAGGTAGTAGAACGACATCTGCGGATTCGCATTGACTGCATTGAGGTTTTCATAGATAGCAGCGAGCGATGCGGTGACATCTTTCTCTGACCGCGGGAAGTTTTCCGAAGTGCTGTCGGTCAGGTTCTCGGAATCAAGCGAACAAGAAGTCACACCCAGACCAAGAACTACCGCCGCAGCGAAATATAATATTTTTTTCATCGTTATTCTCATTATGATTAGAATTTAATGTTAACACCCACCATATAAGTACGCGGCAGCGGATAGTTACCTACGTCAACGCCCGTGACCCAGGGTTCACTCCCGTTGAGAGCCATACCGTTTTCAGGATCCATACCTTTGTATTTGGTGATGGTGAACAGGTTCTGTGCGGTGAAGTAGAGACGGAGTTGTGTGAACGGGCAGCTCTTCCAGATATTCTTGAAGTCATAGCCCAGTGTGAGATTTTGGAGGCGGAAGTATCCTGCGTTCTCCACATAGAGGTCGGACACCTGTTGCCAGTTAGGTCCGCTGTTGCCTGGAGCCAAGAGCGGATACTTGTTAGACGTGCCCTCTCCGTGCCAGTAGTCATACACCTCTGTCGTATAGTTCTCATACTGTCCGTCGGTGAACTTACGCCATGAGCGAGCCACCTGCTGTCCAAGAGCCATATATCCTGTAAGGCTGATATCGAAGCCTTTATAGTCGGCGCCTAATGTAATGCCCATGGTGACATCGGGATGTGGGTCGCCCAGGTCGGTTTTATCGTCTTCGTTGATTACACCGTCGCCGTTGACATCAACAAACTTCAAGTCGCCCGGTTTGATGTTCCCACCCTGTAAAGAGTTGGCTGCATCGCCGCCGCAGTTTTTGGCCAGATAAGCCTGTACGTCAGCCTCGTTCTGCATTACGCCCTCGGTCTTATATCCATAGAAGAACCCGATGGGGTGTCCTTCTTCCATGCGAGCCATGGTACCGGTGTTCTGTGCCAGCAGGTCGTTACCTCCATTGATATATTTCACTGTACCATTGATTTCGGTCACTTCATTCTTGTTGAGTGCCATGTTCCACCCCACGTTGTAGTGGAAATCAGAGCCGATTTGGTCGCGCCAGTTCAAGGCGAGTTCTATACCGCTATTTTTCACGGTACCAGCATTGCGCCACTGCTGTGCAAAACCTGTTGAAGCGGGAATCTGCACATAGAGCAGCAGGTCTTTTGTCTTCTTGCTATACCAATCGAAGGTAGCGCTAAGGCGTCCTCCGAGGAATCGGGCGTCGAATCCGAGGTCAATCTGCTCTGAAGTCTCCCATGTCAAGTCGGCGTTAGGCAAACGTGTAGAATAAGCGCCCTGTGTAGAGTTGTCCTTTGTGCTGCCGAAAGAATAGTTACCGAAAGCGCCATAGCTGAATGTGGTCATGTAAGCAAAGGCGTCGCCGATGTTTTTGTTACCATTCTGGCCCCATCCTGCACGTATTTTCAAGAAATCGAGCCAGTTGGCAGTGCTCTGCATGAAACTCTCATTGGTGACCACCCAACCAGCGCTCACTGAGGGGAAGTATCCCCATCGCTTGCCATCGGCAAACTTGGAAGACCCGTCGGCGCGGAGCACGAGGCTCAGCATATAGGTTTCATTGTAGTCGTAGTTGATACGTCCGAAGTAGGAGAGAGAGTTCTCATCGCCATAAGGTTTTCCATCGACGGTAGCACCTGAGCGGTCTTCTGTCAAGCCGACGTAGGCTTGCTTCATGTTTCCAAAGATGCTTCCTGTGGAAGTGGCGTTGAGAGACTCACCAAAGCCGGGACGACTCTCGCCGTATTCAGTACCGACGAGCACGTCGAAATTATTATTGTCAAGGTTGAACTTATAGTTGAGCGTGTGGGTCATGCCCCATCCCCAGCCGAGACCAGTCTGCTGTGTCACTTGGTCAAGATCGCGCTTGCCGCCTTGGTCATTGCTGTAATACTCTGGCAGGTACGCCCTCCACGACCATGAGCTTTGGTTATAGTTCACCTGTCCGCGGTAAATCAAATTCTTAATGGGCTGCACCTCGATGTATGCCACGGCATTCATGTTGAAGCTCTTCGACTTGTTGTTGGCACTCTGCCCGTTCAGCATGTTATATACGGGGTTGGCCATGTAGCTGTTGAATCCGAACCATCCCGATTGGCTGAGATAGTCGTGGCTGGTCAGGTTGCCTTCACCGTCGTACATGGGTATGAGCGGGTTGGCGCGCAGCATGTTCGACAGTTCATTGCTATACTGGTTGCCAATCTGCAGACCTTGGTTCTGCCGATGTTGGAAGTACATATTCTCACCGAACTTGATGACATCGAAACCTTTGTTGGCACTTCTCAGGATAACATGTTCGGAGTTGAGACGGAAAGTGAAGCGGCGGAAGTCAGACTTTGCCATATTACCAAACACACCGTCTTGATACTGGTAGCCGATACCTGTAGAGAATTTTGAAATGTCGGAACCACCTGCCACATTGAGAGCATGTGACGTGGTGATGGCATTTTTGTTGCGTATGGCGTCAATCCAGTTGGTGCCGGCATTGCTTCCGTTGGTGTAAGCCTCGAGCAAGCCCTGATTGACCGCTGTTGGTCCTATGGGATTGCCAGCCTCGTCGGTAGCCACTTGGAAGAACGAAGCCCAGTCGTAGTTGCTGCCGCCATTGTTGAGGTTCACCATATCCTGCACCTGCATAAACTGTCGTGCGTTAAGCAGTTGCGGCACTTTGGCTACGTTCTGCCAACCGAGGTTACCGTCGTAGCTGACAGTCACCTTGCCGGCCTTACCCTGCTTGGTGGTGATGAGGATGACACCATTGGCACCGTTGGCACCATAGATAGCAGCCGAAGCGGCATCCTTCAGCACGTCGATACGCTCGATGTCGGCAGGGTTGAGGTTGTTGATGTCACCGCCGGCCACACCGTCGATGACGTAGATTGGTTTGGTGTCGCTGTTTGTACCTGCGCCACGCACGGCCACCTTAAATCCATCACCCGGCTGACCGGAAATGGCTTGGATAGTTACACCCGGGCTCTGACTCTGGAGTGCTCCGAGCACCTGTGTTGTGTTGAGTTTGGTGATGTCATCACCTTTGACCTCAACCGTGGCACCGGTGACGAGTTTTTTCTTCTGCACACCGTAACCGACGACCACGACTTCCTCGAGCACATCGGCGTCCTCAGCGATGTTGACGTTGATGACCGACTGGTTGCCCACTGCGATTTCCTGCGTTTTGTAACCCACATACGAAATCACGATGGTAGCACCGGGTTGCACATTGAGAGTAAAGTTACCGTCGATGTCGGTAACTGTTCCGTTCGAAGTACCTTTCTCGAGTACGGTGGCACCAATGACTGGGCCATCGGCATCGACGACGGTACCGCTCACTGTCTTTGACTGCTGTACTGCCTGTGGGGCAGTTTCGTTTGAGGCGTATGCGGGGCAGACAAATCCTACGGCGGCGCATGCGCTCATCAGCAGCACTGTTTTTCTGAGATTCAAATTCATACTTAGGTTTCTAGGTTAAAACGTATAAACTATGTGTAATACATCTTTGATTTTTCAGGCGTCGTATGCATGCATATTCCGCCTTGCCACCTTAATATATATCACTTGGATATATAAAAAGGTGGACTTAGGGCTTGAATTTCGTCAAATTTTCGATAGGCAGTAAGTTTTAACAGGGTTTCACTTGATCGTATAGATTTCACTTGA